>NZ_VFIY01000005.1:7500-307500 GCF_006385175.1 Emcibacter nanhaiensis
CCGGCCGGGTCACCGGACGCCACCTGCATTATGAAGTGCTGGTCAACGACAAGCAGGTCAATCCGCTAAGCCTGAAAATTCCCACCGGCCGCAAGCTCAAGGGCGCCGACCTGGAAAAATTCATCCAGGTTGCCGGCGCCATTGATCACGAAATCAACCTGCAGAAAAACAATATCCTGCTGGCCTGGAACAAACAGGACTGATTCAGCCGCTTTTCCCCGAGAGACCTTAGCCCGGAACGATTTCTTAACTATTTTCGGTCATACTAATGTATCTTAAGAATGAGGGGTTAAGAGTATATGTTCAGCAGTCTGCATCAACAGTCTCGCAGCCGGACCGGCCATTTGGCGACCTACGGCCCCGCCCTGTTTTGTTTTCTGGCCTCTTTTATCATTCTTCTTTTTATAAAGCTGGCGCCGGCAGACAGCCGCGACCTGGCTGTTGTTTTTCCGGCAGGGTACAGCCTGGAGGAAAGTTTCCGTGCAACCGCCGGCAGCGGCGTCTATGTCACCGGCAGCGGCGCATTTGACAATATCGTTCATTTCAGAACGCCACGTGGGGGATCCCGGCAGGACATCCTGGATAAACTCTATGCCGCCGGGGCTGTAATCGTAATCAACCCGTTTGGCGCGGTCGGCTGTTTTGCCCGCACCCCCGCCCAATATCAAAAGAAAGTCGCGACAAATGCTTGAACTGGAAAATCTGAGACAAAAGACCTCGACTTATTTTCTGTACATCCTGTGGCTGATGACCGCCGTTGTCGGCACTACCGGCCTTATCCTTGGCACCGGCAGCTGGATTCTCTGCACCCTGGTCAGCGCCCTGATTTCCGGCGGCGCCACCTTCCTGTGGAAAACCGCACCGGGCGAGGCCGCCTACCGCTATTATTCCTCCGTCGCGCTGGTCGCCCTGATCGCCTTCTGGCTCTATGAATTTACCGGCCACCCCTGGCAGATCGACGTGCACATGAGCTTCTTCGCCGCCCTGGCCCTGACTGCGGTCTATTGTGATGAAAAAGCAATTTTGATCTCTGCCGGCACCACCGCCACCCATCACCTGCTGCTGAATTTCCTGATGCCGTCCGCCGTGTTCCCGGACGGGGCGGATTTTATGCGGGTGGTCCTGCATGCGGTGATCGTCGTGATCGAGACCGGCTTCCTGTTCCTGATGACCCAGGAACTGGCCAAGGCCTTTGCCAACAGCGAAGCGGCGGTGTCCGACGCTCAGCTTGCCGCCGAGCAGGCCAGTCAGGCCAGTGAAGAAGCCAGCAAGCTCGCTGCCGAAGCGGAACAGACCCTGTCCGCATTGCGCGACAGCCAGGCTGAGGCGGAACGCCTGTCCGCCGAGCAGGAAACCCTGCAGCAGAAAGCCGCCCAGGAAAACCGCGACCGCCAGCTGGCCCTGGCCGACCGGCTGGAGCATGCCATCAAGGAGGTTTCCTCCCGCCTGGTCGACTCAGCGGAAAACCTCCGGCATAATGCCGACACCCTGTCCCATCTGGCCAGCGAGGAAGAAACCCTGTCCTCGGAAGTGCGCCGCGCCGCCGAAGCCAGCTCCGGCAATATCCAGAGCGTGGCCGCCGGGGTCGAAGAACTGTCCAGCTCCATTCGCGAGATTACCCGCCAGGTGTCCCATACCTCCAATATTTCCAACGAGGCGGTGAAACAGGCCGAATCGACCACCCATACCATTCAGTCCCTGGCCGATCAGACCCGCAACATCCGCGAGGTGCTGGACCTGATCACGGATATTTCCAACCAGACCAACCTGCTGGCGCTCAACGCCACCATCGAAGCCGCGCGCGCCGGGGAAGCAGGCAAGGGATTCGCCGTGGTCGCCAATGAAGTGAAATCGCTGGCCGATGAAACGGCCAAGGCGACGGAACAGATTGACGCCCAGATCAGCAACATGCAGGCCGTGACCCAGGAGGCCGTTTCCTCCATCGAGGAAATTTCCAAAATCATTTCCCAGACCAACGAAAGCGCCGGCGTGATCAGTTCTTCCATCGAAGAGCAGAATGCAGCCACCAACGAAATCGCCAGCAATGCCCAGAGCGCGTCCCAGGGCACCCGCGACACCACCGACAATATCGGTCGGCTGCATGAAACAGCGCAGAAAACCAAAGGCTCTGCCGACAAGGTCATGAGCATTTCCGGCGAACTGGGTGAACAATCCGGCACCCTGTCCCATGTGGTGGACAACCTGCTCAGCGAACTGCGTAGCGGAACTGCCGGCTGATCCCGGTCAAATTCTCCTATCGAATCGAAAAGGCTCCCAACCGGGAGCCTTTCTTTTTTGTGCTAACCAGTGTGTCTATACAGTGAGTTCCAGGCCGTCCGCGCCGGCGGTGACATGAACGGTGGAGCCGTCATGGACCGTGCCCTCAAGGATCTTGTTGGCCAGCGCGTCCTGCAGATTGCGCTGGATCACCCTTTTCAATGGCCGGGCGCCGTAAACCGGGTCGTAGCCTGCATGGGCCAGCCAGTCGAGGGCGGTCTGATCCAGATCCAAGGTGATCTTGCGGTCCGCCAGCATCTTTTTCAGTCGTTTCAGCTGGATCTCGACAATGCCGTGCATATGTTCACGGCCGAGACGGTGGAACAGGGTGATTTCATCCAGGCGGTTGAGGAATTCCGGCCGGAACGACGCCCGCACCACTTCCATCACCTGGTCGCGCACGGCTTCCACATCCGTCCCTTCCGGCTGGTCGGCCAGAATATGGCTGCCCAGGTTGCTGGTCAGGATGATCAGGGTGTTCTTGAAATCCACGGTGCGGCCCTGGCCGTCGGTCAGGCGGCCGTCGTCCAGCACCTGCAAGAGCACATTGAACACGTCGGGATGGGCTTTTTCCACCTCGTCAAACAGCACCACCTGGTAAGGCCGCCGCCGAACGGCTTCGGTCAGCACCCCGCCTTCTTCATAACCCACATATCCCGGCGGCGCCCCGATCAGCCGGGCCACCGCATGTTTCTCCATGAATTCGGACATGTCGATCCGCACCATGGCATGTTCGTCGTCAAACAGGAATTCGGCCAGCGCCTTGGTCAGTTCGGTTTTACCGACCCCGGTCGGCCCCAGAAACAGGAACGAGCCGATCGGGCGGTTTTCATCCTGCAGGCCGGCGCGGGCCCGGCGCACGGCGGCGGACACCGCCTTGACAGCTTCGTCCTGGCCGATCACGCGGCGGCCGAGCCAGTCTTCCATATGCACCAGTTTTTCCCGTTCGCCTTCCAGCATCTTGTCGACCGGAATACCGGTCCAGCGACTGACCACAGAGGCGATGTCCTCGTCACTGACCTCTTCCTTGAGCAGCTGGTTCCCGGAGGCTTCGGCCTGCTCGGCTTCGCCGAGGCGTTTTTCCAGGTCGGGAATGGTGCCATACTGCAGCTCCCCGGCCCGGGCCAGATCACCGGAGCGCTGGGCCTGTTCCAGTTCAAGCCGGGCATGGTCCAGCTGTTCCTTGATCTGCTGGTCACCACTGATCCGGTCTTTTTCCTTCTGCCACTGGGCGGTAATTTCAGCAGACTGCTGTTCCAGTTCGCCCAACTCTTTTTCCAGTTTTTCCAGCCGGTCGCGCGACGCCTCGTCTTTTTCCTTCTTCAGGGCCTCGCGCTCGATCTTGAGCTGAATGATGCGACGGTCCAGTTCGTCCAGTTCGGCCGGCTTGCTGTCCACTTCCATTTTGATCTTGGACGCCGCTTCGTCCACCAGGTCGATGGCCTTGTCCGGCAGGAAACGGTCATTGATATAGCGGTTGGACAGGGTCGCCGCGGCGACAATGGCGCCGTCAGTAATCCGGATTCCGTGGTGAAGTTCGTATTTTTCCTTGAGGCCGCGCAGGATGGAAATAGTGTCTTCCACCGTCGGTTCACCGACCATAACCGGCTGGAAACGACGCTCCAGAGCGGCATCCTTTTCCACATATTTGCGATATTCATTCAGCGTGGTGGCGCCGATGCAATGCAGTTCACCCCGGGCCAGGGCCGGCTTCAGCAGGTTGGAAGCATCCATGGAGCCTTCAGAGGCGCCGGCGCCGACAATGGTATGCATCTCATCGATAAACAGCACGATCTCGCCTTCGGCCGCCTGCACTTCCTGAAGTACGCCCTTGAGGCGCTCCTCGAACTCGCCGCGATATTTGGCCCCGGCCACCAGGGCGCCCATGTCCAGGGCCATGATTTTTTTCTGACTCAGGGAATCAGGCACATCGCCGTTGGCAATACGCAACGCCAGGCCTTCTACAATGGCGGTCTTGCCAACGCCGGGTTCGCCGATCAGCACCGGGTTGTTCTTGGTCCGGCGGCTGAGCACCTGGATGGTGCGGCGGATTTCCTCGTCGCGGCCGATCACCGGGTCAAGCTTGCCGTCGCGGGCGGCGGCGGTCAGGTCCCGGGCATATTTCTTCAGCGCCTCGTAACTGTCTTCCGCGCTGGCGCTGCTGGCGGTACGGCCCTGGCGGACTTCATTGATGGCAGAATTGAGATTCTGGGCGGTCAGCCCGGCCGCTTTCAGGATATCCGCGGATTTGCTGCCGCTGGCAAGCGTCAGGGCGAGCAGCAGGCGTTCCACGGTGACATATTCATCGCCGGCCTTTTTCGCCAGTTCCTGGACACCGTCAAACAGGCGCGCCGTGGCCGGATCCATATAGAGCTGGCCGGCGCCGCTGCCTTCCACCTTCGGATAGCCGGCAACCTCTTTTTCAACGGCCAGCAGGGCCTGTTTGGGATCGGCGCCCGCCGCCTGCATCAGGTTGGCGCACAGGCCTTCCTTGTCCTCCAGCAGCACTTTCAGGATATGTTCCGGTGTAAACCGCTGATGACCCTCACGGAGCGCCAGATTCTGGGCGCTTTGGATAAATCCTTTGCTGCGATCTGTATATTTATCGAAGTCCATTCAAAAAACTCCTTAATTCATGGTTAGTTCACATATGATGTGACTTTTCTGCAACACAAGGGTTCTTTGTGGATTTTACCATAAAAAAGGCCGGTTGTTGTACCGGCCTTCGCAATGTTTTTGAACTTTTCCCGAGGTTTCTATTCGGAAACCTGCTGCTCTGCCTGTTCTTCTTTCTTCTTGCGGGTTCTGCGGACCGGCTTCTTTTCCTCTTCCGCCAAGGGCAATTCACCGTTTTCCGAATCCGCTTTCTTGCGGCTGCGGCTCACAGTCCGCCGCTTCGGCTTCGCCTCTTCCCCTGCTGCAGCGCCGGTGCCGTCGCCCAGATCCAGGCTCAGAATCGTGGCACTTTCAGCTTCTTCTCCGCTGTCTTTTCCGCCCTCGGGCTCCTTGGAGGAAGAAGATTTCACCGCGCCGGCGTCTGCTTCATCGCCGTCAACCTCTATGAAATTGGCCTGGTTTTCGGCGGCCTCTTCAGCCTTGCGCTTTTGCTCTTCATCCCGGGCCGCCTGGGCCGCAGCTTCAGCAGCCGCATATTCCGCATAGATCCGGTAATAATGGTCGGCAAACTGGGACAGGGATTCCGAAATCATTCTGTCGGAAGAAAATGCCTCACGAGCCAGGGTTTTATATTTTTCATAAAGCTGTTTTGCATTTCCACGCTGTTTTCCCAGTGGCCCGTGGCTATCCACCTGGCGGGTTGCGGGATTACCTTGGGGCTGGGAACCGCGTCCGCCTTTTCTGCCCTTGTTGCTTTTTCCCCGCTGCTGATTGTTGTTGGGTTTCGCGTTCTGACGACCGCGGCGTGAATTTTGACTTTGTTTCATTTAAATATACTACCAAGGCCCGGTTTATACCGATGCCTGTCACAAGGTTAACCGTCCCGACCAGGGGGACGACATAAGTTAGATTTTCAGATTTTGTGGGGTTTATATACCGGTATTTCCCTCACCGGATTTTTTACTGCCCTCAGGCAACGCCCTACAGTACCCCGGCGAATTGGAAATGCCAAGAATCTTTTGATTTTTTTTATACAGTTATTTTGCTGCATATTTCAGGGACGCCAGCAGACGCACCGGTCTTTCCCCGCCAGGTCCTGTATGACCTCCACATCGGAAACGCCCCTCGCCTGCAGCAGAGCCCGCGCGGCCGCCGCCTGACCGGCGCCGATCTCGAACAGGATATAACCCCCAGGGGCAAGAAAATCCGGCAACTGGTCAATCAGTTTCCGGTAGTCATCCAGTCCCTCCGCACCGGCGTAAAGGGCGCTTTCCGGTTCGTAGTGGCGCACTTCCGGCGGCAGGCTGTCTTTTTCTGCTTCACCAATGTACGGCGGATTGGAGAGAATAATGTCGAATTTCTCCTCCGGGTCCAGGGCCCTCGTCCAGTCGCTGATGAGGAAATCTGTGCGGTCCGCAAAGCCGAGCCGCTTCGCATTGTCCCGCGCCACGTCAAGCGCAGCATCCGAAATATCAAGACCGACACCGCTGGCGTTGGGAAGCTCGCTCAGCAGGCTGAGCAGCAGGCAGCCGCTGCCGGTGCCAAGGTCAAGTATGCGCAATGGGGCAGCGCGGTCCGGGATCCTGGCCAACGCCACCTCGATCAAAGTCTCGCTGTCCGGCCGCGGGGTGAGAACATCCTTTGTTACCCGGAAAGTCAGGCTCCAGAATTCCTTTTCGCCCAGGATCTGCGACAGGGGTTCCCGCTGTTCGCGCCGCGCCAGCACGGCCTTAAAACAGCCGGCCTCCGGCGCCGTCAGTTGCCGGTCCTGCTGCAGATAGAGCTCCATCGGGCCGCAGCCGAGGACATGGGACAGCAGCAGCCGCGCATCCAGTTCGGCAGTGTCAATACCGCACGCCGCCAGACGGCGGCGGCCCTCCCGCAGGCGGGCGGCGACGGTATTTTTCTCTGCGGGCAGGTCGGCAGTCATGATCGGGGCAGGCTCAGAGCTGCATCTCGGCAAGCTTGGCGGCCTGGTCCTCTGTGATCAGGGCGGAAATCACCTCTCCCAGCCCCTCGCCGGCCATGATCTGGTCAAGCTTGTACAGCGTCAGGTTGATCCGGTGATCGGTGACCCGGCCCTGCGGGAAGTTATAGGTCCGGATCCGCTCGGAACGGTCGCCGGAGCCCACCTGGCTTTTCCGGTCCGCCGCCCGTTCCGCCTCCATCTTGGCGCGTTCGGCGTCATAGATGCGGGCCATCAGCACCTTCATGGCCTTGGCCTTGTTCTTGTGCTGGGATTTTTCATCCTGCTGGCTGACCACAATCCCGGTCGGGATATGGGTGATGCGGACGGCGCTGTCGGTGGTATTCACCGACTGGCCGCCGGGACCGCTGGCCCGGAACACATCAATGCGCAGGTCCTTTTCATCGATCTTGATATCCACTTCTTCCACCTCCGGCATCACCGCCACAGTGGCGGCAGAGGTATGGATGCGGCCGCCGGCTTCGGTCTCCGGCACCCGCTGCACCCGGTGCACGCCGGATTCATATTTCAGTTTGGCAAACACGCCCTTGCCGCTGACGTTGACCACCACTTCCTTGAAGCCGCCCTGGTCGCTTTCCGAGGCGCTGACCACTTCAAACTGCCAGCCCTGCAGCTGGGCATACCGCTGGTACATGCGGAACAGGTCGCCGGCAAACAGGGCCGCTTCGTCGCCGCCGGTGCCGGCGCGGATCTCCAGCAGGGCGTTTTTTTCGTCATCGATATCCTTGGGCAGCAGCAGGATCTGGACCTCATGCTCGAGGCCGGGAAGCTTTTCCTTCAGGTCCGGCAGTTCCATCTCCGCCAGCTCCCGCATTTCTGCATCGGTGTCGGAATCTTCCAGCATCTCCTCGAGGTCGCTGATTTCCTGCTGCAGCGCCATATAGTCGCGGGCGGTTTTCACCACCGGCGTCAGGTCACTGTACTCGCGGGAAATTTTGACAAAATCATCGGAACTGAGATCACCGCCCCCGGACATCAGATGTTCGAGCTCTTCATGGCGTGTAATCAGCTGGTTCAGTTTTTCCTGTGGTATCATAATCGTCCTGTCCTGTTTTTCCTGTTTCTAAAAATGCGATACAGAAAACCAGGCTAGCGATATTGCATCAGGTGATCGGAGACCTTGTCCAGGTCCACTTCCTGCTGTGATCCTTCGTCCAGGTCCTTGATGGTGACCTTGCCGCGGGCCAGCTCGTCACTGCCCATCAGGATGGCGGCGGCGCTGTCCAGCTTGTTGGCCCGCTTCATGCGTTTGCCCACATTGCCGCGGTAGCCCATGTCCACCACATAGCCGTCATGGCGCAGGGCCCGGGCCAGCTTCAGGGCTTCGGCCTGGGCCTCGCCCCCGACCGGTATAATGGCAACGGGTCGTGCGCTTTGCGGCACATGATTGTGAGACACCAGTTCCGCCAGGCGCTCGAGCCCGGCCGCCCAGCCGATTCCCGCCGTTGCCGGGCCACCCATCTGTTCGATCAGACCGTCATAGCGGCCGCCGGCCAGCACCGTGCCCTGGGCGCCGAGCTGGTCGGTGGTAAATTCAAAGGCGGTGTGGCTGTAATAATCGAGACCGCGCACCAGGCGCGGATTGACCACATAGGCAATGCCCAGCGCCTCGAGGCCGTCTTTCACCTGCTGGAAAAAGCCGGTCGAGGCGTCATTGAAATAGTCCTGCAGCACCGGGGCATCGGCGACGATCGCCCGATCCCCCTCATCCTTGCTGTCGAGGATACGGAGCGGATTCTTGTCCAGACGATTGAGGCTGTCCTCGCTGAGCCGGTCCTTATGGGCGGTGAGATAATCCACCAGCGCGTCGCGGTAAGCATGGCGGCTTTCGGTATCGCCCAGTGAGTTGATTTCCAGGGTGATATGGTCCATCAGGCCGAGCTCGCCGAGCAAGTCCGCCGCCAGGGCCAGAAGTTCGATATCCGCCTGCGGTTCCGGCACGCCGAGGATTTCCACATCAATCTGGTGGAACTGGCGCATGCGGCCCTTTTGCGGCCGCTCGTAGCGGAACATGGGTCCATAGCCGTAAAACCTGAGCGGCAGGTCCTGCTGCAGGCCGCCGGAGATGAAGGCCCGGGCAATGCCCGCGGTATATTCCGGACGCAGGGTCAGGCTTTCCCCGCCGCGGTCCTCAAAAGTGTACATCTCCTTGGAGACCACATCGGACGTTTCACCGAGGGTCCGCTTGAACACTTCGGTAAATTCAAATATTGGTGTGGAGATTTCCTGATGGCCATAGCGTTCTGCCACCTTGACGAAAGTTTCCGTGATGTATCTGAAGGCGCGGGCCTGGTCACCTAATATGTCGTGAGTCCCGCGCACCGGCTGGAGACGCGCCACCTCTATACTCCTTGAATTTTATGATGCCTGCCGGACGGAAGCGTCTTTAGCTCGTTCCGCTTCCAGTTCGGCCGCTTTTTGTTCCACCAGTTCGACGATATGATCCACAATATGGGCGTCGTCAATCTTGTGATCGGTTACGCCCGACAGGTAAACCATATGGTTGCCGTTGCCGCCACCGGTCAGGCCAATATCCGTTTCCCGGGCCTCGCCGGGACCGTTCACCACACAACCGATGATGCTGAGACTCATGGGTGTGGAGATATGTTCCAGTCTTTTTTCCAGGGTTTCCACCGTTTTGATGACCGGAAACGCCTGGCGCGCACAGGACGGGCAGGACACAATCCGCACGCCGCGATGACGCAGGTCCAGGCTTTTCAGCATCTCAAAGCCGACCTTAATTTCCTCGACCGGGTCAGCGGACAGGGACACCCGGATGGTATCGCCGATCCCCGACCACAGCAGCATGCCCATGCCGATGGAGGATTTCACCGTGCCGCCGCGCAGACCGCCGGCTTCGGTAATGCCGAGATGCAGCGGATAGTCGCAGGCTTCGGCCAAGCCTTGGTAGGCCGCCACCGCCAGGAACACGTCAGAGGCTTTGACGCTGATCTTGAAGTCGCGGAAATCATTATCCTCGAGAATTTTCGCATGCTCCAGCGCACTCTGCACCATGGCTTCGGGGCAGGGCTCACCAAACTGCTCCAGCAGGTGTTTTTCCAGCGAGCCGGCATTGACGCCGATACGCATGCTGCAGCCGTGATCCTTGGCCGCCCTGACCACTTCCCGGACCCGGTCGGCGGAACCGATATTGCCGGGATTGATGCGCAGGCAGGCCGCGCCGGCTTCCGCCGCTTCGATGGCCCGCTTGTAATGGAAATGAATGTCGGCCACGATCGGCACATTGGCCTGGCGCACGATGTCCTTCAGCGCCGCAGTGCTTTCCTCGTCCGGACAGGAGACGCGGACAATATCGGCGCCGGCCTCTTCCAGCGACCGGATCTGCGCCATGGTCGCCTCGACATCATGGGTCAGCGTGTTGGTCATGCTCTGGACCGAGATCGGCGCGTCACCGCCCACAGGCACATCGCCCACCATGACCTGGCGGCTTTTCCTGCGTATAATGTCGCGATAGGGACGTACACTCATATCATATATCCGGCATTTGCCTGCCTTAGGACAGGCTTTGTCAAAATCGGCCTAAACATGCGCAAAAAGCGGCCCGATTTCAAGGAGAAAGGGCCGCCATTCGGTATGTGTATGATTTTTTTGCGGTTAATACTGCAACAACGCGGTTTTCTGCAGCAGTTTTTTCTGGTCCAGCGCCAGTTCGGAAACAATCTGGCCGTAATCCCCGAGCGGAGAAATGGCCACATCGCCGACAAAGACGGAAAGAGCGGAAGCATTGCTGGTCATCAGGGTCAGGCCCTTGCGATCCGGGGCAAAGAATTCCTCGCCTTTCTGCACCACACGGTCAAACAGGATTTCGCCTTCCGGGCCGGAGATCCGGACCCAGATGTCTGCGTCAGCAGTCAGCCGGATACGGTCAGTCACAACCGCAGTGGCCATCACATCCTTGCGGGTGGCCTCGCCGGTCTTGGCGGTGGCCTGCTGAACGAAAGTGAACTTGCGTCCTGTTTCGGCTTTGTCCTCGACCGGCTGCTCAACAGAGGCCAGTTCTGTTGTTTCAGCCACCGGCTCCTGGTTTGGCGCCTGGACCGGTTCGGAAGTAGATTGCGCCAGGGTAATGCCGGTGAGATCTTCCAGCGCCAGCATATCCCCGCTGATATTTTCACTGCCGAACATCATCCATACGCCCAGCATGATCACCAGTGACAGGCTGCCGATGGAGGCGGCGATGGTTCGCGGCAGATGCGCCCGCGGCGGCACCTCCGGGAACACCAGCTCCACTTTCTCGGTGGCGCCTTCATATTCGGATTTGAACTGGCTGACGACGGATGCCGCATCCAGGCCAAGATAGGTTGCATAGCTTTTCAGAAAACCGCTCGCGTAGCAGGCTGTCGGAAAAGCAGAAAAATTATTCTGTTCGAGAGCTTCCAGCAGATGCGGTCGAATACAAAGTTCCCGGGCTACATAGTCGAGACTATCCAGTCCTTTTGATTTCCGGGCCTCTGAGAGCAAACTGCCTACATCGGGGATATTTTTATCCCCCGCCTCTGCCTTATTTACTTCTTCCCCTGTCATAACCACCATTCTATCCAATCAAATAATTACCCCCGCTGTGTTTTCCAGCGGCGCATTATTTTCATTTGTCGTTCCCGGTGTAGGAATGCCACCCCTTTGAAAACAGATATGAATAATAGTCTGCCCGAATTATTATTTGGTTAATTTTATATCTATTTTCCTTATTTACCCCCGCCCGTTAATCTTATGTTAACGGTTACCCCGGAAGTGAAACTTATATTAATGTGGGGAGTCAATAAAAAAGTGCAACTTGCGGGCCTAGAACATGAATTCTAGTCTGATTCGACTAAAATCAGCGAATCTGAATGCCGTGATCCTTGGCAAATGTCAAAATGCTGTTTCGAACCGAATGATCAGAGCGACTCAGCAGCCCCTGCATATAATCCTGCAACTGCCCCAGGTTGAGGCTGCGGATCATCATCTTGACCGGCCCCACTGATGCGGGCGCAATGGACAGTCGCCTGAGGCCGACCCCCAACAGGCCGAGCGCGGCAAGCGGCTTGCCGCCCAGTTCCCCGCACAAGGTGACCGGGACGTCATACTCGTTACATTTGTCGATGATAAATTTCATCATGCCGAGCGCTGCCGGAGATAGCGGGTCATACCGTTCGGCTAGTTTCGGATTTTCCCTGTCACAGGCAAAAAAGAACTGCATCAGGTCGTTGCTGCCGATGGAGACAAAATCCACCAGCGGCAGCAGGTTGTCCAGCTGCCAGACCAGGGACGGCACTTCCAGCATGGTACCGACCCGGACCTTTTTCGGTTTGACCTTGCCGAACCGGTCGAGCCAGGCAAGTTCCTTGTCGAGGATAGACCGGGCCGACCTGAATTCATGCACATCGGCAATCATCGGGAACATGATGCTGATTTCCCGTCCTTCCGCCGCCAGAAACAGGGCGCGCAACTGATAGCGCAGAAGGGCCGGCCGATCGAGCGAGATCCGCATTGCCCGCCAGCCCAGCGCCGGGTTTGCTTCCTCGTCCCGCTTCAGGAACGGCACCGGTTTGTCGCCGCCGATATCCAGAGTGCGGAACACCACCGGCTTGTCCCCGGCGGTATCCAGTATGGATTTGTAAAATTCTGCCTGGCTGTCCACCTTGGGCATGGTGGCGCCGATCATGAACTGGAATTCGGTGCGGAACAAACCGACGCCCTTGGCGCCGGTGTGTTCCAGGCCGTCCATATCGATGGTCAGGCCGGCATTGATGAACAGGTCGATTTCCACCCCGTCCTGGGTCACGGCCCTTTTGTCCCGAAGTGCTTCGTAACTGGCCAGCAGTTCAGCCCGGCTCCGGATATTCTCCTGGTAGCTTTGCAGGATTTCCGGCAGCGGCGAGAAATAGATGATGCCGTCAACACCATCGACGATGACCTGCTCCCCTTCCTCCACATGACGCAGGGCGCCTTCCACCTGACCGACCATGGGTATGCCGAGGGCCCGGGCGACAATGGCCACATGGGCGGTCGGCGCCCCCTGCTGCAGGATCACCGCCTGAAGTTTGTCCCTGTCATAATCGAGCAGTTCTGCCGGCCCCATATTCTGAGCCACGAGAATGACGTTATCCGGCAGATTGTCCGCCGCGGCCGTTCCGGTCTTGCCCACCAGATGGCGGATCAGCCGGTTGGACAGATCATCCAGGTCGCTGAGCCGTTCCCTGAGATAGGGGTCGTCGGTCTGCTGCATGCGGCTGCGGTTGTCGGTCTGAATACGTTCGACTGCCGCCTCGGCGGTGAGGCCGGTTTCGATCACTTCCGAGATCTTGGTCTTCCAGCCCTTGTCCCGGGCGAACATCTTGTAGACGTCGAGGATTTCCTGATGTTCCCCGTGGTGTCTGAAATCTTCCGCCAGCATCATTTCGTCGATCTGGCCGACCAGGTTTTCCAGCGCCTCATCCAGACGTTTGAGTTCGCGTGCAGGATCACTGGACAAATGGTGGGTCACCTCGACCTTGGGTTCGTGCAGCACGGCCCGGCCTTCCGCCAGCCCTTCGGAAAAGACCACACCTTCGAAACTCGGGGTGGCGGCCCGTTCCAGGGTGCCTTCCGGCTGCTCGAGGGGATCGAACAGTTCCCCGCCGGCCACAAGCTCCGCCAGCACCATGGCCACCGTCTGCAGGACCTCTACCTCTTCTTCGGAATATTGCCTGAGCGTCTTGTTCTGAATGACCAGAACACCGGCCACATTGCTGGCGCGCAGGATCGGCACGCCAAGGAAGGAATGGTAGATTTCCTCACCGGTTTCCGGCCGGTAAACGAATTTGGGATGGTTCTGGGCATTGGCCAGGTTCAGCGGAATGCCGGTAGCGGCCACATGACCCACCAGGCCCTCGCCCACCTGCAGCCGGGTGGCATGGATGGCACTTTCCTTCAGGCCTTCGGTGGCGAACAGTTCCAGCATTTCCCCGCCACGCAGGAAATAGACCGAGCACACTTCCGAGACCATATTCCCGGCAATCAGGCGCACCAGCTGGTTCAGGCGGTCCTCGGCGTCGCCCGTTCCGGCCATGATCTGGTGTAACCGTCTTATCAAAAGACGCGGTGCACTGCTTGCGGGGGTCATCTACCCTCCTTTGCCATTGCCCGAGAAACAGGCCGGTCCGGTCCGCCTCTCAACCTACATAGGATTGATTTATTTAATTGCCAGATGTGCTGCGGCCTGTTCGACAAGCTCTTCGATGATTTCTTTCGCTGGCTGTATGCTCTTTACCATTCCTACACTTTGCCCGGCCATGACGGATCCTCCCTGGACATCTCCGTCGATGACTGCTTTTTTCAAGGCTCCGGCCCAGTAATGCTCGATGGCCAGCTGGGCTTCCTTGAGATCTAATTCGCCAGCCTGGTATTTATTTATCACATCCTGCTGGGTTTTCATAAAATCTTCTGTGGCCTCGTTTTTCAGCGCCCGCACCGGAATCACCGGAAAGCGGGGGTCAAGTTGGACCGAGGTCACAGCATCCCGCGCATTACCCTTGATGAAGGCCTTTTTGAAATTTTCATGGGCGATGGATTCCTCGGCACAGACAAACCGCGTGCCAAGCTGCACGCCGGCCGCCCCCATCTCCAGATAGGCGGCAATGGTCTCGCCACGACCGATTCCCCCGGCCACAAAAACCGGCACTTCGGTAATATGGGGCAGGATCTCCTGAACCAGGATAGAGGTGGACACCGGGCCGATATGCCCGCCCGCTTCGGACCCTTCCACCACCAGGGCGTCAACGCCGGAGCGGATCAGTTTTTTCGCCAGCACCAGGGCCGGGGCAAAACAGATCACCTTGGCCCCGCCATCCTTGATTTTCTGGATCGCGCCTCCCGGCGGGATGCCACCGGCCAGCACCACATGACCGACCTTGTGGGCGAGGGTGACATCGATCAGTTCGTCCAGCTGGGGATGCATGGTGATCAGGTTGACGCCGAACGGCTTGTCGGTCATCTCCTTCGTCGCCGCAATTTCCCGGTCCAGAAGATCGGGTGTCATGCTGCCGCAGGCGATCACGCCGAACCCGCCGGCATTGGACAGGGCCGAAACCAGATGGCGTTCGGAAACCCAGCTCATGGCGCCGCCGAGAATGGCATATTCCGTGCCCAGAAACTCCTTGCCCCTGGCCCAGAGCTCGTTCAGTCGGTCCAGTCCGTTAATGCTCATTTTTCTGCCCCCGCCCTGTCATGCGTCAATTGTTACTCGCCATCCAGCCCGTAAGCCGTATGCAGGGCCCGGACGGCAAGCTCGGTATATTCAGAATCGACCAGCACGCTGATCTTGATTTCAGACGTGGCAATGACCTGAATATTGATGCCTTTGTCGGCAAGGGTCTGGAACATGGTCGCGGCGACACCGGCATGGGAGCGCATACCCACGCCGATCACAGAGATCTTGACCACATTATTGTCGGAGATGAGTTTCTCGAATTTGACATTGCCGGCATCTTCCAGGATCTTGCTGGCCTTTTCCACGTCGCCCTGGGGCACGGTAAAGGTAATGTCTGTCTTCAGGCCGTCTTCCGACTCGTTCTGGATAATCATATCCACATTGATGTTGCCTTCGGCAAGCGGGCTGAAGACATCGCCGGCGATACCCGGCGTATTGTCTACGCCAACCAGCGTGATTCTTGCTTCATTGTTGGCATAGGCGATGCCACTGACGACTTGTTTTTCCACGATCTCATCCTCATCAACCACCAGGGTTCCCGGTGTGTCCGTAAAACTTGAAAGAACCTGAACCCGTACCCCGTGGTTCATGGCCATGGCCACCGAGCGGGTCTGCAGGACCTTGGCCCCGAGAGAGGCCATCTCAAGCATTTCCTCATAGGTAATTTTATCAAGCTTGCGCGCCTTGGGCACGATACGGGGGTCAGTGGTAAACACCCCTTCCACATCCGTATAAATATCGCAACGGTCGGCATCCAGGGCCGCCGCCAGCGCCACCGCGGAGGTATCGGATCCGCCACGGCCCAGGGTCGTAATGCGGTTGTCATCGGCAATGCCCTGGAAGCCGGCCATCACACAGACCACATTTTCCTCCAGCCGCTCACGCATGTTGGTGGTATCAATTTCCTTGATCCGGGCGGCACCGTGCACATCGTCGGTCTTGAACGGCACCTGCCAGCCAAGCCAGGAGCGGGCCGGAATACCCATATTCTGCAGGGTCAGGGCCAGCAGGCCGGAGGTAATCTGTTCACCGGCGGCAACAACCGTATCATATTCCCGGGCATCATGCAGGGGAGACGCTTCCTCCACCCAGCCCACCAGCTGGTCCGTTGTACCGGCCATGGCGGACACCACGACGGCCACCTGGTTACCGGCATCAACTTCTTTTTTTACGCGACGGGCCACATTCCGTATCCGCTCAAGATCGGCTACGGAAGTACCGCCAAATTTCATGACAATTCGTGACATCACTCAAACCTGGTTATGCCTCTTGCGGGGCAATCTTTAAAAATCGCGCTATACATATACGTTTATCCTTGCTTGAAGCAAGGCTTGAGTTAGATATAGTGGGTAAAATATGGTTTTTTTATAACAATATTGCCGAAGGACCCTCTGCTTATGGCAACAAAGACGGCCAAATCCGCCCCCACGTCCCCCTCCAGATCCGTCAATCCGGAGGAAGTTGCCAATTTTTCCGCCCTGGCGGAAACCTGGTGGGACCCGAACGGGCCGTTCAGGCCGCTGCATAAAATGAATCCGGTCCGGCTGGAATTTATCAAGGGCTCTCTGTGCCGGCATTTCGGCCGGGATGTTACCGCCACCGACGCCCTCAAGGGCCTGCGCATCCTCGACATCGGCTGCGGCGGCGGCCTGTTGTGCGAGCCCCTGACCCGGCTCGGCGCCACCATGGTCGGGGCCGACGCCTCGGAAAAAAATATCCTGACCGCCCGGGCCCATGCCGAACAGACCGGACTCGAGATCGACTATCGCTACATTACCGCCGAGGAACTGGCTGACGCCGGCGAGACCTTTGACGCCATCCTCAATATGGAGGTGATCGAGCATGTGGCCGATATCCCCTCTTTTCTGGACGCCTGCCACCGCCTGCTCAAAGACGGCGGCTGCATGACCCTGTCCACCATCAACCGGTCAGCCAAAGCCTGGCTGGTGGCCATCGCCGGCGCTGAGTATATCCTGCGCTGGCTGCCGGTGGGCACCCATGACTGGCAGAAATTCCTCAAGCCGTCCGAACTGAGCCGCAGCCTGCGCGACAGCGGCTTCAAAACCAGCGACATCAAGGGCATGGTCTACAGCCCCCTCAGCGGCGCCTGGTCGCTGGACGCGCATGATTTTTCCGTCAATTATGTGGCGCTGGCCGAGAAGGCCTGAGCTGGAGGCGGGATGACAGACTTTCCCACATACCGGCCCCTGTCTGCCACGATCTGGTCACCAACTGAAAAAGCAACGGCCGCGCACCGGGACGTTGCCTGCGAAATCCCCGTCTCCATTGAATATAACTGCGCCGCCTACGCCGTGATGATGGTGACACCGGACAATCTCGAGGATTTCGTCTATGGCTTCAGCCTGACCGAAGGCATCATCGACGGGGCAGGAGACATCATCGGCCTCGACATCCACGAGGTGGAAAAGGGCATCGTCGCCGCGGTGGAGATCAGGGAAGGGTGCTTCAAACGACTGGAAAACTTCAAACGGCAGATGGCGGGGCGGACCGGCTGCGGCCTGTGTGGCGCCGACCGGCTCGAACATGTGATCCGGCCACTGCCGCCGGTGCCGGAAGGCGCCCCTTTCAAGGCAGCGGTCATTCATGGCAGCATGCAGGGCTTGCGCGGCCATCAGCCCCTGAACCGAACCACCGGCGCCGTCCACGCCGCCGCTTTCTGTGACCGGGAGGGGGATATCCTGGCCGTGCGCGAGGATGTCGGCCGCCATAATGCACTGGATAAAATCATCGGCCGCCTGATGCGGGAGAAACTTGATCCCGCAGCGGGCTATGTGCTGGTGTCGAGCCGCTGCAGTTTCGAGATGGTGCAGAAATGCGCCGCCGCCAGACTCCCGCTGATTGCCGCCGTGTCCGCCCCGACAGAGCTGGCCATCGAGCTCGCCCGGCAGACCGGCGTCTCGCTCGCCGCCCTGGTGCGGGATGACAATATGAGCCTCTATATGGATAGCTGCGCAAGAATCGATACCGGCCATGGCGACTGAGTTTCCCTTTTCTGTGCGGCGCGCCACAGCGGATGACCTGGACGGCCTGCACCAGGTCATGGAGTTGTCCATGGCCCAATTGCTGGACCCTTTCCTTACGCCCCAACAGGTGGCGGCCTCCTCTGAAATCATGGGACTGGACAGCCGGCTGGTGGAGGACGGCACTTATTTCGTCATTCTGTCGGGAAACGAGATCGTCGGCTGCGGCGGCTGGAGCCGGCGGGAGACCCTCTTTGGCGGCAATCACACTGCCGGGCGCAGCGACCGGCTGCTTGATCCTGCCAGCGAACCGGCCCGGGTGCGCGCCATGTATACCCATCCGGAATTTACGCGCCGGGGCATCGGCCGCAAAATCCTCGAGCTTTGCGAAGGGGATGCCGCGCGGGAAGGATTCAGCACATTTCAGTTGATGGCCACCCTGCCGGGTGAACCGCTGTACCGGGCCTGTGGATATGAAGTTATCGAAAATTGCGAGGCGGCAACCTCAGACGGCACACGGGTGCCACTGGTGCGGATGGAAAAAGTCGCCTCAGCCCAATAGCTTTCGCGCCCGGTCCAGGTCATCCGGGGTGTTGATATTCATGAAGGGGTCGGGGATCTCATCCCAGACAACTTTTTCATAGTTGTGCCGGGCGAGCCAGGTCATGACCCTGCGTTCCCCCGACAAGAGACAGGCTTCCAGGTCATCTGCCAGGGCAACCGGCCACAGGCCCATCACCGGATGAGTTCGATCGCCGGACCGGGCCACCGCCGCCAGGCAATTCCCGTCCTCCAGCGCCGCACAAAGTCGCGCCGCATAATTTTCCGGCACAAAGGGCACATCCCCGGCGAAACTGAGCAGATAGTCAAAGCCCCGCCCTTCGGCGGCACGCAGGCCGGCCAGGATGCCACCGAGCGGTCCGGGGTCGTCAATGGTATCGCGTACAACAGGCAGGCCGGTGGCAGCGACCTTTTCCGCTTCCCCGTTATAGCTGAGGGCCAGGCCCTCCACCTGGGGACGGGCCCGGCTGATGATATGGTCAAGCAGCGTATCCTCGCCAAACGGCAGCAGAAATTTGTCGCGGCCGCCCATGCGTCGGGAGCGGCCGCCGGCCAGGATCAGTCCGAGAATTTTGGAATTTGACGTCATGGCGGCAGTTTACCCCGGCTCCCGGCCAGGCGCCAGAGCCTTAGCTGTCCAGTTTGCCGGCGCCGGGCACCGGGAAAATATCAATGCCTTCTTCCAGCAGTTCCTGGCTTTCCTCGAGGGTGGTCTGGCCATAGATGCCGCGCTCCTCGGATTCGCCGTTATGGATCTTGCGGGCTTCGGCGGCAAAATTGTCACCGACATTCTCGCAGTTTTCCTCGACGAATTTGCGGTATTTGGCCATCACATCATGCATATGTTCCGCAGCCCGTTTTACGTCTTCGACGCTGATTTCGGCATTTTCCGGCACCCCGGCACTGGCGGCAACAGGGACCTGGTCCAGGCCGACCAGATCTTCGGAATCCTGTACCGCGTCGGAACGACGATTGCTTTTGGCAGAGATATTGGGCGCCATCACAGACTTGCTGATATGGTTGTCACCGCAATGCGGGCAGCAAATCTGTCCGGCCTCGCGCTGTTCCTCATAGGCATCGCTGCTCCGGAACCAGGCTTCAAACACGTGATTTTCTGCACATTTCAGGTCAAATACAATCATCTTACTTTCCTGATCCGCCGTCAGGCCGGATCTTTTACAGGCCGGTCATGCTGCAGCGACGGGATATTGGTCCGCGCCGCCTCGACCAGCGTTAAATCTATTTCCGCCAGGCTTACCCCCGGCTCGGTGCCCCCGTCCGCCAGTATCTTGCCCCAGGGGTCAATCACCAGACTGTGGCCATAGGTCTTGCGGCCACTGGCGTGGGTTCCGGTCTGGGCCGGCGCAAAGACAAAGGCGCCATTCTCGATCGCCCGGGCTCTGAGCAGGGTATGCCAGTGAGCTTCCCCGGTCTGTTGCGTAAAAGCAGCCGGCACTGATAACATGGTCGCCCCGGCTTGTGCAAGTTTTCTAAAGAGATAGGGAAACCGAAGGTCATAACAGATCGTCAGTCCCATCCTGCCCCAGGGCAGGTCCGCCAGCACGGCCTGTTCGCCGGCCTGGTAGGACCGGCTTTCCCGATATTGCTCACCATTTGGCAGGTCCACATCAAACATATGGATCTTGTCATAAATTTGTTCAAGGACCCCGTCCGGGCCGAACACAAAACAGCGGTTGGCCACCTTGTCCCCGACCAGGATCGGCATGGAGCCGATTACCAGCCAGATGCCCAGCTCTTCAGCGAGGGCGGAAAAACGCCTAACCGCCGATTCTTCGTCCTGGACATGGATTTTTGCAAACAGCGCCTTGCGGCCGAGTTCCAGCAGGCTGGTGCATTCCGGCGTCATCACCAGTTGGGCCCCGCCGGCGGCGGCCTCGCGAATGAAGACTTCGGCAGCGGCGACATTCTCCGCCACCTCGTTGGAGGAGGTCATCTGCACCAGACCTATGGTGAATTTATCGCCGGTCATGCAGGATCAGGCCAGCAGCGGGTCTAGTTTGCCCGCGCGTTCCAGGGCATAGAGGTCGTCACAGCCGCCCACATGCCGGTCGCCGATAAAAATCTGCGGCACGGTACGGGCGCCGCCGGCCTTTTCCATCATCACGGCCCGTTCCCGGGGGTGTTCGCCGATATCAATCTCCTCGAACTCCTGCCCCTTGGACTTGAGCAGTTTCTTGGCCCGGATGCAATAGGGGCAGAACATGGTGGTATAAATTGTTATTTTGGCCATTAATCAATAACTCCTGACGAATAATCCCTGACCGGCTGAAGCCCTGTTATTATGCCTTTATATATATTGCGATCCCGAAGGGCTTTCAATGACCCTCTAATACAAACCCGGTCTAAATCATACCGGGGCGCACCACCCGGGCGATGGTCAGGCCGTAAACCCTGTCCGCGCCCCGCTTCTTAAGTTCTCTGGCACAACTTTGCAGGGTAGCGCCGGTGGTATAAACGTCATCAATCAGCAGAATCCGGGCCCCCTCTATCCGTTCCCGCTGGTTTTGCGCGACCAAGAAAGCCGCCCGGACATTCTGCTGCCGCGCGCTGTAATTGCCTTCCTGCGGTGTGGTCGCCTTGACGCGCCGGAGCAGGAGGCCGTCCCACGGCAATCCGCTTTTGTCCGCCAGTCCCGCCGCCAGCAGCGCCGCCTGGTTATAGCGCCGCCGGATCAGTCGCCGCGGATGCAGCGGCACCGGCAGGATCAGGTCACTGTCCGCCAGCAGGTCCCGACCGGCAAGATGCAGCAGATCCACCAGAAACGGGGCGAGATCGGTGCGATCGCCGTGCTTGAAGCCCAGCAGCAGCGGCCGGCTGCCGCCGTCATAGGCGAGCGCGCTCCTGACCCGGTCGAACTGACGCACATGGGCCTGGCACACCCCACACAGGACGTTGTCGCCCTTGTCATGGGGAAAGGGAAAGCCGCAGCAGGCGCAGGCCGGACCGGACAAGAAGCTGAGGGTCGCCCAGCACTCGGCGCAGAGCTTCGCCGCATCGGGCACCAAGTCGCCGCAGGACGGGCAGCGGGAGGGCAGCAGCAGGTCGAGCAGCCGGCGGCCGGCCCCCGCCAGCAGCCCGCCAACGGTTATTCCCTGTGAATTATGCTTTTCCTGACCCCCGAATAATGCCATACAGGCAGTATGACAAACAGCGACTGGTCCGACAAGAAAGAACAGAATCCGTTCGCCCCACAGACGGCGGTCATTTTCGACCGGCGCCAGGTGCGGCTGCACCGGGACCGGGCCGCGCCGATTTTCGAAAATCATGATTTCCTGTTCCGGGAGGTGGCCGACCGGATGTGCGACAAACTGCTCGATGTGAACCGCAGCTTCAGCCGCATTCTCGATCTCGGTTGTCATCGCGGCGAACTGGGGGCGCATCTCCTGAAAGACAAGCCGGAGCTGCTGATCCGACAGGACCTGTCCCACAGGATGCTACAATATACCGGCGGCCTCAATGTCCAGGCGGATGAGGAATTCCTGCCCTACCAGGCGGAAAGCCTCGATCTGGTGATGAGCAACCTGAGCCTGCACTGGGTCAACGACCTGCCGGGATCGCTGGTGCAGATCCGCAACATCCTCAAGCCCGACGGCCTGTTCCTCGGCGCCATGTTCGGCGGCGAGACCCTGACCGAACTGCGCCAGAGCCTGCTGCAGGCGGAAATCAACATGGACAAGGGCGCGGCGCCGCATATCAGTCCCTTTGTCGATGTCCGTGATGCGGGCTCCCTGCTGCAGCGGGCCGGTTTCGCCCTGCCGGTGGTAGATACCGACCGCATCACCGTCACTTACAAGGATGCGCTGTCGCTGATGACCGAGCTCAGGGGCATGGGCGAGGGCAATGCGCTTGCCAAAAAATTCAGGGGGCTAAGCAGCCGGGAAATGATCATGGAAACGGCCCGGGTCTACCAGGACCTGTTCGCCGACGAGCGCGGCCGTATCAAAGTGACCTTCGATATCCTTTACCTGATGGGCTGGGCGCCCCATGAAAGCCAGCAGAAACCCTTGAAGCCCGGCAGCGCCAAGATGCGCCTCGCCGATGCCCTCGGGGTCAAGGAACAGAGCACCGGGGAAAAGCCGGGCGGTTAAGCCACCCGCACGCCGTTGAGGTCCGCGATTTCCGCCGCCTCCGGCGCCTGCCACATGCTCTCCATGAAATCGAACATGTCGCGGGTCACTTCCATGGCGAAGGTTTCGCCCTTTTCCGCGTTGCGCTTCTCAACCCGGGCCCAGCGCTCTTCCGCCGGCACATCAACATAATGCAGCTGCAGCGGCAGGCCCGCCTCCCGGGCGAGGGCGGCGAATTTCTGCCGATGCTCCCGTTTGGTGAAGCCAAGGTCCAGCACCACCGGCACACCCTGCTCGGCCAGCTTCTGCACAAGAGTCCAGATCTGCGCCTCGACCCGGCCGATGCGCTCCATGGCCCAGGCGTGACTGATGGGGTCGGGGCTGTCCATCCAGAACAGGGTGGTCATCCATTCATCAATGGGAATATGGATCGCCCCCAGCTCTTTGCACAGCGCCAGCGAATAAGTCGTTTTACCGGCCCCGGTGGAGCCGGCCACCAGATGCACCAGATAAGTTGTCTCAGACATTTATATCCCCAATTCTTTGTTTTTCTTACAGGAAATCGCGGATCATGGCGATCAGTGGCTCGTCCGCCGGCGGCATGGGATAGTCCTTGAGTTCATTGATCCTGACCCATTTCAGGGCCTGGCCTTCCAGGCCCCGGACAATGCCGTCCCAGCGCCGGCACAGGAAACAGGGCATCAGCAGGTGAAATTTCTCATAACTATGTGACGCAAAAGTGAAGGGCGCGAGGCAGGCCTCGGTGATATCAATGTTAAGCTCTTCCTTGAGCTCGCGGATCAGGGCCCGTTCCGGGGTTTCGCCGTCTTCCAGCTTGCCGCCCGGGAATTCCCACAGCCCGGCCATGCTTTTGCCTTCCGGCCGCTGGGCCAGCAGGATGCGGCCGTCAATATCGACCATGATCACCGCCGCCACAGTGATAACGGGCAGGGGGCCGGTGGGACGGTTCGGGATGTCCGGACAGAGTTTGTCTTCACTCATTGTTGTTCCAGTCTTCTTTTTGCCAATCGTCTTTTTTTAGCCGGAAAAATTCCCCGCAGCCATGTTCATGACCGCAGCGGGCAAATTCCTCGGGTGTCTGCCCTTCATGAACAAATCCTGCCTTTTCCAGAATCCGCTGCGAGCCCTTATTGTCGGCCGCGGTCTGGGCGACAAGCTCGCGGACCGGCGAATGGCTGAAACAGGCCTCCACCACCGCCCTGAGCAGTTCGGTGCCATAGCCCTTGCCCCAGGCGGCGCGACCGAACCAGTAGCCGACTTCCGTCACCGGGTCGAAGGCAAAAACCCGCACCCCGCCCAGTTGCACGCCGCTGTCCCGGTCAAACGCCCCGTAACAGGCCCCGCTACCGTCCGCCCAGTCCGCTGCCCGGGCGGCGATCATGTCCCGGCCGTCCTGTTCGCTGAACGGGAAAGGCACATTGGTGCTGAGCCACCGGGTCACTTCCCAGTCGGAGAAAATGGCCGACACTCCGGCTTCATCGCCGGCGGCATAAGGCCGGAGTATAAGGCGTTCGGTGACAATTTCCCGGGGCATGACCATGGATCAGCTCCGGTAATCGGCGTTGATGTCGATATAGGCATGGGTCAGGTCACAGGTCCAGACCGTGGCCCTGCCGGGCCCGGCCACGCCCACATCGACAAAGATATCGATATCCTGGCCCTGGAGATGGGCGGTGCAGGCGTCCTCGTCATAATTCTGCGCCGCCATGCCGGCCTCGGTCAGCCGCTGGCCGCCGATTTCAATGATCAATTTATCCCGGTCCGCCGCTTCCCCGGCCTTGCCCACCGCCATAACGATGCGGCCCCAGTTGGCGTCTTCGCCGGCGATAGCGGTCTTGACCAGCGGCGAGTTGGCGATGCTGAGCGCGATCACTTTGGCGGCGCGGTCGTCTTCCGCCCCCTCGACACTAATCCTGATAAATTTGGTCGCGCCCTCGCCGTCTTTGACCACCAGGTGGGCAAGCTCGGTCATCAGCTCCTGGAACACCGCCCTGAATTCCGCGAGCCGCGGGTCATCGGCGTCGAAAATTTCCGATCCGGCGCCGCTCTTGCCGGTGGCAAAGGCCAGCACCGTGTCGGAGGTCGAGGTATCGCTGTCGACAGTAATGCTGTTAAAGGACGGACCAGTGGTCTCGCTCAGGATCTGCTGCAACACCGGTGACGGCAGATCGGCATCGGTGAAGATATAGCCGAGCATGGTTGCCATATCGGGCGCGATCATGCCGCTGCCCTTGACGATGCCGTTGAGCACGCAGGCCCGGCCGTCGATCGCCGCATGACGGGTCGCGCCCTTGGCAAAGGTGTCGGTGGTGCGGATGGCGTTTGCCGCCTGCTCCCAGTCCGCGCCGTGGTCGGCCGCCGCCTCGATATGGGCCAGCATCCGGTCGGCCGGCAGCACCTCACCGATCACGCCGGTGGAGGAAACATAGACCTGGTCCGCGTCGCAGGCAGAGATCTTCGCCGCGGCAGCAATGCATTTCTGCATCGCCTCGTCCCCGGCGCGGCCGGTGAAGGCATTGGCATTGCCGGCATTGACCAGCAGCGCGCGGGCCGGTTTTTCGGTCTCGAGGCAACTGCGGCACCAGTCGACCGGCGCCGAGCGGGTTTTCGACTTGGTGAACACCCCGGCCACTGCCGCCCCTTCCGGAAAGCGGACCAGCAGCAGGTCGTCCCGGCCCTTGTATTTCAGGCCGGTCGCCGCCGTGCCCGGTTCGGCACCGTCAATGATTGGCATTTCCGGAAATTTTTCCGGCGCGAGAGGAGATTTCTTAAATTCTGTCGCCATCTTTCCAACCTTAAACAATTGGTCACAATTCCTATGCTATAGCCGCCTGTATAAATCATGTCGGCCAAAGCATATAGCAGAATATGCAAAATTCTGCCCCTTTGCGGGCAAATAGACTGATCAAACATTGACAGGGCACCTGCACCGACTTATCTGTGCTAGACGTCTCATTATACAAAAAGGCCGGAGGGGATTGTACCGCAGGGGCCACGAGGAATTAAACCATGTTGGGAATGGGCAAAGTTGCCAGGAAAATTTTCGGTTCTTCCAATGATCGTTTCATCAAAAGTCTGAAGCCGCGTATCGAGGCCATCAACGCCCTCGAGGAAGGCCTCAGCGCGCTCAGCGACGAAGAACTCAAGGCCAAGACCGCCGAGTTCCGCGCCCGCCTCGACGACGGCGCATCCCTCGACAGCCTGCTGGCGGAAGCCTTCGCCGTGGTCCGCGAAGCGGCCAAACGCTCCCTTGGCCTCAGGCATTATGACGTGCAGCTGATGGGCGGGATCGTCCTGCACGAAGGCAAGATCACCGAAATGAAAACCGGGGAAGGTAAAACCCTGGTGGCAACGCTCGCCGCCTATCTCAATGCCCTGCCCGGCAAAGGCGTCCATGTGGTCACCGTTAACGATTATCTGGCCCAGCGCGACAGCCAGTGGATGGGCAAGGTTTATGAATTCCTCGGCCTGACGGTCGGCTGTATCGTTCCCAACCTGGATGAGATGTCCCGCAAGCAGGCCTATCAGGCTGACATTACCTATGCCACCAACAACGAGCTTGGCTTCGATTACCTGCGCGACAATATGAAATTTCACCCGGACGCCATGGTCCAGCGCGCGCCGGTCTATGCCATCGTCGACGAAGTGGACAGTATCCTGGTGGACGAGGCCCGGACCCCGCTGATCATTTCCGGCCCGACCGAAGACAAGTCCGAGCTTTACGTGGCGATCGACAAGCTGATCCCGAGCCTCGTTGAAGAAGACTATGAAGTCGACGAGAAATCCAACAATATCAGCCTGACCGAGGAAGGCATGGAGCATCTGGAGCAGATCCTCCAGGAGGCCGGCCTGATCGAGGGCGGCATGTATGATTTCGGCAATGTCGCTGTGGTTCATCATGTCAACCAGGCGCTCAAGGCCCACAAGCTGTTCCAGGCGGAAAAGGACTATATCGTCAAGGACGGCCAGGTGGTGATCATTGACGAATTCACCGGCCGCATGATGGAAGGCCGGCGCTATTCCGACGGCCTGCACCAGGCCCTGGAAGCCAAGGAAGGGGTCGAGATCAAGACCGAGAACCAGACCCTGGCCTCAGTGACGTTCCAGAATTACTTCCGGCTCTATGAGAAACTGGCCGGCATGACCGGCACCGCCGCCACCGAAGCCGATGAATTCGCCGACATTTACGGCTTGGCCGTGGTGGAAATGCCGACCCATGTCCCGGTCGCCCGTAAGGACGAGGACGACGAGGTTTACCGCACCGCCGCCGAGAAATATAACGCCATCATCGATGTGATTGAGGATTGCCAGAAACGCAACCAGCCGGTGCTGGTCGGTACGGTCAGTATCGAAAAATCGGAATATCTGGCCGACATGCTGAAAAAGCGCAAGATCAAGCATAACGTGCTGAACGCCAAGTTCCACGAGCAGGAAGCCTACATTGTCGCCCAGGCCGGCCGTCCAGGCGCCGTGACCATCGCCACCAACATGGCCGGCCGCGGAACCGACATCCAGCTCGGCGGCAACCTGGAAATGCGCATCGAACAGGAAGTCACCGATATTGACGAGGGCGCCCGCGCCAAAGCGATCGAGACGATCAAGGCAGAAATCGAGCGCGACAAGGAAATCGTCAAGCAAGCCGGCGGCCTCTGTGTGGTCGGCACCGAACGGCATGAAAGCCGCCGCATCGACAACCAGCTGCGCGGCCGTTCCGGTCGTCAGGGCGACCCGGGCCAGTCCCGCTTTTTCCTCAGCATGGAAGACGACCTGATGCGCATCTTCGGCGGCGAGCGCATGGACAGCCTGATGCAGAAATTCGGCCTTGAAGAAGGCGAGGCCATCGTCCACCCCTGGATCAACCGGGCCATTGAGAAAGCCCAGCAGAAGGTGGAAGCCCGCAACTATGACATCCGCAAAAACCTGCTGAAATACGACGATGTCATGAATGACCAGCGCAAGGCCATTTACGAGCAGCGCCTGGAAGTGATGAGCGCCGAGGACGTCAGCGACACCGTGGAAGATATGCGCCATGAAACCATCGAGGAGCTGGTCGCCGCCCATGTGCCGGCCCGGGCCTATCCCGAGGAATGGGATATGAAGGGCCTCGGCGTCGAACTGCAGCGGCTGTTCGGCCGCGATTTCGGTGCGGAAGAGTGGATCAAGGAAGAAGGCATTGATGCCGTGGCCTTTGAGGATCATTTAGTTGAGGCCACCAATAAATTCATGGAGGACCGGGCCCAGGAGATCGGCCCGGACATCATGAAACAGGTGGAAAAACAGATCCTGCTGCAGAGCATCGACAGCCACTGGAAAGAACATCTGGCCCAGCTCGACCATTTGCGCCAGGTGATCCAGCTGCGCGCCTACGGCCAGCGCGACCCGCTCAACGAATATAAGACCGAAGCCTTTTCCATGTTCGGCGACATGCTGTCGCGGACCCGGGAGAATGTGGTGACCCTCATGTCCCATATCCAGATCCACCGGGAAGAGCCCATGCCGGAACTCGAGGATCCGGAACTGGAGGCGCTGCAGACCAGCCATATCGACGCCACCACCGGCGAAAATGACGCCTACAGCGGCGGCATCAACCCCCGCGACCCCAAGACCTGGGGCAGCGTACCGCGCAATTCCCCCTGCCCCTGCGGTTCAGGCGAGAAATATAAAAACTGCCACGGAAAAATTGTCCCGAAAGTTGGCCGCAACGATCCCTGTCCCTGTGGGTCGGGCAAGAAATACAAGCATTGCCACGGGACGATCTAGTAAAATAGTCCAGACACAAAAAAGCGCTGAAAAAAAACTTCAGCGCTTTTTTTTAATCTTAAACCAGGGACTAGAGACCCACATTGCCCATGTTGAGGAATTTTTCCCGGCGCAGTTCGCGCAGCTTGTCCGCGGACAGGGCCGACAGGTCGGTCAGAGCCTGGTCGATGCTTTTGCCGAGCGCCTGCATGGTTTTGCCGTGATCCCGGTGGGCGCCGCCGACCGGTTCGGGAATAATTTCGTCGATCACTTTCAGTTTCAGCAGGTCCTGGGCGGTGATCTTGAGCGCCGTGGCCGCATCTTCCGCCTTGTCAGAGGTGCGCCACAGGATCGAGGCGCAGCCTTCGGGGCTGATCACGCTGTAGACCGCATGTTCCATCATCAGGATCCGGTTACCGGCCGCCAGCGCCACCGCGCCGCCGGAACCGCCTTCACCGACAATGACGCTGACCAGCGGTACTTTCAGGGACAGGCAGGCCTCGGTTGACCGGGCGATGGCTTCCGCCTGGCCGCGCTCCTCGGCCCCGACCCCGGGATAGGCGCCGGAGGTATCCACCAGGGTAATGACCGGAATGTCAAACTGTTCCGCCATTTTGAACAGGCGGATCGCCTTGCGGTAGCCTTCCGGCTTGGCCATGCCGAAGTTATGTTTGATGCGACTCTGGGTGTCATTACCCTTTTCATGGCCGATCACCATGACAGACTCCCCCTTGAACCGGCCGATCCCGCCGGTAATCGCCGCATCATCGGCAAAATTCCGGTCCCCGGCCAGCGGCATGAAATCGGTCACCATGGCGGAAATATAATCAGGGAAATGGGGCCGGTTCGGATGACGGGCCACCTTGATTTTCTGCCAGGGGCTGAGTTTGCTGTAGGTATCCCGGAGCAACTTGTCCAGTTTGGTCTCCAGACGCGTCACTTCCTCGGAGATATTCAGCTCATCCCCGCTCTCAAGGTTCTTCATATCCCGGATCTGGCTTTCCAGTTCCGCAATGGGTTTTTCAAAATCCAGATAAGTCAGCATGGACAGAATTTATTCCTACAGATTTTCAAGTGAAGGCCCTTATACCCTCCGTCGGCGGAAAAATAAACGGTAAAATGGCTGTATCTAGCCGGTGGTATTGCCAATTAACCGGGGGGCATCTCAATCCTTTCGCGCCAGGGGATGTTTCTGCTGCACCAAGCTGCGCATGCGTTCTTCCAGCACATGGGTATAGATCTGGGTGGTGCTGATGTCGGAATGGCCGAGCATTTTCTGCACCGCCCGGAGATCGGCGCCGTTGGCCAGCAGATGGGTGGCAAAGGCATGGCGCACGACATGAGGGCTGAGCCGGGACGGCAGCAGACCTGCCTCGGCCCCCAGTTCCTTGAGCAACTGGGCAAAGCGGTGCCGGGTCAGGTGCCCCCCGCTGCCTCGCGACGGGAATAACCATTTGTTTTTCCTGAAATTTTCATCCTGTGACGTCATGGCATCAATATAGTCGGCGCAGGCCGCCTGGGCCCGGGGCGACAGCGGCACCAGTCGCTCCTTGCCGCCCTTGCCTGTGACATAAAGATAGGGCTGACCGCTTCTGAGCGCCGCCAGCGGCAACCCGACCAGTTCACTGACCCTGAGCCCGGTGGCATAAAGCAGTTCCACCAGGGAACGGAGCCTGAGCGATTTGAGATCGCCCTTCGCGGCTTTTTCCCTGGCCGTCTCCAGCAGCCGGTCCACTTCCTGTTCCGACAAGAGTTTGGGCAAGGGCCGGCCGAGGCGCGGCGTTTCCAGGTTGAGGGCCGGGTTATCGGGCCGCAACCCTTCGCCGTGCAGAAATTTGAAAAACTGCCGGAGACAGGACAATTTCCGCGCCGCGGTGCTGGCCGCCAGGCCCTGTTTTTCCAGCCGGATAAAATAGTCCCTGAGCTCGCCGCTGCCGATCTCCAGCAGGGAGACAGCAGGGATGTTTTCCAGAAACTGTTGCAGGTCGCGGCTGTAGGACTGCAGCGTATTCTGCGAAGCGGCCCGCTCGGTGGCCAGCATTTCCAGAAAACTGCTGATCAGTCGCTGTTCTGTCATTCGAACATTGCCAGGTTCAGAACCCGCGCGAGGCCAGCGCTTCCAGCGCCACGGCCCGGGCTTCCGCCTCCAGGCCATAGGATCTCAACGCCCGGATCACGGCACTGAGACCGGTCCCGTCCAGCGCCGCCGGCCCGTGAGGCCCAAGCCCCACCAGCGACAGCAGCACCGTCTCGCCGAGGCGGCCATCCCGGGCTGCCTGCACCAGGCTGCGCCAGACCGCCGGCTGCATGCTGTAGATATCCGTTTCCAGGCCGCCGGGCCCGACCTGCTGCCACATTTCTTCCGGCACCTGCCGGTCGAGGGCTTCCACCAGGCTGTAGAACAGCGCCGCCTTGTCGTCGCGTTCGGCCCGGCTCAGGATCATCTGGCCGTTCCACCACAGGTCCAGAATATCCATGGACCAGGGAATGGTGCCGTCGGCCTCTGTCACCAGCAGCAGCGGCCAGATATCCACCAGCGCCTTGGTGGCGTCGGCATTACCGGCAAAGGCCTCGCCGCGGATAAACTGATACCAGGCCAGCGCCTTGTCCCTGTTGCCCGCAAGAAGCAGGGCGCGGACGATATGATGGGTATGCTGCACCAGTTCGGCCGAGGGTTGCAGGGTGCTGACCGTCGCTGCATTGAGGCGCGCGACCCGGGCAAGGTCATTTTTCTCCAGCGCCCGCGCCCAGATGGTCTTGAGCAGTTCCGCTTTTTTCTGCGGGTCTTCCGCCACCGCCGCCGCCTGATAGAGCAGGACATCAGCCAGGGCCGTTTCATCCACAGTCGCCAGGGTTTCGGCGCTGTCCAGTTCGGAGGCGGCAAACTCCTGCAGGTTGTAGATCGCCCGCAGGGTTTTGACCGGGAACCAGCCCTGGTCCCAGGCCCGGGACGCCGCTTCCAGCCGGATATCTCTGGCCAGATTGGCATTGCCGGCCACCGCATAAAGCACCAGCGGCGAAGACTGGGCCAGAAGCTCGGGCGAGGCCGCCTGCCCCAGGGTGCTGAGCAGGCTGTAGGTCAGCGGATCAAGGCTGCCATAGCCATAGGGCATAACATCAGCTGCCGTATCGCCTCCGGCCAGTAGCTTGTTGATCAGGTCCACAAAGCCATAATCGGTATTGCCATTTTCCTGCAACAGCTCCAGCGCCAGACCGGCACCGTCGGCATTTCCTTCCAGGGCCCGGCAATAGGCCAGCATTTTCAGCCAGTAGGTTCGTTCCGCGGACTGGCTGATATCGTCAATGGCCCGACGGGTCATGCGACAGGCGGCAGACAGATCGCCGGCCAGCAGCAGGATGTCGGAGGTATCCCGGCTGGGGGCCAGCGTGCCTTCCGGCAGGATCTGGAAAAAGGACGACAGGTTTTTCAGGTCACCGGTGCCGCGAATGGCCGCGATACGGGCATCCAGATAAGATGATCCCGCTCCCCCCGTGCCATCACCCGCCGGCACCTGGGCGGCAGACAACAGCAGGCGATCAACCAGCTCATGCATCACCGGCGATTTTGCCGAGGCGGGCAGGGCGGACATCATCAGGATGACTTTTTCCCGGCTGCTGCCGATCCACATGCTGCGGCGAAATCCGCCATTGCGTTCCGTGATCAGCCCGAAGGACGCCGGGTCTTCCTCGCCCAGTTCCGCAACTTCCACTTCCCCGTCCAGGCCCGGCACGTCGGAGGTGATCACTTCCGCACCACCGGTCCGGCTTCCCGCATCGAGCGGCACCGGCAGCCCATTTGCATCCGGGGACTGGGCCGGGAAATAGGGGCCTGGTTCGCTGTCAGGAAACAGGATTGATTTCGGCGGCTCGTCGGCCGGCAGGAAATCGTCTGTGGTGCCATCGGAAGACTCCGCCGGGACCTCTTCCCCGGTTGCCTGGGGATCAGGGCGATCCTGCGCCACGGGCTGAGCCTGAACAAACTGGAGAAAACCGGCATACACCAGCCCCGCCAGAAGGGTTTTAAGCAGAAATTTCCTCGCCATAGCTATTCGTCCAGCTTTTTATCGGTTTTTCTTGCGGAGATTTTATTTGGGAAACATATCGTCAGGGAGGGTTTTTTCCGTATGTTCCGTCGGCGCGGGAATATCCGTCGTCATCAGATAACCGGCGCCGCCGCCAATCAGGAAAATCAACAACATAATAAGAATTAACCAGAATTTACCCATCGGTTTGTTTTTACCCCACCGTTTAAGTCACTTTCGGGACGCTTTTCATTCTTCCCGCCTGGGAAGTCATCTTAGCGACCCAATTCCAAGGCGTAAAGCTGCAAGAAGATTATGTTTATTTAATGACTGGCCAATCTGCCGCTTCCCAGAGGGTCAAAGCCATGCTAAGAAAAATCCAGAATGAAGAGATTCAGAAAAAAAACCAGAAAAAAGCCCGTTCCCAGACTGAGATACCCCCTGACAAGGAGCATCGCCCTGGTCGGATTGATGGGCGCCGGGAAAACCACGGTCGGCATGCGCCTGGCGCGCCGGCTGGGGATCCCCTTTATGGATTCCGATGCGGAAATCGAAGTAGCCGCCGGCCACAGCGTCAGCGAGATTTTTGAAAAATACGGCGAGCAGGATTTTCGCGACGGCGAACGCAAGGTGATCAACCGGCTGATTACCGGTCCGCATATTGTGCTGGGCACCGGTGGCGGCGCCTTCATGGACGCGGACACCCGCCGCACCCTGAAGGATAAAGCCATCACCGTCTGGCTCAGGGCCGATGTGGAACTTCTGGTGGAACGCACATCGCGCCGGGATACCCGGCCGCTGCTGAAACAGGGCGACCCGCGACAAATTCTCCGGGATCTGGCGGCGAAAAGATACCCGGTCTATGCGGAAGCGGATATCTGCGTGGAAAGCGGCGCCGGCGCCCATGAGGAAGTCGTCAACAATATTATCCGCAAGCTGAACCATTATCTGGCAGAAGAACGAATTAAAAACAAAGGCACCCGGAATGAACAACCCGCATCCCGTTGAAACTCTCAGGGTCGACCTGGGGGAGAGGAGCTATGATATCGTGATCGGCACCGGCCTCCTGGACCGGGCCGCGGACTATATCAGACCTGTGCTGCATCGGCCGCGCACCATGATCGTCACCGATGAAAATGTCGCCCGCCATCAGTTGCCCCGCCTGGAAAAATCCCTGCGCGACGGCGGGATCGGGTTCGACACCATTGTCCTGCCGGCCGGCGAAAGCAGCAAAAGCTTTGCCCGGCTGGAAAAACTCTGTGAAGAGCTGCTGGATAAAAAGCTGGAACGCAAGGATATGATCATCGCCTTTGGCGGCGGGGTGATCGGCGACCTGACCGGCTTTGCCGCCAGCATCCTGCGCCGGGGCATGGATTTCATCCAGATCCCGACCACCCTGCTGTCCCAGGTCGACAGTTCGGTCGGCGGCAAGACCGGCATCAACACCGCCCACGGCAAGAACCTGGTGGGCAGTTTCCACCAGCCGCGCCTGGTATTGACCGACGTCACCACCCTTGACACCCTGGAGCCGCGCCAAGTGCTGGCGGGCTATGCGGAAGTGGTAAAATACGGCCTGATCGATGACCGGGAGTTTTTCCTGTGGCTGGAACGCAACGGCCGCGACCTGATTGCCGGCGACCGGGAAAAACAGATATATGCCATCAAAACCAGTTGTGCGGCCAAGGCCCGGGTCGTGGCAGAGGATGAAAAGGAAACCGGCCGGCGGGCGCTGCTCAACCTGGGTCATACTTTCGGCCATGCCGTTGAAGCCGAATGCGGCTATAGTGATTCCATCTTTCATGGCGAAGCCGTCGCGGTCGGCATGGCCATGGCCTTTGATCTGTCAGTGAAAATGGGCCTTTGTCCGGCAGAAGACGCCAACCGGGTTTCCGCCCATTTGACCGAGGTTCGGCTGCTGGCGCGCCTGACCGGCTTTGACCATCCGGTCTGTAAAGTGAAAATGACCGCCGAAGACCTGATGAAACATATGGCCCAGGATAAAAAAGTTGCCGACGGCAAGCTGACCTTCATCCTGGCCCGCGGCATCGGCAAGGCCTTCATCACCCAGGACGTGAATCCCCAGCAAGTCAGGGAAGTCCTTGAATTGAGTATTTACTGACCCATATGTGCGGGCAAATGAGATCGCCATGGAAACAGAATTGATTTTGACAGCCCTAGCCATCCTGTTTCTTGTCCTGTTGTCGGGATTTTTTTCCGGCTCGGAGACGAGCCTGACAGCCGCGTCCGCCTCCAACATGCACAAGCTGGCACGGGAAGGCAACAAGCGGGCGACGCTGGTTGAGCGCCTGATCGGCGATGCGGAAAGCCTGATCGGGGCGATCCTGCTCGGCAATAACCTGGTCAACATCCTGGCCTCGGCCCTCGCCACCTCCCTGTTTATCCAGTTTTTCGGCGATGTAGGCGTGGTCTATGCCACCATAGCCATGACTGTGCTGGTACTGGTCTTTGCCGAAGTGCTGCCCAAGACCTACGCCATTTCCAATCCGGACAAGATGGCTCTGACGGTCGCACCGCTGATCCGGGCAATCGTCTTTATTTTCTCTCCGGTGGTCCGCACCGTGCAGATTGTGGTCCGCGCCACCCTGAAACTGTTCGGCATCGACATTACCGACCAGCAGAAGGTCCTGTCCCCCCATGACGAGATCCGCGGCGCCATTTCCCTGCAGGCAGAAGAAGGCGGCCTGGTCAAGGAACACAAGGATATGCTGGCCAGCATCCTCGACCTGGAAAGCATCCAGCTGGAAGATGTCATGGTCCACCGCAAGAATGTGGAGATGATCAACGCGGACGACAGCATGGAGGAAATCCTCGGGCAGGTGGTGAAAAGCCCCTACACCCGTCTGCCGATCTGGCGGGAAGATCCCGACAATATTATCGGCGTGATCCATGCCAAGGATTTGCTTCGCGCCATGAAGGCCCGGAACGGCCATCTGGATCAGATTACCCTGGAGGAAATCACCCAAAAACCCTGGTTCGTGCCGGAAACCACAAGCCTGCAGGAACAGCTGGCTGCCTTTCTCGACCGCAAACTTCATTTCGCCCTGGTGGTGGATGAATATGGCGCCCTGATGGGGATCACCACCCTGGAAGATATCCTGGAAGAGATCGTCGGCGAAATCACCGACGAATATGACACCCACCAGACCGGCATCCGGGAACTGAAGAACGGCTCCATTATTGTCGAGGGCACGACGCCGATCCGCGACCTCAACCGGCAATTCAACTGGAAACTGTCCGATGAGGAAGCGATCACCATCGCCGGCTATATCATCGACATGGCCCAGGCGATTCCACTGCCGGGACAAAAGTTCACCATCAACGGCTTCACTTTTGAAATTCTCCGCCGCCGGCGCAACCAGATCACCTCGATCCGTATCCAGCCGGCACAAGCGGAAGAGTAACTCAGGAAAGATCGCCTTTCTTCTCGAGAAACCTGAGGATCTGATTGATTTCGTCGATCGACAGCCGGTGGATATTGCGGGACAGCATGTTGACCAGTTTGGTGGCTTCCGGGCTCAGGCCGGCGGTATCGATGGACATTTTCGGATGGGAGAGGCGGGCAAGTTCCTCCAGATCCTCGGCATTGTCCCAGATCAGATCGAAGTAGGTGATGATCTGCTGCACCAGCGCCCAGGACGGACGCCCGCGATGGCCGTGTTCCAGAGCTGACAGATAGGCGGCGCTGACCCCAAGGTCCTTGGCCATCTGCTTTTGGCTGATTTTTCTTGTTTTTCTCAGCTCCCGGACTTTCCGGCCAAACGGCGTCATCTATCCTTCCTTTTTCAGAATGACATAGAGGGCTCCCTCTCCTCCATGCTCCCGGTTTGCGGAAAAGAAAGATACTACAGATTGGCGCAGCTCGCCAGAGGACAGCCAGTTGGGGACCTGGTCGCGAAGGATGCCGCGGCGGCTTTCAAATTCCCGAAGCGACAGGGAAGACAGGTCCTTTTTCGGCCCGCCCTTGCCGGTCACAACCAGAATCACCCGTTTGCCGGACGACCTGGCGCGTTGGATATAATTGCTCAGCGCCCGGTAGGCCCGCTCCTGGGTCATGCCGTGGAGGTCGATCTTGCCTTCCACCGGCACCCGGCCGCGGCGCAGTTTCTGCTGCCAGTTATGATCGATGGTCAGGGGCGGCGAGATTTCCCGCCCCTGCGGGGCAGTCCGTCCCGGCGGATGGGACGCCCGGGCGGTTCCCCTGGCCTTTTTGCGGACGGGAGCCATATCAAGCGCGGTGTCTTTTGTAACCAGCCCGTTATTCATCGCCTTGACATCGCGGGTTACGATCGACCAGAGCTTTTTCTCATCCTCAGTCAGCGGTCGCCTGGCCATCTTCCGCTCCTTTTTGCGTCATCCTTGTCACCACCGGTCTGGGCAACAACAGATAATAGGTGCCGGTTTCCTTCATGCGTCCGGCAATCCGGCCGGCATCATCGCCAATACCCCAGTAGATGTCGCCCCGGACCCGGCCGCGAATGGCGCCGCCGGTATCCTGCGCCACCATCAGCCGCTGCAGGGCGGTCTGGCCGGACGCGTCCTCTTCGGGTTTGATATCCAGCCATACCGGGATGCCGAGCGGCACCTTTTCCGGATCAACCGCGAGCGAACGCCCCGGAGTCAGGGTCACCCCCAGCGATCCCACCGGCCCTTCCATCTCCAGGTGCCGGAAGAAAATATAGGACGGATTGCGCCACATCAGGTCCCGGGCCCGTTCCGGATTGTCCGCCATCCATTTCCGGATCGCCTGCATGGACATATGTTCGCGGCTGATTTCCCCTTCCTCAATCAGGAACCGTCCCACCGCCCGGTACGGCCGGCCGTTCTTGCCGGCATACCCGACCCAAAGCCGGTCGCCGTTTTCCAGCCGGATGATGCCGGAGCCCTGGATATGCAGGAAAAAGGCGTCTTCGGAATGCTTGAGCCACACCAGTTCCAGCCCTCTTCCTTCAAGGGTGCCGCTTTCGATCTCCCGCCGGGTTTTATAGGGGACGAACTGCCCGTCGCGGACCTCGCCCCGGATTACCTTGCCGCGAAGGCCGGGATCAAAATCGCCCAGATCCAGCACCTGCAGATCATCGGGCACCGTATAGAGGGGAACATTATAGTCTTCGGACCGGGTCAGCGATCCTTCATATTCCGGGGCGAAATAGCCGGTAAAAAGTCCTTTTTCCGGCGCCTCGCCGCTCTCGTCCGCCTTGTCCGTCAGCTTGACCGCCTGGAACCGGCTTTCCAGAAAAGTCCGGCTGTCCATTTCCGCCGCGTCCTGCAATTCCTCGCAGGGGCCGATCCAGTCTTCCACCGTCATGCGGACCGGGTCGGACGACACGATATAGTCGGCCGGCAGGCTGGACCATTTTTCGCAGGTTTTTTGCAGCGCCTTTACCGCCGGCGACAAATCGTCCCCGGACCAGCCCGGCAGGTCGGAGACCGGCAGCACTGAATAGTCCCGTACCGGTTTGATATCCGGTTCAGGCACTTCGACAGATCTGTCGCTGAAAAGGAGAAAGACGGCAAGACCGACCGCCAGACCAAAGCCTGTCCCGAGAAAAAAGCCGGGCGGCAGGACTCCTTTAGCCATTTCTGGTCGCTACCAAAGTCCAGTTGGGATCGGAACTTTTTACATCCCGGCAGAAGGTCCAGATGTCGGTGACCCGGACCGGGCCGGTCACATCGCCGGACATAATCCGGTTTTCCTCGTCCTTGGTACAAAGAACCATGTGACTTGTATATTTGACGGTGATTTCCGCCATGGACCCGGTGAGGCTGACATCCTCCAAGTCAATGCGTTCCACATCCATCAATTTGTTTTCAAAATGATGCTTGTCCGCCTGCATGTCGTCGATGACTTTTTCAAACTGGCCAAAGACGTCCTTGTTGAGCATGTTGCGCAGGTCTTTTTTGTTTCCGGTCCAGAAAGCTTCCAGGACCATCCCGTAGGCATATTCAGCCCCATCGAGAAACGTGTCCACTGTGAAACTGCGGTCGATATTCTGGATCTGGCTGAGAACACCATAAAAGGGGGAGTCTTCCTTTACCCCGAGGGACGGTGCTTTGTTCTGGCTCTCGATATCTTCAGCATGCGCCTGATCCCGGCGAATGGGAACAACATTGTCTTCTTTTTCCTGGCGTCGTTCGAATGTGCCGTTATCCTCTTCGTCGGATCCGTCATAGCCTGTGCGGCTGCCCAACACCTTGCGCAACTGGAAAATGATAAATGCCGCGATCACGGCCAGGATAATCAGTTCAATATTGTCAGATCCGCTGTCCATACTTTTTCTCTGTCAGGTACCCTGTTAACGGAATGATCGGTAATATGCCGCTTTCCCCTTGGCGAAAGGGAATTATTACATATATGTTGTCCTATATATAGGACGAACCGGATATTATTTGAATACAGGATTAAAAAATCTTTTAAGGATCATTTGCCACTCTCCCGCCGGTTCCCAGACATGGAAATATTATATGCCTCTTCTTATCCTCATCCTGATTTTGCTGGTTCCCTATCTGGAATTCCTGGTTTTCATGGAAGTGGGAGAAGCCGTCGGCGGCTTTAACGCGTTCCTTGCCACGATCCTGACGGCCGTTCTCGGCGTCTACCTGATCCGCCTGCAGGGGTTCGAGGTCATGCAGCGGATGCATCGCAACCTTCAGAATGGCGAAAGCCCGATCGAGGAAATATTTCACGGCTTTTTCCTGCTCATTGCCGGTCTCTTCTTCCTGCTGCCGGGATTCATCACCGACAGCATCGCCGTCCTGCTGGCCATCACGCCGGTGCGCAATTTCCTCGGGCGGGCGATTGTCAAAAATATCGAGGTTCACTATTACGGCCACGGCCGCGGACCGCGGGCCGGACCCGGTGCAGGACAGGGCCCCGTCATTGATGGCGAATACCGCCAGGAGGATGAAAGCCCGTCCCAGCTGGAAGATGACCGGGATAATCCCGACCACAAAGCATAAAAACAACTATTTTTACCGCCTGCAGACAGGTTGACCTTGTGCTGGCAGGCAAACCATGTTAGCCAGACTCCTTTAACGGGGTTAAGACTATTTAACTGGGAATAAAATATGTCAGAAGAAAATGAAACCAAACCGGCCGAGCAGGCTGCCGAGACGAAAAATCCTGAAGGGATTCAGGTTGGAATTCTGGGTCAGTATATCAAAGACCTGTCCTTTGAAAATCCGACCCCGGCCCAGACTCTGCAGAAGCTGGCCAATGAAAAGCCGACCATGGACATCAATGTAAACCTCAATGCCCGCCAGCTGGGTGAGGAAGTTTACGAAGTTGACCTGAAAATCAACAGCACGGCCAAAGCCGGTGAAGACACCGCCTTTGTGGTTGAGCTGGTTTATTCCGGCCTGTTCGGTGCCAAAAACGTACCGCAGGAAGCCCTGCAGCCGTTCCTGATGATTGAAGCGCCGCGGATGCTGTTTCCGTTTGCCCGCCGGATCGTGGCCGACGCCACCCGTGACGGTGGGTTCCCGCCGCTGATGCTGGAGCCGATCGACTTTGCCGGCCTTTACGCCCAGCAAGTCCAGCAGGCCAAGGCACAGGCCGAAGCGCCCCAGGACGACATTACCGTCAACTAAGCAAAAGTATTTTGCAAAATGAAAAGCCCTCTCAAGAGAGGGCTTTTTTATTGGGGCCGGAAACTAAAAAGCGTTACTCGCCGGCCAGCCACAGCGGTTCCGAGATCTGATCGAGAAATTCCCGGTGCCGGGCCAGTTCTTCCTCGCTTGCCGCATGGGGCCGGGGCGCCCTGAATTTGCGTTCTGATTTTACCGCAGCTTCAGATTCTGCCGGCGCCGGTTCCGCCGCCAGGGAAAAGCCGGTCTGCCGGCCGCCCATCAGTTCCAGGTAAACTTCGGCCAGAAGCTCCGCATCAAGCAACGCCCCGTGTTTGATCCTGCCGGAATTGTCCACACTGAATCTTTTACAGAGCGCATCCAGGGTATTGGGCGACCCGGGAAATTTACGCCGCGCGATGGCCAGGGTATCCACCGCCCGGCTCATGGCGAAAGGCTTGAATCCCAGGTTTTCAAGTTCCCAGTTGATGAATTTCATGTCAAATTCGGCATTATGGGCCACCAGCTTGGCATCACCGACAAAGTCGACAAATTCCTCAGCAACCTCGGCAAAGACCGGATGGTCTTTCAGAAACTCCGCTGACAGGCCGTGGATCGCTTCCGCCGAGGACGGCATGTCCCGCTCCGGATTGATATATTTATGAAAGACCCGGCCAGTGGGCATGAAATCCTGCACCTCAACACAGCCGATCTCCACCAGGCGATCCCCGTTGAAGGGATCAAACCCCGTGGTTTCCGTATCGAAAACGATTTCAAGCATTGGCTTCCTCCTCAAGAATGCGGATGATCCTGTTGACCTGGTTCCTCGCATGGCGTTTGCCAAGTCCCGACTGGACCACAAAGTCGGCCCGGCGGCGTTTTTCCACATCCGGCATCTGTTTTTCCAGTATAGCCCGTAACCTTTCTTCCGTCATGCCCGGCCGCGCCATGACCCGGCTTTTCTGGATCAGGGCCGGCGCCGACACCACCACCGTATAATCCACAGCACGATCGCCGCCGGTCTCAAACAGCAGCGGCACATCCACCACGACAATCCGGTGGCCCTGCAGCCTCATGTGGCGAACGAACAGATTGCGTTCCCGGGCGATCATGGGATGGAGAATGCTCTCCAGTTTTTTCAATGCCGCGTCATCGCCAAACACCCGCCGCCCCAGTTCCTTGCGGTCAATCCCCTGTTCGCCGGCAACCCCGGGAAATTCCTGTTCCACCAGCGGCACGGCTTTGCCGCCCGGCCCCATCAGCCGGTGGACCTCGGCGTCGGAATCAAATACCGGGATGCCCGCGGCCCGGAACATGCGTGCCGTTTCCGACTTGCCCATGCCGATCGACCCGGTCAGACCGACAATAATCACGGATCCCTTGTGCCAGGCTTTTTTCATTCTTGTACCGTACTCATACCAGTCCGGCCAGCACCCGCTGGCGCAACTCTTCCGTTACTTCCGGGGTCACGCCGAACCAGGCCTCGAACCCGGGCACCGCCTGATAGAGCAACATGCCGAGACCGTCGACGATCTGATTGCCCCGGTCCCGGGCCTCTGCCAGAAGCGGTGTGATCAGCGGATTGTAGACAATATCATTGACCACCGCCGATGCCGGCAGCCGGTCGAGGTTGAGATCCAGCGGCGGCTGGCCCTTCATGCCCTGGGTCGTGCTGTTGACCAGCAGAGTGACCTCTTCCAGGCACGCGCTGCGCCGGTCCCAGTCAATCACGGTAACCTGGTGCGGGGCAAGTTCCCGGGCCAGACTTTCCGCCCGCTCTTTGGTCCGGTTCACCAGCCGGATTTCCGGCACCCCCGCATCCAGCAGGGCGACAATCAATGCCCGGGCCGCACCACCAGCGCCAACGATCACCGCCGGTCCCTTGGTCGGTTGCCAGCCCTCCGCATTCACCAGAATATTTTCCAGAAACCCGAGCCCGTCCGTGTTGCGCGCAGACAGTCTGCCATCCTCCCCGACCACGATGGTATTGACCGCCCCGATCCGCCGGGCGTGATCATCAATCCCGTCAACGATCTCCATCGCCGTCTCCTTATGCGGCACGGTCAGGTTACAGCCCCGGATCCCCAGCTTGGGCAGGGCGCGCAGACAGTCTGCCAGATCCTCCGGTTTGACCTCAAAGGGAACATAGGCACCGTCCACTTTATAGAGATCCAGCCAGAAACCATGCAGGCGCGGCGACAGGCTGTGGCCCACCGGGTGGCCCATCACCCCCGCTATTTTTGCTTTTCCCGTCAGCTTCATGTGTTCAGATATCCCAGTTGCCGCAGTTCCTTCATCAGTTGTATCAGAGGAAGGCCGAGAATTGAAAAATAATCCCCCTCTATATGGGAAAAAAGCTGCGCTCCGAGGCCTTCATAAAAATAGCAGCCGACCGAACTCAGGACGTCAGGTCCGCTGCGGTCCAGATAGTCGTCGAGAAACTCATCGGAAAAATTCCGCATGGTCAGTTCCGGGATGGTCGTGATGCGCCAGACTTCCTCATTCCCCCGGAAGATAACAAGGCTGGTGATCAGCTGGTGGGTTTTCCCGCGGAAAAATTTCAGGTTGTCCCGCGCTTCCTCCAGGTTGCGGGCCTTGCTGAACAGACGGCCGTCACAGACCAATAATTGATCGCCACCAATCACATGATCTTCCGGAAAGTCGCGGGAAACGTCCCTGGCCTTGGCCAGCGCCAGCTGCTCGGCAATTTCCTTATGGTCACAGCCTTCCTGCTGTAATTTCTCTTTCAGGGTGTCTTCATCGACATCCGCGCCGACTGCCCGGAAGTTGATGCCGGCATGTGTCAGGATTTTCTGCCGGGATGCACTATTGGACGCCAGGACCAGGGTCATGACTTATACAGTTCCCTTTTTCTCGGCATCATATTTCTGTTTCAGGTTCATCACCGCCACCGCCGTTTCCTCGATGGAGCGCCGGGTGACGTCAATCACCGGCCAGCCGTGCTTGGAAAACAGGCGCCGGGCCATTCTCACCTCTTCCCGCACCGCATCTTCGTCCACATAGGTGGTTTCCGGATCCTGTTTCAGGGACAAAAGCCGGTTGCGGCGGATCTGGATCAGCCGGTCGGCGCTGTTGACCAGGCCGACCACGAATTTATGTTTGTTTTCTTCCAGTTCCCGGGGAATGGGACAGCCGGGCACGATCGGCACGTTGGCCGCCTTGATGCCGCGGTTGGCCAGGTAAATACAGGTCGGCGTTTTCGAGGTCCGGGACACGCCGACCAGGATGATATCCGCTTCCCTGAGGCCTTCCGTCAGCTGGCCGTCATCATGGGCCAAAGTGTAATGAATAGCATCAATCCGGTCGTAATAGGCTTCATTCATCTCATGCTGCAGGCCCGGCCGGGCGATACTGGTTTCACCAAGATGCATGCCCAGTTCGCGGATAATGCCCTGCATCACCGAAATATAGGGCCAGTTATATTCTTTGCAGGCACCCACCAGGACTTCCTCGATTTCCGGATTGACCAGGGTAAACATGATCAGGCCCGGTTTTTCCTTGAATTCCGGGATGATGCGTTCCATGTGCCGGGTGGTGCGGATCATCGGCCAGTGATGCTTGATCGGTTCAATATCAGGAAACTGCGCCAGGGCGGCCTTGGCAACCTGTTCCAATGTATCCCCGGTGGCATCGGAAACCAGATGGAAAGTGACTTGCTTCATTATAAAATTCCGTATTTTTGTTTCTGGTCGAACCCGGATATCAGGCTGAATTGTGGATTATGTGGATAACCCGGACTTTTCCGGACAGATGCCGTTTTTACACACATTATTCTTTTTTCGTCCCTGAAAAATCCCCCTCTGGATAAGATAAAAGGAAACTCTGTGGGAATCACCAATAATTTTTTCTCCCCCAGGGCCGCGGGAGACTTATCCACATTATCCACATTTTTCGGAACCTTTGAATCTTCCGCTGTTCACAAAGTTATTCAGAAAGGATCGAAATTTCCTGTTTTTTTGTCTTTCAGGCTGCTATGTCAGTAAATCTGTGGATAAAATTTAATCCCTGTTATCCACAGGGATCCACTACAACATCATCTTTTTATTTATATAAATATAAATAGTAATTCTATCAGTGCATAACTTCAGGCCGAGCTTCATGACGGAAAACAAGAGATTTATTGAAACACTCAAAGGTCAGCTGACGGACAGACCGCCCTTCTGGTTCATGCGCCAGGCCGGCCGTTACCTTCCCGAATATATGGCTGTCAGGAAGGAAGCGGGGTCGTTCCTGGACCTTTGTTACAATCCGGATTTTGCGGTTGAAGTCACTTTGCAGCCGCTCCGGCGCTACGACATGGATGCGGCGATCCTGTTTTCAGATATCCTGGTCATTCCCCATGCCCTGGGCCAGCATCTGGAATTCCGACAGGGCGAAGGACCGGTTCTGGAGCCGGTCGACAGTGTGGCGAAACTTGACGCGCTTTCCCTCGATCATCTGCATGACAAACTGGCCCCGGTATATGAGACGGTTTCCCGCCTGTCGACGGAAATCCCCTCGCACACCGCGTTGATCGGATTTGCCGGCGCGCCCTGGACGGTGGCCACCTATATGGTCGGCGGCAAGGGCTCTCCGGATCAGGCGGCAGCCCGTCTCTGGGCCTACCGGGACGAGGTGGCCTTCCAGGCGCTGATGGATCTTCTGGTCGAAGCTACCTCGCGCTATCTGATCCGTCAGGTGGAGCAGGGGGCCGAGGTGCTGCAGATATTTGATACCTGGGCCGGAAATCTGCCCATGGGCGAATTTCGTAAATGGTGTATGGCGCCGACGAAAAAGATTGTCGACAATATCCGTGCCCGTTTTCCGGACATGCCGATCATCGGATTTCCGCGGGGGGCGGGACCGCGCTATCCGGACTATGTGCGGGAGACCGGGGTGACAGCTGTCAGCATCGACACTTCCATGCCGGCAGACTGGGCCCGGGATAATATCCAGATGCTGTGTCCGGTGCAGGGCAATCTGGATCCCCTGCTGCTGGTCAGCGGTGGCGAAGCCCTGAAGCAGGCGGTGACGGATATTCTTGATAGTCTTTCGGGGCGGCCGTTTATTTTTAACCTGGGTCACGGCATTGTGCCGCAGACCCCGCCGGAACATGTGGCGCTGGTTTCAGAAATGATCAAAGAGTATGTCAGAAGCGAATAAAGAAAAAATCGCTGTCGTTCTGTTCAACCTCGGCGGACCGGACAGCCTGGAAGCGGTAAAACCGTTCCTGTATAACCTGTTTTACGATCCGGCCATTATCTCCGTGCCCAATCCGTTGCGCTGGTTCCTGGCCAAGCTGATTTCGACCCGCCGCGCCCCCTTTGCCCGGGATATCTACCGGGAAATCGGGAATAAGTCGCCGCTACTGGAACAGACCGAGGACCAGGCCCGGGCGCTGGAGGAAAAGCTCAACCAGTCCGGCACCGGCGACTATGGCTGTTTCATCGCCATGCGCTACTGGCATCCCTTTTCCGACGAAGCTGTCGAAAAGGTTAAGGCCTTTGGCCCGGACCGTATTATTTTGCTGCCGCTTTATCCGCAATATTCGCTGACCACCACCGGCTCGTCCCTGATCGACTGGACCAAAAAGGCAAAGGCGGCGGGGCTGGAAGTGCCGAGCTGGATCATCCGGGAATATCCGACCGATCCCAAATTCATCGACGCCCATGTGGCGCTGATCCGGGAAGCCTTGGATAAAATCGACACACCGTCAGATTACCGGCTGCTGTTTTCCGCCCACGGCCTGCCGAAAAAAGTCATTGAGGCCGGCGATCCCTACCAGAAACAGGTGGAAGAAACCTGTGCTGCGATCATTGAAAAACTCGGCGACACCGGGCTCGAGTATGTGACCTGTTACCAGAGCCGGGTCGGCCCCCTGGAATGGATCGGGCCGAGCACCGAGGATGAGATTGACCGGGCCGGCGAAGATGGCAAAAACCTGATCATCGTGCCGGTGGCCTTTGTCTCGGAGCATTCCGAAACCCTGGTGGAGCTGGATATTGAATATCGCGAGTTTGCCGAAAAAGCCGGGGTCAGGGAGTATATCCGGGTGCCGGCCCTGCAGTGCCAGCCCGATTTTATCGATGGCTTGGCCGAACTGGTGATCAAAACCGCAGGATAAAAAGCGGGGAGGAAAGTATGATTGATTTTCTGCAGGACAGTTATGAATGGCTTCTCGCCCTTCATATTATCTCGGTAATTTCCTGGATGGCCGGCATGTTCTATCTGCCGCGGCTGTTTGTCTATCACTGCCAGGTGGAAAAAGGGTCCGAAACCTCGGAACTGTTCAAGGTGATGGAGCGCAAGCTGATGCGGGTCATCATCAATCCGGCCATGGTGGCGTCCTGGATTTTCGGCCTGGGTCTGGCTTTCGGCATGGATCGCTGGAGCGAGCCCTGGTTTCACTTGAAATTTGTCCTGGTGCTGCTGATGAGCGGATTTCACGGTTTTCTCGCCCGTTGGCGCAAACAGTTTGAGCGTGATGAAAACAGCCATACCGAGGGTTTTTACCGCAAGATGAATGAAGTACCGACGGTACTGATGATCCTGATCGTTTTCCTGGTGATTATGCGGCCGTTCTAGCAAGAACCGAGGCTTTCCTTGACAAACTGATCCGGGTTCCCTAGAAAACGCCTTCACTTGTTCTTTTTTTTAGGTTATTCTGTGCTGATCCAATAAAAAAAGAACAATTGGAAATCTGTCTAATTTATCTCTCCATAATGTAGAAAGCGCCCGCCAGGGAAGCGCCATAGTTATTTACAGGTAATCTAATCTTATATTCGTTCTGAATATTCCAACTTTCCGGAAATCACCATGAATCTTCTAGACCTTAAGAAAAAAGCACCCGCAGACCTTCTGTCTATGGCCGAAGAGCTGGAAATTGAAAATGCCAGCAGCATGCGCAAACAGGATATGATGTTTGCCATCCTCAAGGCGATGGCTGAAAGAGGCGAAACCATCAGCGGCGGCGGTGTGATTGAAGTGCTGCAGGATGGCTTTGGGTTTCTGCGTTCTCCGGAAGCCAATTACCTGCCGGGTCCCGATGATATTTATGTCTCCCCGAGCCAGATTCGCCGCTTTGCCCTGCGCACAGGGGACAGCGTTGAAGGGCAGATCCGGGCGCCGAAAGAAGGCGAGCGCTATTTCGCCCTGCTCAAGGTGGACAAGATCAATTTCGAGGACCCGGAAAAAAGCCGTCATAAAATCAATTTCGACAGTCTGACTCCGCTGTATCCGGATGAAAAATTCAAGCTGGATATGGAAGATCCGACCGTGACAGATCTTTCTTCCCGGGTGATCGACCTGGTGGCGCCGATCGGTAAGGGCCAGCGCAGCCTGATTGTGGCGCCGCCCAGGACCGGTAAAACCGTTTTGCTGCAGAATATCGCCCATGCCATTACCGCCAACCATCCTGAGGTATACCTGATCGTTCTGCTGATCGATGAGCGCCCGGAAGAGGTTACCGACATGCAGCGTTCGGTTAAGGGCGAAGTGATCAGCTCCACCTTTGACGAGCCGGCCAGCCGCCACGTCCAGGTGGCAGAGATGGTGATCGAAAAAGCGAAGCGTCTGGTGGAGCATAAAAAAGACGTGGTGATTCTGCTCGACAGTATTACCCGCCTGGCCCGCGCCTATAACACGGTGGTGCCGAGCTCAGGCAAGGTGCTGACCGGTGGTGTTGACGCCAACGCCCTGCAGCGGCCCAAACGCTTTTTCGGTGCCGCCCGTAACATCGAGGAAGGCGGATCGCTCAGCATCATCGCCACCTCCCTGATTGAAACCGGCAGCCGTATGGACGAAGTGATCTTCGAGGAATTCAAAGGCACCGGCAACAGCGAGATCGTGCTTGACCGCAAGGTCAGCGACAAGCGTATTTTCCCGGCCATGGATATCACCAAATCCGGTACCCGCAAGGAAGAGCTTCTGCTTGACAAGGGAACCCTGTCAAAAATGTGGGTGCTGCGTCGAATTCTTATGCCGATGGGATCCGTGGATGCTATCGAATTCCTGCTTGGCAAGCTGAAAGAGACCAAGAACAATGAGGAATTCTTCGAAAGCATGAACAATTAAAGTCTTGAGCTTTTGCAAAAGCCCCCTCTTCGACAGGGGGCTTTTTTTGTTCCGGCTAAAGAGGCAAATATCCGTATACTTTTCCGTCCGCCTTTCCTATAGTTTTCAAAAAACAAACAATGAGAAATATCTTAGGGGATAAAATTTGACGGAAGAAACCGCCCGTGAGCCAAGTCTGCTGGATGCCATAATCCCGGTAGTCTTTCTGATTATCCTGCTGACCACATCGGTCCTGCTTTATCAAGATGAATCTTCATACGGCCCGAACCAGATCGCCCTGATCCTGGCGGGTGGCATCGCTTTGCTGGTCGGCTGGAAAAACGGCGTCAAATGGCGGACCATGGAGAAGGCTATCTCCCGCGGGATCGGGAATACGGTGGGGGCGCTTTTAATTCTGCTCATGGTTGGCGCATTGATCGGAACGTGGATATTATCCGGCACGGTCCCGGCAATGATCTACTACGGTCTTCAGGTGATTAATCCGTCAGTCTTCTACTTTACCGCCTGCATCCTGTGCGCCATCACCTCAATGAGTATCGGCTCCAGCTGGACGACGGCGAGTACGGTTGGCATCGGCCTGATGGGGATTGCCTCAGGACTTGGCCTGCCCCTGGAAATTACCGCCGGGGCGGTAATCAGCGGCGCTTATTTCGGCGATAAAATGTCGCCTTTGTCGGACACCACAAACCTGGCGCCGGCTATTACCGGTACAGATCTGTTCACCCATATCAGGCATATGATGTGGACCACGGGCCCGGCAATCAGCCTTGCCTTGATATTATTCCTGGTGATCGGACTGACCCAGGAACCGGTTCAGAACAATATTTCCGTTGAAGGGCGTCTTCTTATTCTGGATCAAAATTTCTCCATCGGCCCGCATCTGTTTATTCCCATGGTGGTGGTTTTTTACCTGGCCTATAAAAAATATCCTGCCTTTCCTACCCTGATGTTCGGGGCCATCCTCGGCGGGATAATGGCGTTGATTTTCCAGCAGGCGACGATCCTTAAATTTGTCGGTGACGACGGGTTGATGCGCGGAGTAGCCATGTTCAAAGGGGTGTGGACCGCTTTGTTCGACGGCTACAATTCCCAGACCGGCAATGAAGAGATGGACAGTCTTTTGTCCCGCGGCGGGATGGCCAATATGCTGAACACCATCTGGCTGATCATGTGTGCCATCACCTTTGGCTCAATTCTGGAACATTTGGGGATGCTGCAAAAACTGGTTGTCGGCCTGCTTGGGCTGGCGAAGAGTACAGGATCGCTGATTTTAATAACGGCACTGACCTGTTTCGGCATCAATGTGATCGCCATGGATCAGTATATAGCCATTGTATTGCCGGGGCGGATGTACCGGATTGAATTCGAGCGACGCAAACTGGCCGCCAAAAATCTCAGTCGTGTGCTCGAGGATACTGCGACAGTGACCTCGGTACTCGTGCCCTGGAACACCTGCGGGGCTTTTATGTCGGCGACTCTCGGAATCGCCACACTGGCTTATGCTCCTTATTGTTTCTTCAATATTTTAAGCCCGATCATTTCAGTGATTTACGGTTATACAAATTTCAAAATCACGCCGATGGAAGAGGAAGAGGTGGCCGCGGAATGATCGAGACGGCAGTCCTGGTCGAATAAATATATCTTTTAGATATATAAAAATATATTGGCAATCCTTGAAATCTCTGCTTATATGAAGGAGTTAGACCTTTTAGCGGCTTTTATTCGTTGATCGGAAATGATTTTTCACCTGTTCAGAGATAGATCATGAAGGTAACCATTGATATTGACTGCACCCCCAAGGAAGCCCGGCAATTTCTCGGCTTGCCCGACCTGGAACCTATTCAGCAGGCGTTCATGACTGAATTGCAGGACAAGATGACAAGCGGTCTGTCTCCGGAAGACATGGACAAGATGTTTCAGATGTGGGTGGCGCCGAGCCTGAATATGGCCGGCCAGGGGCTCGAGACATTCCAGAATATTTTCTGGAATACCGGTGGTAAATCCGACAAGTAAACAAGACAAACCATGACAATTTATGCACTTTCCAGCGGCAAGGGACGCGCCGGCGTGGCTGTCATTCGTCTTTCCGGTGAGAAAGCCGGCGAGGTATTGCTGCAACTGTCCGGTCTGTCCCGACGGCCTGTTCCACGTGAAGCAAAACTGACCTGGTTTCGCGATCCCGAAACCTCGGTGCGCCTGGATCATGGTCTGGCCCTGTATTTCAGCGCACCAAACAGCTTTACCGGCGAAGATGTGGTCGAGTTCCATATCCATGGCGGACGCGCTGTGGTCGCCGGCTTACTGGAGGCGCTGTCCAAATTCACCGGCGTGCGGCCGGCCGAGCCCGGGGAATTTACCCGCCGGGCCTTTGACAACGGCAAGATGGACCTGACAGCGACCGAAGCACTGGCTGACCTGTTGAACGCGGAGACCGAAGCCCAGCGGCGGCAGGCATTGCGCCAGATGGACGGCCAGCTGGGGGAACTTTATGACGGCTGGCGCCGGGAAATCATCTCTGCCATGGCCTATCTGGAAGCGGATATAGATTTCGCCGACGAGGAAATTCCGGAGGATGTCACCGCCCGGGTGCGCCCGATCATCGAAAAACTTCACGTGAAAATAACGGATCATCTGGCGGACGGTCATCGGGGGGAACGGATCCGCGATGGCCTGCAGGTGGTGATTCTGGGCCAGCCCAATATCGGCAAGTCGTCGCTGATGAATTATTTGTCCCGCCGGGAGGTGGCCATTGTTTCTGACATTGAAGGCACCACCCGGGATGTGCTGGAAGTGCATCTGGATATCCAGGGCTTTCCGGTCACCATCATTGACACGGCGGGCCTGCGCGAAAGCGGTGATGTGATTGAGGCGGAAGGCATGCGCCGGGCCCGGGCGCGGGCGGAACAGGCGGATGTGCGCATCGTTATGACCGAGGCATCGGCATGGCCGGAAATCGGAACGGAGACTTCCGCTATGATTGACGACGAGACAATCATCATCCTCAACAAGATGGATCTGGTACCGGACCGGGAAGAGCTGGCGCGCCGGATCAAGGCGGCTGGCGGCAATATTTATCCCGTTTCCCTGAAGAACGGGGAGGGCCTAGATCAATTCATGCGGGGCCTCGAACAGACGGTGGCTGGTAAAATGGATCTGGCCGAGGCGCCGAGCCTGACCCGGACCCGCCATCGCCAGGCGTTGAAAGACTCAGTGGATCATCTGGAAAGGTTTCTGACCAACCGGACCGGGGAACTGGAGCTTCTGGCGGAAGATTTGCGGCTCGCCGCCCGGGCCCTGGGCCGGATTACCGGCGCGGTTGATGTGGAAGATATTCTCGATGTTGTCTTCTCAGAATTTTGCATTGGTAAATAGCTTTCTAATAAAGCGCAGGAAATAAAGACACTTTCGGATCGTTAACAATTTGTTAACCAGTGATGTTCCACGTGAAACATTGCATAGCCGATATAATGCCCGGAAAACCGGGGTCTTGAAATCCGTCGATAAAGCCATAAACTTCTTTGACATGACGGGGGTGACTGAGTAAAGTCGCCGACTTGTCAGGGCAACAGGATATCCCGGGAAATTTTTGATGTTCCAGTATGATGTGATTGTAATCGGTGGAGGACACGCCGGCTGTGAAGCAGCCGCGGCTTCGGCGCGCCTGGGTGCCCGGACGCTTCTGCTGACCCACAAGGTGGAAACCATCGGCGAAATGTCCTGTAACCCGGCCATCGGCGGTCTCGGCAAGGGGCATCTGGTGCGGGAAATCGACGCCCTGGACGGCCTGATGGGTCGGGTGGCTGACGCGGCCGGGATCCAGTTCCGCATGCTCAATCGCCGTAAAGGCCCGGCAGTACGGGGGCCGAGAACCCAGGCCGACCGCAAGCTGTACCGTGCGGCGATGCAGGACTTTGTCCTGGGTTATGAAAACCTCGATGTGAAAGCTTCCGCGGCGGAAGACCTGATCGTGGTCGAAGGCCCGGATGGTCGTCCGCTGGTGGAAGGAGTCATCACGGCGGAGGGCGAGGAGATTCGGGCCGGACGCGTGGTACTGACCACCGGGACCTTCCTGCGCGGTATGATCCATATCGGCGACCAACAGACTCCGGCCGGCCGGGTCGGCGAGGCGCCGTCATTGGGATTGTCCAAAACCCTGATGAAAATCGGCTTTGAACTGGGGCGCCTGAAAACCGGTACTCCGGCGCGGCTCAACGGCAAAACCATCGACTGGTCCGTCTGTGATGCGCAGAAGGGCGACGACCCGCAAATCCCCTTTTCGTTCCTGACCGACCGGATCACGGTGCCGCAGATCGACTGCTATATCACCAATACCACCGAGAAAACCCACCAGATTATCCGCGATAACCTGCATCGTTCCGCCATGTACAGCGGCAATATTGAAGGCACCGGCCCGCGTTACTGTCCGTCCATTGAAGACAAAATTGTCCGTTTTGCCGATAAAAGCTCGCACCAGATTTTCCTCGAGCCCGAGGGACTGGATGATGACACGGTCTATCCCAACGGTATTTCCACCTCCCTGCCGGTGGACGTGCAGGACGCCTATATAAGAAGTATCCCGGGTCTGGAACATGTGGAAATCCTCCAGCCCGGCTATGCCATCGAATATGATTTCGTCGATCCGCGGGAGCTTCTGGCGACGCTGGAAACCAAGAAAGCCGCCGGCCTTTATTTCGCAGGCCAGATCAACGGCACCACCGGCTATGAAGAAGCGGCGGCGCAGGGCCTGATGGCCGGAATCAATGCGGCGCTGGCGGCCGGCAATTCACATGAATTCTATCTCGACCGCGCCGACGCTTATATCGGGGTGATGATTGACGACCTGGTTACCAAGGGCACCCGGGAACCCTACCGCATGTTCACCTCGCGCGCCGAATATCGCCTCAAGCTCCGGGCGGACAATGCCGACCAGCGCCTGACCCCGCTTGGGGAAGAGATCGGGGTGATTTCCTCGGACCGGTCTAGGGCTTTTGCCGAAAAAGCTGAAACTCTGGCCAAATACCGCAATCTGGCGGCGGAATTGAAGATTACCCCCAATGAAGCGGAGAAATACGGCCTGAAAATCAACAAGGACGGGGTGGCCCGCTCGGCCATGACGTTACTGTCCTATCCCGATATTGATTTGCCGAAACTGGCCGCTATCTGGCCGGAACTGGGGAACATTTCCCCGGAAATCGCCGAACAGCTGGAAATCGATGCCACCTACAGCGGTTATCTGGAGCGCCAGGAGGCGGATATCCTCGCTTTCCGCAAGGATGAAAACCTGCTGCTGCCGCTGGATCTGGATTACCAGAAAATCGACGGCCTTTCCAACGAGATCCGGGAAAAGCTGAAACAGGCCAAACCGGCGACACTGGGTGCCGCAGGCCGAATCTCCGGTGTGACTCCGGCGGCGCTGACCACCCTGTTGCGTTTTGTGAAAAGAAAAGACAACAGGGCCTCGGCATAACATGAGATTTGGGCCGGACGACTTTTTCCACGAGATTAATGTTCCACGTGAAACCCGGGAAAAGCTGGAGATATATGCGGATCTGCTGGAAAAATGGCAGAAACGCATCAATCTGGTCAGCCCGACAACCATCAGCGACAAATGGTGGCGCCATTTCTATGATTCCGCCCAGGTCATGGAGCTTTTGCCGAAAGAACGGCTGGGAACCCTGAAAATCCTCGATATCGGCAGCGGCGCCGGCTTTCCGGGGCTGGTGTTGTCCGTTATGGGGGCTGGGGAAGTCCATCTGGTGGAAAGCAACAATAAAAAATGCACCTTCATGAACCAGGTGATCAGGGAGACCGGGGCGCCGGCGACGGTACATTGCAAACGGATTGAGGAACTTACCCCCTTTTCGGTCGATTTTGTCACCTCCCGGGCTTTGGCCACCATCGATAAACTGCTACAGTTGCTGAGCGGTTTTATTACGGAGGAGACCGTCTGCCTGTTTCCCAAGGGGAAGACCTGGCAGGAGGAACTGGCGGAAGCGGAAAAAAACTGGCAGTTTCACGTGGAAAAATACACAAGCAAAACTGAAGAATCGGGTATGATCCTGAAACTAGGCAGAATAAGGCCTCGCGGCTGATTAGAGAGCAGGAATAAAAATAAATGTCCACAAACTTATCCACAGACCGGAAAAAGCCTGAAATTATTGCCATCGCCAACCAGAAGGGCGGGGTGGGAAAAACCACCACCACCATCAACCTGGGCACGGCCCTGGCGGCGGCCCGGAAAAATGTTCTGATTGTGGATCTGGATCCCCAGGGCAACGCCAGCACCGGCGTCGGCCGCGAGCGCGATAACCGGGACATCACCAGCTACGACGTGATGATGGAGGAAGCAACTCTGTCCGATGCCATCGAGAAAACCGATATCCCGCGGCTGTTTCTGGTATCGTCCACCATTGACCTGACCGGGGCGGAACTGGAGCTGGTGGACCAGGCGCAGCGCACCTTCCGGCTGAGAAATGCCTTCAAGGACCCGGCAGTCGAGCAATTTGACTATATTCTGATTGATTGCCCGCCGTCGCTCAATCTGCTGACCCTGAATGCCCTGTCGGCAGCGGATTCCGTGATTGTGCCGCTGCAATGCGAGTTTTTCGCCCTCGAAGGGCTAAGCCTGCTGCTCCGGACCATTGAAACCGTCCAGGCCAACTTTAATCCGAAGCTGAAAATCGAGGGCATTGTCCTGACCATGTATGACGGACGTAATAACCTGTCCGGCCAGGTGGCGCAGGATGTGCGCAGCTATCTGGGCGACAAGGTGTTCAAGACGGTGATTCCCCGGAACGTACGGATTTCCGAAGCGCCGTCGCACGGCAAGCCGGCGCTGCTCTATGATCATAAATGCACCGGCAGCCAGGCTTATATCCGGCTTGCGACCGAGCTTCTCCGGCGTGAGAAAAACTTCCGTGCCGCATAAATAACATAATAATATCAAAGACTTAAGTGATATGACCAAAGAAGAAAAAGTAAAAGCAAAAAGCCAGAAAGGGCTGGGCAAAGGCCTTTCCGCCCTTCTGGGGTCCACCGACCGGGAATATGCCGCCGTTGAAAAGGGAGAGAGTGCGCCGGCCCGGCCGGACCGGGAGCTGCCGATTGAGTTCCTGAAAGCCAATGCCTATCAGCCGCGCAAGTATTTTGACGAGGAAAAGGCCCGGGATCTGGTGGAGTCGATCCGCGAAAAGGGGATCCTGCAGCCGATCCTCGTGCGTCCCAAAGGGGCTGAGGCCTATGAAATCATCGCCGGGGAGCGGCGCTGGCGCGCCGCCCAGGCCGCCGGCCTGCACAAGGTGCCGGTCATTGTCCGCGAGCTGACCGACGGCGAAGCGCTGGAAATCGCCATTATTGAAAACGTCCAGCGCCACGACCTGACCCCGATCGAGGAAGCGCTGGGGTATCAGCGGCTGATCGATGAATTCGGCCATACCCAGGAGAAACTGGGCAAGATCGTCGGAAAAAGCCGCAGTCATATCGCCAATATCCTGCGCCTGCTGGCCCTGCCGAAAAAAGTCCAGGATATGCTGATGGATGGATTGCTGAGCATGGGCCATGCCCGCGCCCTGATTACGGCAGAAAATCCGGAAAAGCTGGCGGCCCGCATTATCGAGGAAGGTCTCAGTGTGCGCCAGGCCGAGAAAATCGCCAAGGAAGCCAAGGGTCCCAAACAACCGCTGGAGACCAAATCGGCTGTTTCGCCCGGCGCAAAGGACGCGGATACCCTGGCGCTGGAGAATGATCTCAGTGAGTCGCTCGGCCTCAGGGTGCAGATTGATTTCCAGGACAACAAGGGGGGCGAGGTGCGAATCCGCTATAAAACCCTGGAACAGCTGGATGATATCTGCCAGAGACTGTCCGGAAACGAGGAATTCTGAACCCATTTGCGGTTAAATTTCCCGATATTTCGGAATAACTTAATAAAACAGACCAAATTGGTCCGATTTCCATTGACTTTCCCGTCCAGGATCGCCATTTAAAAGATACCAAATTGGTATGGATTGGTGGTAAAAGCCCGGTGTTTTCGAGACGCCGGAGCTTTGTGATGGGAAAATAACATGATCAAACTCTCTAACCTGGCGGATTACGCTGTGGTTTTGATGAGCCATATTGCGCTGAGGCCTGACCATGTGCATCCGGCAACGGAAATTGCCGGGAATACGGGTATTCCGGCGCCGACGGTGAGCAAGATCCTCGGCATGCTGGTCAGGGCCGACCTGCTCACCTCGCACCGCGGGCTGAACGGCGGTTTCAGCCTCAAGAGCGATGCGGACGAGATTACCATCGCCAACATTATTGAGGCTGTGGACGGCCCGGTGCAATTAACCAACTGCCTGGATGTGGCAGATGACGGCTGTGACTTTCAGGCCTCCTGCGGCACCCGCGGTCAATGGCACCGGATCAACCAGGCGGTGAAAGCGGCGCTGAGCAGCGTCCGGCTGTCTGAAATGGTTTCCCCCATACCGGATTTTATCGGCAGCGACCGGGAGGACCGGCCTGCTGCAAAGACTGTGAATTAAAGCCGGAGTTATTGAATGGCTGCAACGGAAGAAGCCCGTAAAACGGTCGAAGAAGTATCGGGCGACTATAAATACGGATTTTACACGGATATTGAATCGGTCAAGGCGGAAAAGGGCCTGAACGAGGACATCATCCGGTTTATCTCCGCCAAGAAACAGGAGCCGGAGTGGCTGCTGGACTGGCGGCTGAAGGCCTTTGCCATGTGGCAGAAAATGGAAGAGCCGGACTGGGCCCTGGTGGACTATCCGGAAATCGACTTCCAGGACATCTATTATTATTCTGCCCCGAAATCCCAGGATGACCGGCCGAAAAGCCTGGAGGAAGTGGATCCGGAGCTGCTGCGGACCTACGAAAAACTGGGAATTTCCCTGAAAGAACAAGAGGTTCTGGCCGGGGTTGCGGTCGATGTGGTGTTCGACAGTGTGTCGGTGGCGACCACTTTCCGGGAAAAGCTCAAGGAAGCCGGGGTGATTTTCTGCTCCATTTCCGAAGCGGCCCGCGATTATCCGGAGCTGATGAAAAAATATCTCGGCACCGTGGTGCCGGTGCATGACAATTTCTATGCCACGCTTAACAGCGCGGTCTTTTCCGACGGCACCTTTGTGTATATTCCCAAGGGCGTGCGCTGCCCCATGGAGCTCAGCACCTATTTCCGGATCAACGAAGCCAATACCGGCCAGTTTGAACGGACCCTGATCATTGCCGATGAAGGCTCTTATGTCTCCTACCTCGAGGGCTGTACCGCGCCGATGCGCGATGAAAACCAGCTTCATGCCGCGGTGGTGGAGCTGATTGCCCTGGATGATGCGGAAATCAAATATTCCACCGTGCAGAACTGGTATCCCGGCGACAAGGACGGCAAGGGCGGCATTTATAATTTTGTCACCAAGCGCGGCGCCTGCCGCGGCAAGAATTCCAAAATCAGCTGGACCCAGGTGGAAACCGGTTCGGCGGTGACCTGGAAATATCCGAGCTGTATCCTGCAGGGCGATAATTCGGTCGGTGAATTCTATTCGGTGGCGATCACCAACCACCACCAGCAGGCCGACACCGGCACCAAGATGATCCATATCGGCAAAAACACCAAAAGCACCATCATTTCCAAGGGCATCTCCGCCGGCCAGGCGCAACAGACCTACCGCGGCCTGGTGCGGGTGATGGGTACGGCAGAAAATGCCCGCAATTTCACCCAGTGCGACAGCCTGCTGATCGGCGACCGCTGCGGCGCTCATACGGTGCCCTATATCGAGGCGCAGAACCCGACCGCCCAGCTGGAACATGAGGCCACCACCTCGAAAATCAGTGACGACCAGATGTTCTACTGCCAGCAGCGCGGTCTTGACCCCGAGGAATCTGTGGCCCTGATCGTCAACGGCTTCTGCAAGGATGTGATGCAGCAGCTGCCCATGGAATTTGCCGTGGAGGCGCAGAAGCTGCTGGGCATCAGCCTTGAAGGCAGTGTTGGCTAAGACAATTATTAAAGAAAAAGACCCAGGAAAATGCTCGAAATCAAGAATTTACATGTAAAAGTCGGGGACAAGGAAATCCTCAAAGGCGTCGATCTCAACATCGGTGACGGTGAAGTGCACGCGATTATGGGCCCGAACGGCGCCGGGAAAAGCACCCTGAGCTATGCCCTGGCCGGACGCGACGGCTATGAGATTACTGACGGCGAAGTGCTGTTCCGCGGCAAAAACCTGCTCGACCTCGACGCCCACGAGCGCGCCGGCGAAGGCATGTTCCTCGGGTTCCAGTATCCGGTGGAAATCCCCGGCGTGTCCAACATGAATTTCCTGAAGACGGCGGTCAACAGCCTGCGCAAATACCGCGGCGAGGAAGACATGCCGGCGGTGGAGCTGCTGAAACTGGTGCGGGAAAAGGCCAAGGAACTGGATCTTGATCCGGAAATGCTGAAACGTCCGGTTAATGTCGGCTTTTCCGGTGGCGAGAAAAAACGCAATGAAATGGTGCAGATGGCGGTGCTGGATCCGGTGTTCGCCCTGCTCGATGAAACCGACAGCGGTCTCGATATCGACGCGCTGCGGGTGGTGTCCGAAGGCATCAACCGGCTGCGCAGTCCGGAAAAATCCATCTTGCTGATCACCCATTACCAGCGGCTGCTGGATTATGTGGTGCCGGATTTTGTTCATGTGCTGGCTGATGGCCGGATCGTCAAGTCCGGCGGCAAGGAACTGGCGCTGGTGCTGGAAAAAGAAGGATATGCCGGGATCGGCATCGAGGATACGGCGGCCTGAGACAGATTATGACTTTAAAACGCTATATCGACAGTCCGGCGGTGGCCGGGGATTTCGAAGACGTCAGGGACAAACTGCCGGGGCCGGTGGTTCTTGCCGACGCGCGTCAGTCTGCATACGACAGCTTCCGTGCCGCCGGCCTGCCCGGGCCCAAGGTGGAAGAATGGAAATACAGCAATCTGACCAAACTGGCGGCGGGAACCTTCTCTGTGGCGGAAAGAACCGACGGCGCCGGGGCGGAAGCGGCCCGCTTTTCCTCGGCCGCCCGGCTGGTGTTTGTCAATGGTTTCTTCTCCGCGGTTCGTTCAAACCTGGCCGATATCACGGGTCTGACTCTTACTCCTCTGAGCAAGGCAACCCAGGATCAACTTGCCCAGTTTGCCAGTCTCGACGATGAAGACAGCCTGTCAGCCCTGAACAAGGCCATGTTTACCGATGGCTTTCTGCTCGACGTGGCGGACGGGGTAGAAATTCCAGGGGCGATCGAGATCGTTTATCTGGCTGAAGAGCATGCCGATCGCAAGGCACTGCGCACCAGGAACCTGATCACTCTCGGTGAAGGAGCCAGCCTGGAACTGATCGAAAGTTTCAGGGGCTCTGACGGTCAGGCCTATTGGACGCAGAATATTTCCCATATCCGGCTGGCGCAGAAGGCCGCTCTGCACAGCTACACGCTGCAGCAGGAAGGTGACAAGGCGGTGCATATGAACCGCAAGACCGTGCATTTGGCGGACGCGGCCTCGTTTGAGAACCACAGTCTGCAGCTGGGCAGTGAAATGAGCCGCACGGAAATTTTCCCAGTGCTTAACGGCGAAGAGGCCGGCGTCACCCTGAAAGGCGCTTACCTCGCCCGCAACGGCCAGTCGCAGGATATTTTCACCCGCATGGATCACGCCAAGGGCCATTGCCAGAGTGAGCAGGTATTCCGCGGCGTGCTTGACAAGGGCGGCAAAACCGCCTTCCAGGGCAAGGTCATTGTCGAACAGGATGCCCAGAAAACCAATGCCGACCAGTCCTGCAAGAATTTGCTGCTGGACCGCCAGGCCCAGGCCAACGCCAAGCCGGAATTGCTGATTTTCGCCGATGACGTGAAATGTTCCCATGGGGCGACGGTCGGCGAGCTGGATGAGATGGCGCTGTTTTATCTGGAAAGCCGCGGTCTTTCTCCGGCAGAAGCCCGCGCCATGCTGGTGCAGGCGTTCCTCGCCGAGGTGTTTGAGGAACTGGACAATGAAGAATTGCGCGAGGCCTTCCAGTCCCGGATCCGGGACTGGCTCGCAGCAAGCGGGGTGAACTCATGACGTCACATAATCCCAAGGCACTGAAATCAAACTATAATATCGAGGAGATCCGCCGCGATTTCCCGATTTTCGAGCAGCAGATCCACGGCAAACCGCTGACCTTCCTCGACAGCGGCGCCAGCGCCCAGAAACCGCGCCAGGTGATCGAGCGACTCAGTCATTATTATTCCTGTGAATATTCCAATATTCACCGTGGGGTTTATTATCTGTCCCAGCTTGGCACCCAGCTCTATGAAGAGGCGCGCGGCCGGCTGAAGAATTTCATCAATGCTCCCGACGACAAGGAAATCATTTTTGTCCGCGGTGCCACCGAAGCCATCAACCTGGTGGCCGCGACCTGGGGCCGGCAGAACCTGGGCCCCGGTGACGAGATCATCCTCAGCCGCATGGAGCATCACAGCAACATCGTGCCCTGGCAGATGGTACGGGATGAAAAGGACTTTGTCATTCAGGTGGCGCCGATCGACGACAAGGGCAATTTCCTGTTTGACGAATATGAGAAATTGTTGTCTGAGAAGACTAAACTGGTGGCCATCACCCATATCTCCAACAGCCTCGGCACCATCACCCCGATCAAGGAGATCATCAGGGCCGCGCACAAGGTCGGCGCGCTGGTGCTGGTGGACGGCTGCCAGGCGATTCCCCATACCCGGGTCGACGTGCAGGATCTGGATGCGGATTTTTATGCCTTTTCCGGCCACAAGATGTATGGTCCGACCGGGGTCGGTGTGCTGTGGGGCCGCAAGGAGCTGCTGGACGCTATGCCCCCCTACCAGGGCGGCGGCGACATGATCCGCAGCGTGACTTTTGAAAAAACCACCTATAACGACCTGCCGCACAAGTTCGAAGCCGGCACCCCGCATATCGCCGGCGGCATCGGCCTGGGCGCGGCGGTGGACTATATGGAAAACCTCGGCTTCGACCTGATCGAGGACCATGAACAAAAACTGCTGGCCTATGCCAGGGAGCGTCTCGCCGAGGTCAAGGGCCTGCGGCTGGTGGGGCAGGCGGATCATATGGCAGGCATATTGTCCTTCACCATGGAAAACGCCCACCCCCATGATATCGGCACCATCCTGGATCAGGAAGGAATCGCTATTCGCGCCGGGCATCATTGCGCCCAGCCGGTGATGGACTTTTTTGATGTGCCGGCTACGGCCCGGGCCTCGCTCGGCCTGTATAATACATTTGAAGATATTGACCGGCTGGTGGCCGGTCTCGACAAAGTGAACCGGATATTCGGCTAAATACTCAGGGTAACTAACAAGATGAGCTTTCTGGACGGATTTTATAATCGCGACGACAAGGACAAGGATCCTCAAAAGGAAAAGGACGTTAAGGCAACTTCCGGCGGCCCGGCGATCAGCGAGGAAGAACGGCGCGCGCTGAACCAGAAGATTGTCGAGGTGCTGCGGGAAATCTATGATCCGGAGATCCCGGTCAATATTTACGAGATGGGCCTGATCTATGATGTGGTCATTTCCGACACCGCCGATGTCACCATCGTCATGACCCTGACCACCCCCCATTGTCCGGTGGCGGAAAGCATGCCCGGGGAGATCGAGCTCAAGGTCCGCGATGTGGACGGTGTCGGCACTGTGAGTGTGGAGCTGGTGTGGGATCCGCCGTGGGACATGAGCATGATGAGCGAAGCCGCCCGCCTCGAGATGGGATTTATGTAGGAGAAGATGATGTCAGCAGAAGCCGTATTGCAAATTTCCGATGCCGCTGCGGACCGGATCAAATTCCTGCTCGCGCAGCGCGGCAAGCCGTCCCTCGGCGTGCGCCTCGGCACCACCACCAAGGGCTGTAACGGCCTCAGTTACAAGGTGGATTATGTGGACGAGGAAACCCCCGGCGACGAGAAAGTGACCGACAAGGGGGTAACTGTCTATATCGACGGCATGTCCATGATTTACCTGATCGGCAGCACCATGGACTACAAAGAAGACAAGTTCCAGACCGGTTTTGTCTTTGAAAATCCCAATGCTACCGGCACCTGCGGCTGCGGCGAAAGCTTCAGCGTTTAGAGTCTAGAGCGCCTCGATCCGGGCCTGCAAATCTTCCAGCAGTTCCGGCACTTCGCTGAGGTGCTGCTTTTCCGTTTCGAGAATGGCGAGGAAGGCCCGTTTTTTAAGGGCTTTCACATCGATCCGCTCGTCCAGATGTTCGAGAGAGGCCTGGTTGGCAAGGATGTCGATCAGCCGTTCGGCGCCGTTGAGCCGGCCCCACAGATAGTCATTCTCCCGGTCGGCGCGGCTGAAAAAGGCGCCGAAGGAGCGCATGGCCGTCCCGCGCAAAGGCATTTCATTCTGGTCCTTTTTCAGCACCGAGCCGTCGTTGGGGCTGATCCGGTTGACCAGGATTTCATTGAATTCCCCCAAGTCCTTGGCGCCCATGACGGAAAAGGTGATCACATCCCAGAAGGCGAAGCCCAGATAGGACACGGTCAGCTCATGGCCGACGGTTTCCTGCCAGGACAGGTTGTTCTGCTCGGCGATCAGGCCGTCCGCCACGGCCCGGAATTTATCCAGGTTGAGGTCCTGGGCCAGCATATCGAGGGCGATCGATAATTCCTTCTTGCCGGCGGCAAGGGAACAGCTATTGGTCTCGCTGCTGGGATCGTCGTCAAAAGGTTCCTTGAGGAGCCGGCAAAAGATTTCCCGGATAATGTTACGGGTGGGGTCGGAAACAAACCCGATATCCTCCAGCGTGTCCAGCTTCTGCAGGACCTTGTAGAAATCGCCTTTGAGCCGGTCCAGCGCCTGCACGTCCAGCTCATGTTCGCCGTATAGTTTGTTCAGTTCCTGGATCATGAACTGCAGCCGCCGGCGATGGTAATTGACATCGAAATTGACCAGGAAGCGGGCCCAGGCCGGAAGTTCCGCGTCCTCCTTGTGGCGATCGAACAGGTCGCCGACCCAGTCCAGCAGCTTGCCGCGAGCGCTGGCTTCCTTGAGCAGGTGGCCATACAGCCCGGTGAAACTTACCTCGTCCTGATAGGCCCAGCACTGCAGGATGGAAAAGACCTGCCGGCGTTTTGCGCTGCCGGGGGGGCAGTCGCAGATGTCGCCGATAATGCGGGTCAGGCGGGTCAGGCAGTTTCTCACCTTGAGGCGGGCATAGCCTTCATAGGAAAAGCCGGCATCGTCAACCGAGCGGGCGTTGGCCAGGTTGCGCCAGCAACGGATGTCGTCGGCGGTCACTTCGCCGTTCATATCGTCGGCGGAAATCTCCTTTACCAGCGCTTCCACATTGGGCTTGATGCTGTCGACCACGGTCTTGATGATGCGCACCTGCTGGTTCAGGGCCTGCACTTCCATCAGGTCGTCATGCATGGGCTGGTTCATGGGAATGTCCGACAGCGCGCCCTTGATGGTATTGAGCAGGCTGGGCGGGGCGCCGGTCGGCTTGATGGACAGTTCTTCCGGATTGGGGTCGATATAGACAATACGCCGGTCCACCTTGCGAAAGGCCGGCCGGCCGTGGATGGCGGAGATCACCTGGTCGAACGGTTTGTTGTTCAGGATGCTGCCGTCCAGGAAGGAGGTCTTGTGCGGGTCCAGTCCGGCCAGGCGGTAATCCCTGAAATTTCGGTCCAGGAAATTCTCCTTTTCCGCCCAGTCCTGTCCCAGATCCTTAAGAAAATGATCCACCTCCCTGAGCTGTGCCGGCGGAAACGCCCCGGGGTAACAGGCGGTGGCCCGGGAGGCGAAACTCAGCGCCGGCAGGTCCTTTTTTTCAAAGTCACTGAAGCTGTCCTCGGGCACGGAGGTGAAAAGTCCCTTGAAGTAAGAGAATTTCAGCCGGTGGCGATGTTCGCGTTCCTCGATAATCGGCGGATCATTGATGGGGATATAGCGCCGGAAGCCGTGATAATCGGTCAGGGTGACGAACAGGTCGAGCTGGTGGCCCCGGGGCAGCAGGGAATGGCGGCTGCCGTCACCCATGCGGTCGAGACCGCGGTAAATCAGGCCCAGCAGGTGCTTGCCGTCAAAGGGCGGCTTCAGGTTCCAGATATTGAGCAGCGCCGGCAGTTTCTCCCGCACTTTTTCCTTGAGCTGCACATCGACCAGGAAACGGTTGCTGAACATGTTGATCAGTGGTTTGGTGAACAATTTTTCCAGCCGGCCGGGTGGCTTCTTTTCCCCCACCAGGCGGCTGACGTCCGCTTCATCAAGCCAGTGATCACGCAAATGGTCCATATTCAGGTCATGGGCCAGGCAGCGGCCGAGAAAGATGCTGTTCATGCCGCCGGCGGAGGCCCCGGCGATGGTATCGACAATCACCCGCAGCTCCAGGTCCGGGGCGAATGACTTGAGAATATCGAAATAGACCAGCTCCGTGTCGGTCAGGTCAGTGACATTCTCGTTGGGATAGATGTAGCGCTGCTTGCTTTCCGCACTGGGGTCGGGGCTGAAATGAAAGGCCTTTGACGCCCGGGCCAGCTTGAGGATTTCCTTGGTCACGCCATGGATATAGATGGCCAGAGAGATGCCGCCGAAGCAGACCAGGGCGAATCTGAGTTCCTTTTCCCGCATGAAGACCCGTGAGCTTGTTGTTCTGCCGGACAGTTTAGCTCATATGTTTTTTAAATCAAATCTTTAGGGCAGATGAACCGTTCCAGCCGCGCGGTCTTGCGATCGACGTCTTTCCAGTCCGTGCACTTGAAATCAAGCACGGTCAGGGCGCCGGTGGGATATTTTTCGATCAGGCGCCGGTGGTCCTCCCGGTTTTTGCCGTCGTTGAGGTCGTGGGCCAGCAGGTTGATAGTGGGATTATGGCCGATCAGCAGAAGGGTGTCATATTTGCTGTCCAGATCCCGGATGATGTCCAGCACCATGCTCGGCTGGGCCATATAGAGATTATCGGGAAAGGAAACCGGCACCTTTTGTTCGAAGTGTTGAACCAGGTTCTTGTGGGTCTGCCGGGTGCGCACTGCCGGTGAACACAGGATGAAATCCGGGGTCAGACCCTGCTCCTGCAAATAGCGCCCCATCAAATGGGAAGCCATCACGCCACGATCATTCAGCGGGCGCTCGATATCCTTGAGCCCGGGATCGTCATGGCTTGATTTGGCATGGCGCAGCAGCAGAAGTCTTTTCATTTTATTGTCCTCTCTTTCAAAAAGGGGAGAGACACTTACAACAGCTTTAGGGTTTGTTGATTTCAACCATATGACAACTATGTTGTATATTTAAAATATCATAGTTGTTTTGCACAACTTTAAAAATCAGAAGCGATGCCGTTGTTCTCCCAGTCGCCATAGCGCACCGGGTCCGGCCCGTCCCGGCCACCGATCTCCTTTGCCGGGGCTTCAGGGGCGGTTTTTTCTGTTTCTTCCTTGTCGACGGTATTTTTCGTCTCGTTTTTTGTATCGTCCATCGGTCAAACCCTTGTGGAAATAAACACCTGTTTCCATATTAGATAGGTACTCTTACGGAAGCCGCAAGGGGCCGGATCTTTGCGGCGCTGGTATCAGAAAACTTATGAGGAGAACAATGGGCTATATCAGAACGGCAATATTGCTGGCCGGCATGACCGGTCTGTTTCTGGCGGTCGGTTACCTGCTGGGCGATACCGGCGGTCTGGTCATCGCCTTTATGATTGCCCTGGCCATGAATGCTTTCGCCTACTGGAACAGCGACAAGATGGTACTCGGCATGTATGGTGCCCGGGAAGTGGACCGGCACAGCGCCCCGGAACTCCATAATATCGTCGAGGGCCTGGCCCGGCGCGCCGGCCTGCCCATGCCCCGGGTTTACCTGATGGACAATGACCAGCCCAATGCCTTTGCCACCGGCCGCAACCCGGAACATGCCGCAGTGGCGGCGACCACCGGTCTGCTGCGCATTCTCAACCGCGAAGAAGTGACCGGTGTGATCGCTCATGAGCTGGCCCATGTGAAAAACCGCGATACCCTGACCATGACCATCACCGCGACGCTGGCCGGGGCCATCGGCATGCTGGCCAATTTTGCCCTGTTTTTCGGCCGCGGCCGCGACAATCCGCTGGGCTTTATCGGCACCCTGCTGGTGATGATTCTGGCACCGCTGGCGGCCATGCTGGTGCAGATGGCCATCAGCCGCTCGCGGGAATATGAAGCGGATCGCATCGGCGCCGAAATCTGCGGTCAGCCCTTGTGGCTCGCCTCGGCGCTGGGCAAGCTGCAAAGCGCCAGCGAACGGATCGTCAATGAGGAGGCCGAACATAACCCGGCCACCGCCCATCTGTTTATCGTCAATCCGCTGCACGGCCGGAATATGGACAATCTCTTTTCCACCCATCCCAATATGGAGAACCGGATCCGCAGACTGGAAGACATGTCTGCCGGTGGTGGCGGTCGCGGCCCCATCGACTATGACCGTCCGCGCAGCCAGCCAAAAAGTCATTCGTCAACCCGCCCCGGGACATCTTCGGTACCCAATGCGGGACGCAGACCGGGCGGCCCTTCCGGTCGCCGCGGCCCGTGGGGCTGACATAAAGGCTTGGCAATATCCCGGCCCTGTGTTACTGCCAGCTTTCAAAGCACAGCATTTAGGAAGGCGAAAAGAGAGTGGCACAGGACCTGGAAAGTCGTTTGGCGGCACTTTATCTGTTGGAACAGATTCTCGACCGGGGCCAGGCCCTGGACGGGGCCTTTGAAAACTGTTGCCGCAAATTCTCTGCCCTCGATCAGCGCGACCGCGCCTTTGTCCGTCACCTGGTGACCACCTGCCTCAGGCGCCTCGGCCAGCTCAACGCCATGATCAATTTTTGTACGCCCCGCAACCTGACCCCGAAACAGGCCAGGGTGCGGCATATTCTGCAGCTCGGCCTGACCCAGCTTCTTTATATGGAGGTGCCCGCCCATGCGGCGGTGGACTCCAGTGTCCGCCTTGCGGATTCCCAGAAAAATCCCGGTGACCGGCAGTTGAAGGGCCTGGTCAACGCGATCCTGCGCCGTATCGACCGGGAGCGCGACGTCTTTGACGAGAAATTTTCCGACCTGTTCCTCAATGTGCCGAAATGGTTGCGCAACAGCTGGCTGGAGCGCTTCGGCAAAGGCCCGGCCCGGCGCATCATGCCGGTGCTGCTGGAGGAGCCGCCGCTCGATCTGACCCTGAAACCCGGGGAAAATCCGGAAGCCTGGGCGGAAAAGCTCGGCGGCGAAGTGACCCCCTTCACAGGCGTTCGACTCAAACGAGCCGGTCAGGTGGAAAAGTTATCCGGCTATGACGAGGGCGCCTGGTGGGTGCAGGACCTGGCGGCGCGGCTGCCGGCGGAACTGCTCGGCGCACATGCCGGGGACCGGGTGCTGGATCTCTGTGCGGCGCCCGGCGGCAAGGCGGTGCAGAGCGCGGCCAAAGGCTGTAAAGTGACGGCGGTGGATATTTCTGAAAAACGCCTGAGCCGGCTGCGCGACAATATGACGCGCCTCAATCTCGAGGTCGCGGTGGCGGTCTCCGATGCGGCGGAATACCGGCCGGACGAGCCCTTTCCCTATATTCTGCTCGATGCGCCCTGTTCCTCGAGCGGCACGCTCCGGCGCCATCCGGACATGGCCTGGACAAAGTCACCGGCGGATATCGACAGTCTGGCCGAGATTCAGCGCAGGATTCTCCGTTCGGCGGTCGACATGCTCGCCCCGGGCGGCACATTGATCTATTGTGTCTGTTCCATGGAGGCGGCGGAGGGGCCGGAGCAGATAAGGGCTTTACTGGCGGACGACCTGCCGCTAAACAGGGACAGGATCAGGCCGGAAGAACTGCCCGGGCTTGAGCAAAGCATCGGGCCGGACGGCGATGTCCAGACGCTGCCCTGGCACACTCCCGGCGGGATGGACGGATTTTATATCTGCAGACTTAAGAAAGACAGGTGAACCATGCAACAGGCCACAAAAATTGCTCCTTCCATTCTGTCAGCGGATTTTGCTGCGCTTGGCGCCGAAGTGGCGGCGGTGGATGCGGCCGGGGCCGACTATATCCATGTGGATGTGATGGACGGCCATTTCGTACCCAACATCACCATCGGCTCGTCCGTGGTCAAGGCCCTGCGGCCGCACAGCAACAAAATCTTTGACGTGCACCTGATGATTTCCCCGGTTGACCTGTTTATCGAGGATTTCGCCAATGCCGGCGCCGATATCATCACCATTCACCCGGAAGCCGGTCCCCATTTCCATCGCACCCTGCAGCTGATCAGGTCGCTGGGTAAAAAAGCGGGTATCTCCCTCAATCCGGGCACGCCGCTGGAATATGTGGAGAATGTCATGGACCTGGTGGACCTGGTGCTGGTGATGAGTGTCAACCCGGGCTTCGGCGGCCAGAAATTCATCGAGACCCAGCTTGATAAAATCTCCCGCCTGCGCGAGATGATCGATGCCAGCGGGCGCCAGATCGACCTGCAAGTGGACGGCGGCATCAATCTGGAAACCGCGCCCCGGGCCGTTGCCGCCGGGGCGGACGTGCTGGTGGCCGGCACGGCCACTTTCACCGGCGGCCCGGCAAAATATGCGGAAAATATCCGAGCCCTGCGCGGCGAATAAGCGTCATTAAATTCCCTGTTATCTTTCCGGGCTCCTGTGATATGCTCCCGGACAGCCAAAGATTCCCGCAGAGATTCCCGGAGTATTGAAATTCATGGCAGAGCTGCGCCGACCATCCGTGCGACCCTTTTCCGCGAAAATGCCGGCCCGATTCAAGTCTGCTGTCCGCCAGGCGGGACAGAAAACCCGATATTACGATATGCGCCTCAAGGGCAAGCACCCTTTGCGGCTGCTGGGCACGCCCAGGGATCCCTGGCAGGGCACCGTGGCCGGCGGCGCCCATATCCTGGCGCGGCGGTTTTATTGCGCCGGCCAGGTGCTGCGCAACCCGACCCATGAAAACGGGGAATGGACACCGGCGGAAATCTGGTCGGCAGACAAGCTGTCCGACCAGTGGCGGGATTACCTGCAGAGCTTTGCCTGGCTTCGGGACCTGAACCGGGCGGTGGACCGGCTGGCCGCCCGCGCCCGGGCCGAGGAACTGGTCAGCGGCTGGCTGGACCAGTTTGAAAACTGGAATGAATATGCCTGGCGGCCGGACCTCGCCGGCCGGCGGATCATCAACTGGCTGGCCTATGCGCCCCTGATCATGGACACCGACGATCTGGTCTATCGCAGCCGGGTGCTCAACGGCCTCGCCCGGCAGGCCCGGCACCTGATGCATGAAAGTTCCGATTTTCCCCCGGGGCCGGACCGGTTGCTGGCCATTTCCGGTCTGATTCAGGCGGGGCTTTATATTCCCCATGGCGAAGACTGGCTGAAGCGGGGAATCTCGCTGCTGAAACGGGAACTCGCGGACGAAGTTTATCCCGACGGCGGTGTGGCGAGCCGCAATCCGGAAGATGTGCTGCGGCTGCTCAAGGACCTGATCATGCTGCGCTCCGCCTGCCGCGGCATGGGCCATAAAATTCCCGAAGAACTGATTGCCGCCATGGACCGGCTGGCGGGCCTGTTGCGCCTGCTGTGCCACGGCGACGGGCGGCTGGCCCTGTTCAATGGCGCCAGCGAAGGGTCGGAAGAAGACATCCGCCAGACCCTGGAAATGGCCGGGGTGGGGCGGGACATGCAGCTGGATGCGCTGCAGGCCGGATTCCGCCGGCTGCAGAAAGGGGGCACCGCCCTGGTTGTCGACAGCGGTCCGCCGGCCCTGCCCGATATCAGCCGCAACTGTCACGCCGGGACGCTGTCTTTTGAACTCAGCAGCCACAACCAGCGCATCATCGTCAATTGCGGCAGTGGCGCCTTTTATCCGCGAGAAGACGGCACGGATCTGTTCACCATCTCCCGCATTACTGCGGCCCACAGCACCCTGGTGCTGAACAACCGCAACAGCAGCGAAATCCTGGAAAACGGCCTGATCGGCGCCGGCCCGACGGTGGTGTCCAGCCGCCGGATCGAGGAGCGCGGCGACGTGCTGCTGGAATGTAGCCACAACGGTTATGAAGACCGGTTCGGGCGCAAACACTGGCGGCTGATCTATATGAACCGGGAAGGCGATGATGTGCGTGGCGAGGATATCCTCGAAGCGACATCGTCCAGAGTGGAAAGCCTGCCGTTCGATATCCGCTTTCACCTGCATCCCGATGTGGCGGCGAGCCTGCTGGAAGGGCGCAACAAGATCAAATTGCGCCTGCCCAGTGACGAGGTCTGGATGTTCATGTCCTCCGGCGCGGAAATGTCCCTTGAAGAAAGCCTCTACCTCGGGGCGCCCGGCCGCCTGCAGCGCAGCCGCCAGATTGTCCTGTCCAATATGGCCGGCAGCGGCGATACAACCGTGAAATGGGCTGTAAAACGAATAATAGACGCCTGACGGGGCACTGATTGGCGCTTCGGGGCAATTAGGCCTTGCGTCAGACACGGTGATTCAGTACATGCCCTGACAGAGCAAGAAAGAAAAAGGAAAGATTTATGAGCGACACGTCTCTGCAGCCCATCAAGAGGGCTCTCCTGTCCGTCTCCGACAAAAGCGGCCTGGTTGAATTCGGCAAATTCCTGGAAAGCCAGGGGGTGGAAATCCTCTCCACCGGCGGATCCGCCAAAATGCTGGCCGGGGCCGGCGTGGCGGTGACGGAAGTGGCCAGTTATACCGGCTTCCCGGAAATGATGGACGGCCGGGTCAAAACCCTGCATCCGAAAATCCACGGCGGACTGCTGGCGCTCCGGGATGACGAGGGACATGTGGCGTCCATGAAAGAACATGATATCGGCGCCATCGACCTTTTGGTGGTCAACCTTTATCCGTTCGAGGAAACCGTGGAAAAAGGCGCCGACTTCGCCACCTGTATCGAAAATATCGATATCGGCGGCCCGGCCATGATCCGCTCCTCCGCCAAAAACCACAAGTTCGTCACCGTGGTGGTCGAAGCCGAGGACTATGACGCAGTCATGACATCCATGCAGGAAAATAACGGCGCTACCACCGGCGACCTGCGTAAAAACCTGGCGGCCAAGGCCTTTGCCCGCACCGGCGCCTATGATGCAGCCATTTCCAGCTGGTTTGCGTCCGAGCTGGGGGAAACCTATCCCCAGCGCCTGAACCTGACCGCGACCCTGAAGCAGACCCTGCGCTACGGCGAAAATCCGCACCAGGATGCGGCCTTCTATGTGACCCGTTCCGCCACACCGCGCCCGGGCATTGCCACGGCGGTGCAGGTGCAGGGCAAGGAACTGAGCTACAACAACCTCAATGACACCGATGCCGCCTTCGAACTGGTCAGCGAATTTGCCGCTGCCGAAAGCCCGGCGGTGGCCATCATCAAACATGCCAACCCCTGCGGCGTGGCCCGGGGGGAAAGCCTGATTGATGCCTATAACAAGGCGCTGCGCTGCGATCCGGTCAGCGCCTTCGGCGGCATCATCGCCCTGAACCAGCGTCTGGACGCGGCCACGGCCGAGGAAATTTCCCAGATTTTCACCGAGGTGGTGATTGCGCCGGAAGCTGACGAAGACGCCGTCGCCCTGCTGGGCGCCAAGAAAAACCTGCGCCTGCTGCTGACCGGCGGCATGGCCGACCCACGCGAAGCCGGCCAGATCATCAAATCCGTGGCCGGCGGCTACCTGCTGCAGGGCCGGGACAACGGCAAGGTGACCATGGATGACCTGAAAGTGGTGACCAAACGCGAGCCCAGCGAGCAGGAACTGAAAGACCTGCTGTTTGCCTTCACCGTTTGCAAGCATGTGAAGTCCAACGCCATCATCTATGTGAAGGATGAAGCGACCGTGGGGATCGGCGCCGGTCAGATGAGCCGGGTCGACAGCGCCCGCACCGCGGCCCGCAAGTCGCAGGATGCGTCCGAAGCGGCGGGATATGACACGGTGATGACCGAGGGCTCCGTGGTCGCCTCCGACGCCTTCTTCCCCTTCGCCGACGGCCTGATCAGTGCCGCCGAAGCCGGGGTCACGGCGGTGATCCAGCCGGGCGGGTCGATCCGCGATGATGAAGTGATTGCCGCTGCTGACGAGCGCGGTCTGGCCATGGTGTTCACCGGCATGCGCCACTTCCGCCACTGAGACAAGAAGTTTTACCAGACAACAAAAAAGGCCGCCTCACCGGGCGGCCTTTTCTTTGCGTTATTGTCGATCAGCTCACCACATTCCGGATCTGCCGGGCGGCAAACCCCAGTTTGGTGACATTGATATGGCCGGCCAGCTGGAACTCCCGGATCAGTTTCTGGATCCGGGCGGTGGAGGCTTCGGAGTCCGCCAGCCATTCCTTGGCCGCCGCCAGCGAGGAGCGGTTCTTGCTTTCATGCAGGGTGCGCCGGGTCAGCAGCTTCTGCTGGTCGAGCAGGTCGCTGACCACGCTTTTCACCGCCAGGCGGTCCCAGTGGTCGGCGGTTTCCGCCATTTCCGCCTGGTCGCGCAGCCAGTCAAAGCCCATCTCGTCGCCGAGCATGAAATAGGCCTTGGCCACATCGACCACATCCCGTTTCTGTTCTTCGGCGACCTGGACAATGTCGCAGGCGGCCACTTTCATTTCCAGGTTGCTGATGTCGGTGGCCAGGTCCTCGCTGACGCTTTGTTCGCAATACATGGCGATTTTGGCCTTGAGGCTTTCCTCATGGGTGGTCTGCACCACAATCGGCATGTCGAACAGCTTTTTGATGCCCGGCTTATACTGCTCGATAATGGACCGGATCGGCTGCTTGGGATCGGTGTTGTTCAGGAACCAGATGGTCTGACGGCGGGCGAATTCCTCCACATCCATCAGCAGCAGGATCTGGATCGTGGCCGGGACTATATAATCCAGTTCCTCGATTTTTTTCCACAGGACATCGAGGTCAAAGACTTCCCGGCTGATGATGCTGGCCCGGGCGATTTCCCATGGCGCCGCACCGGTCTCTTCCTTGAGGTCGTGAATGCCGCCGCGGTTAACGATGTCGTTGCACAGCACCTTGGCGATAATTTCCCGCCGCAGCCGGTGATTCCTGGCCGCTTCCGGATATTTTTTGCTCAGGCGCTCGGGGAAGGATTCCGCCAGATATTTTTCCAGGTACGGGTCGTCCAGCAGGTCGCTGGCCAGCAACTCGTCATAGAGCCACATCTTGGCATAGGCGACCAGTACGGAAATTTCCGGCCGGGTCAGGCCCTGGTCCTTTTCGCCCCGCTCGATCAGTTCGTCATCGCCGGGCAGGAATTCCAGTTCCCGGTCGAGATGGGCTTCTTTTTCCAGATCATCCATATAGCGGACAAAGCTGTCCAGTTCGCGGATGCTGGCGGCCCGGGCGACGCTGATGGCCTGGGTCTGGAGATAGTTGTCCCGCAGAACTATCTCCGCCACATCATCGGTCATATCCTCCAGCAGCCTGTCGCGCTGTTTGCGGGTCAGGTGGCCGTCGGATACCAGGCTGTTGAGCAGGATCTTGATGTTGACTTCATTGTCGGAACAGTCGACGCCGGCGGAGTTGTCCACTGCGTCGGTGTTGAGCATGCCGCCCCGGAGCGCGAATTCAATGCGGCCGAGCTGGGTGCAGCCCAGGTTGCCGCCTTCGCCGATCACCTTGCAGTTGAGGTCGTGGCCGTTGACGCGGATGGCGTCATTGCCGCGGTCGCCGACCTGGCCGTTGCTTTCATGGCTGGATTTCACATAGGTGCCGATGCCGCCGAACCACAACAGGTCCACATGGGATTTGAGGATAAAGCGGATCAGCTCATTGGGCGTGACGTTGGCCTGGTCGGCCGGAATGTCGAGAAGTTTGGCGATTTCCTTGCTGACGGCAATGGATTTGGCCCGCCGGCTGAACACGCCGCCGCCCTTTGAAATCAGCTTTTTGTCATAGTCCTGCCAGCTGGAGCGCGGCAGGTCGAACAGGCGCCGGCGTTCGGCAAAGCTTTTGGCCGGGTCGGGAGCCGGGTCGATGAAAATATCCCGGTGGTCGAAGGCGGCGACCAGCTTGATGGCTTCCGACAGCAGCATGCCGTTGCCGAACACGTCGCCGGACATGTCGCCGATCCCGGCCACGGTGATGGAATCACTCTGCACATTGATGCCTTTTTCCCGGAAATGGCGCTGCACCGACACCCAGCCGCCGCGGGCGGTGATGCCCATCTTCTTGTGGTCATAGCCCTGGGAGCCGCCCGAGGCGAAGGCGTCGTCAAGCCAGAAGCCATAGTCCTGGGCCAGGCCGTTGGCAATGTCGGAGAAAGTGGCCGTGCCCTTGTCGGCGGCGACCACCAGATAGGGATCATCGCTGTCGCGCCGGATCACCTGCTGCGGCGGGATCACATCGGTGTCCCGCAGGTTGTCGGTCACATCCAGCAGGCCGGAGATAAAGGTCTTGTAGCAGGCGATGCCTTCTTCGAGGATTTCCTCGCGGCTGCCGCCTTCGGGCAGCATCTTGGGCACAAAGCCGCCTTTGGCGCCGACCGGCACGATGACGGTGTTCTTCACCTGCTGGGCCTTGACCAGGCCCAGCACTTCGGTGCGGTAATCCTCGCGCCGGTCTGACCAGCGCAGGCCGCCGCGGGCAACCGGCCCGAAGCGGAGATGCACGCCTTCCACCCGGGGCGAATAGACGAAAATCTCGGCGAAGGGCTTCGGTTTCGGCGCTTCACGCACCTCCTGGCTTTTGATCTTGATGGCGACATAGGGTTTATGCTGGTCGTCTTCATCCATTTGGTAGAAATTGGTGCGCAGGGTGCTGCCGATCACATTAAGGTAGCTGCGCAGCATGCGGTCCTGGTCGAGGATATCCACTTTTTCCAGCAGTTCCCGGACCTGGCCGGTCAGCCGCTCGCGCTCGGCTTCGCGGTCCACGTCCGCTCCCAGGTCGGTGCGGAAACTGACCTCGAAAAGTTGAGCCAAACAACCGGCAATTTCCGCATGCTGGGTCAGGGTGTCCTGCATGTAGCGCTGGCTGTAGGACATGGAAAGTTGTCTCAGGTATTTGCTGTAGGTGCGCAGGACCAGCACCTGGCGCCAGTTGAGGCCGGCCCGCAGCACCAGTTTGTTGAAGCCGTCATTGTCGATGCGGCCGAGCCAGACCATGCGCAGGGTGGCTTCCATGCGGTCCTTGATTTCCGACAGATCTCGCCACTGCCGGTTCACATCCTCCAGGAAGAAATCATGGATCACATGCAGGACATTCTCGTCCTTGTCCCGCACCTTCAGGTCAAAGGCCATTTCCTCGATCACCCTAAGACCCATATTTTCCAGCATGGGCAGGCAGTCGCTCAGGGCGATGGTCTGGTGACTGGTGTAGATTTTCAGCCGGATGATATGGTCCGGATCCTCGGCGATGCGGAACAGGTTGAACTGGATATTGTCGCACTCGGGCAACAGCTCCAGTTTTTCCACATCGGTGACGGCGAAACGGGGGTCGAAGCTTTCCCGATAGGCGGAGTTGAAGGCTTTGCTGTATTTGTTGAACAGCTGGTTGCCCTTTTCCTCGCCCCAGTGGTCGGTCAGCACTTCCTGCAGATAATCGTTCCAGCGCTGGGCCACTTCCTCGATCCGCCGGTTGATATCTTCCGGATCCGGGTTGGGCACATTTCCGGCCTTGGTACGGATGATGAAATGCCAGCGGGCGGTGCGGTCATTGCTGAGCTGGGCATAACGGGAAGACAATTCGCCGTTATAAGCGTCACAGAGAATGGCTTCGATTTTGCCGCGCAGGGTGGAATCGTAAATTTCCCGCGGTACAAACACCAGGGCCGAGACATAGCGCTCAAACTTGTCCTTGCGGATGAAGGCGCGGCATTTGGGGCGGACATGCAGGTGCAGGATGCCCATGGCGGTTTCAAACAGCTGGTCTTCGTCAATCTGGAACAATTCATCCCGGGGCAGGGTTTCCAGGATATGCAGCATGCTGCGCGCGTTATGGCTGCCTTCCTTGAAGCCGGAGCGGTTGATGATATTTTCCACCTTGCGGCCCAGGTAAGGGACGGAACGGGCCCGCTCCATGTAGGAATCGGACGTGAACAGGCCGACAAAACGGGCTTCCCGCACCACCTTGCCGCTTTTGTCATATTTCTTGAAGCCGATATAGTCCAGGTGAACCACCCGGTGGACCAGGGATTTCACATTGGCCTTGGTGATCAGGATCGGTTCGGGCTGGGTCATGAAATGGGCGATTTCCGGATTGACCGGCACCAGGCCTTCGGGACCGCGCAGGACGTACACTCCAGGATCGCGCAGGATGCCGAGGCCCGGTTCCTTGTCCGGATCCGATTTCTTGCCGCTGTGGTCATATTCCCGGTAACCGAGGAAGGTGAAATTGTCGTTGATCAGCCAGCGCATGAAATTCTGCGCTTCCGTGACTTCGCTGCGGGGCACCGACTTGGGCGTCTGGTCCAGGTTGCCGATCATTTCTTCCATTTTGGCGACGATCGGTTTCCAGTCGGCCACGGCGGTGGTCACGAAGGTCATGACCTGATGCAGCTTTTCTTCCAGCGCCTTCAGCTGCGCGGGATCGGTCATGGCGGTGACTTCGATATGCATGAAGGATTCGGCGACCTGCTTGCCGCCTTTTGCCACCCGCTTGTGGTCCGTGTCGCGCCGGTTCTTCAGGATCGGATGCAACAGCATATGCAGGTCGCAGCCTTCCTCCAGTAAATTGAAGGTGACGGAATCCAGCAGGAACGGCATGTCGTCGTTGATGATCTGCACCACGGTGTGCGAGGACTGCCAGCCATGTTCCTCAAGGGTGGTGTTAAAGACCCTGAGCTTGGTTTTGCCCGGCTCCCGGTCTTCGCCGAATTTCCACAGCGACAGGGCGATGCCGTAGAGTTCGTCAACCGGCCGGTTGATCAGGTCGTCGGGGGAGGCGTTTTCATAAAGTTGCCGGACGAATTCCGGAAAACCGGTTTCTTCGGCGTTTTTCATGCGATCCGTGGCAAAGCTGACGACGGAGTCGATACGATTGTCTTTTTGTGCCCAGCTGTTCACAATATCCCTCTTGATCTTACCGGGAATCGCCTACGTTTCGAGAATCCCTTGCGATCCCGTTGCGTGGTGAGGCCGGTGTTATTCTGAGAAAAGAAAAATCAGTGCTGGTCTTTTGCCACCCGTTTCAGAAGAGCCGCGAGTGTCCGCTCCTCCTCTTCACCGAGCAGTTTTATGATCTCCACAGACGTTCCTTTTCGTTTACCCAATATCAAACAAAAGTCTTCTTTGTCCGGATCTGCCTGATCTTCTTGCGGAATATTTTCCGTCAGGTCAAAGCCGGCTATTGTCGGCATGTTTTTAACTATTTTTTCCGCCTCTTCAAGCGAATTCTTTGTGGCGGCGGAGGGCAGTCCGGAAGCATGTTCCCGGCGCGCCCTGACGCATCCCTTGATGCCACCTTTGAAGCTTTCCAGAAAAGCCTCCAGGGTATTGCCGGTCTGGCCGTTTGTCAGGGCAAAGTCCAGCGCGGCGGCATATTCGGTGAGGCGGGTTTTGTCGTAATCCGCCCCGAAACAAAGTTTCAGCACTGGCGTGATCGGCGCCCGTTTCTGGACCTTCAGGCCCTCCTGCTGCAATAGCTGCTGATATTCCTGTGGCGCCTTGCCGGTGTCGATGTAAAAATCAAGGATGGCGGCAAGCGCCCGGTACAGGGATTTCCGGGACCGGCTGTCGGCGGCGGTCTCCCCCTGGGCCAGGCGGCGGCATTCCAGCATCTGCTGCTCCAGCGGCACCAGCGGCCTTTCCGCCGCCGGGGCGGGAATTTCTTCGCCGGCGGGCGCTTCGGGCATCACGGCTTCCCGTGGTGGCATATCCTTTTCCAGGATCCAGCGCACGGCGCCGAGGATGAAATTGATTTCCTCATTGTTGTCGCTGAAGGGCAGCAGGATGCCCCGGTACAGGGCCCGCTCTTTCTCTTTGTTGACAAACTCTGCTTCGAAGGAAATGGGGGCGCGGTTGGCAAAGACTTCCAGGTAATGGTCGGTAATGCGGCTGAGCATGGTCCGGCGCGGGATGTCGCTCAGGCATTTGCCGGTCAGGTCTTCCTCCAGGTCTTCCTTCAGGGCATGGCCGATGACCTGCAGGCTGGCTTCCTGGTCCTTGTCACGAAGGTCGATCAGGACCATCTGGTCCTTGTAGGGGGCGATGTCATCGGGCGACAGCTCGCGAAGCGACGGCATTTCCCGCTCTCCCGCCAGCTCGATCCAGTGATCATAAAGCTGAAAGGTGATGCGCCGTTCCTGTCCCGCCATATTTTCTGGGTCCATGATGGTCCACCGGTTTTCTGTCCGGCTCTCTGCGCCGGGCTGGGTCCTCTGTGCTGTTCATACTATATGTATGAGCCAACTTTCAAGAATTCTCTTCCGGCACAACTCTAGGGCAGACAGGTAAATATCCGGTGAATCGGACAATTTTACCGCCCGAAAGTTGCCTAGCCGGTAAATTGCTGGATCAGGATAACGGTAATGGCGACCGGGGCGACAAAACGCACCAGCAATTGCCACAGGGTGAACAGCCGGTCCGAGCGGATATCAAGTTGATCCTTCATCAGGTCGCTGGACACGAACCAGCTGACAAACAGGGCCATCAGCAGGGCGTTGAGCGGCAGCATGACGTTGGCGACAATAAAGTCGGTCACGTCGAAGATGGTTTTGCCCTCGAAGAAGGGCAGGAAGCCGAGGGGGAAGAAATCTTTCCACTGGTTGAAGGAGCCGACCATCATCAGGCCGATGGCCCAGCAGGCCAGACCCATCAGCCAGCTCATTTTTTTCCGTGACAGGCCTTTGTCCTCAAGCCAGGCGATGCAGGGTTCCAGCATGGCGATGGACGAGGTAAAGGCGGCAAAGGTCAGCAACAGGAAAAACAGCACCGCGACGATGCTGCCGCCCGGCATCTGCCCGAACGCCACCGGCAGGGTGACAAAAATCAGCCCCGGACCCTCACCGGCCGGGAGGTTGAAACTGAAGACGATGGGAAAAATCGCCAGCCCGGCCAGAAGGGCGACCAGGGTGTCCGACCCGGCGATGATGCTGGCGGCTCGGGGCAGCCGCACCCCTTCGGGCAGATAGGCGCCATAGGTGATCAGGGCGCCGACACCGACGGCGAGCGAGAAAAAGGCCTGGCCCAAAGCCAGCAGCGCGGCCCCACCATTGATTTTGGAAAAATCCGGGGCAAACAGGAAATTCAGGGTCTGGGCCGCATTGCCGACCGTCATATTGTAGACCGCCAGCAGCAGCACGATGGCGAACAGGGCCGGCATCATATATTTGATCACTGTTTCCAGGCCGCTGCGCACACCGCGGGCCACCACCAGGACAATGCCCAGGATATAAAGCGAATGCCACAGGGTCAGTTCGCCGAAGGAGCCCAGGTGCGCGTTAAACATCCCTCCGGAACCGGCCGCGTCCAGACCCGAGAATCCGCCCCCGGCAGCCTTGAAGATATAGGCCATGGACCAGCCGGCCACCACGCTGTAATAGGTCAGCGCCAGCAACGGCACCAGGATGGAAAACCAGCCGATGATTTTCCAGAAGGGATGCAGGTTGTTTTCCCGGATCAGCTTTTGCAGCGTGCCGAGTGCCCCCATCTTGCCGTGCTTGCCGAGCGCCAGTTCGCCCATGATCAAAGGCAGGCCGATGGCGAAAATAAAAAACAGGTACAGCAGCACGAAGGCGCCGCCGCCATTTTCCCCGGTGATAAAGGGGAAACGCCAGATATTGCCAAGCCCGACCGCGGCGCCGATGGCAGCCATGAGGAATGTGGCGCGGGAGGACCATTTTTCGTGAGTGAAAGTTGTCTCGGACATGATCGGGAGCCTCTAGGATATCATGATAAAGCTGGCAATTATATACAGGACGAAGGTCAGCCCGCCGGCCACCAGGGCATAGGGCAGCTGGGTGCGCACATGTTCCAGCAGGTCGCAGCCGGCAGCGATGGAGGACACGGCGGTGGTATCGGAAATGGGTGAACAATGGTCGCCGAAAATGCCGCCGCCGAGCACGGCCGACAACACCAGGCTCGGCGGCAGGCCCAGGGTCTCGATCAGCGGCATGCCGATCGGGATCATCAGGGCGAAGGTGCCCCAGCTGGTGCCGGTGGTGAAACTGACCAGCGCCCCGGCCAGGAACAGCATGGGCACGATCAGCACCAGCGGCACATGTTCCCCGGCCAGTCCGGCAATGAAGGTGCCGGTGCCGAGCAGTTTCAGGCTCGCCCCCAGCGCCAGCGACAGCAGCACGATCAGCACCAGCTGCAACAGCTCGCTCATGCCCTCGAAGCCGATGTTGACCAGGTCATGGTGGCTGAAGCGGCGGCTGATCAGCATCATCAGGTAAGCGACCAGGGTGGCGAGCGCGGTGGCATAGAGAATCGACTGGGTGCCGTCGCCCTCGGTGAGCGTGCCGTTGCCGGTCCAGTACATGAAAGCGAATATGCCGCCGATCAGCACGAAGAGCGGAATCACCATATAGCGCGCCTTGGTGGCGGCAAATTCCGGCAGGGCTTCATTTTCCGTGGCGGCCTGTTTGTCGGCCCGGGCCAGGGGCCCGTGCACCCGGTCCCTGAGCACCACATAGAAGACAATGGCGATGGTGGTGAGCGCGTAAAAATTCAGCGGCACCGAGCCGATCAGGACACTGACCGGACGGTCGATGTCATAGGTGCTGATCAGGCCCAGCACATAAGCCCCCCAGGCATTGAACATAATGAGGATACAGATCGGCGCGCTGGTGCTGTCGATGATATAGGCGAGCCGGGCCCGGCTCATGCCGAATTTGTCGAACAGGCCGCGCGACAGGATGCCGGCGGTCAGCACGCTGAGGTTGGACTCAATGAACAGCACCACGCCGGTCAGTGTGGTCATCAGCCCGACCCGGCGTCGTCCGCCGGCGAGCCCGGAGTTGACCAGTTTTTCCACCAGGGCGCTGACCCCGCCGGAATGCCTGAGGTAGGCAAGAAAGGCGCCGATCAGCAGGCTGAACATCAGGATCCGGGCGTTGCCGGGACTCTGGAACACGGCGATGATCCGTTCGATGCTGGCGAGGAAGCCCATGAAGGGGGCGTGGATGCCGGTCGCGGCCTGCAGTAAAGTCTCGGAACAATAGATAGCGAGGAACAGGGCGAGGATCACTTCCCGGCGCCACAAGACAACAATGATGGCAACCAGTGGCGGCAGTACAGAAAGCCATTCCATAAAATTTCCCCGACCAGATTATTTTGATTTATTATTTAATGTCGGCAGTATGGAAGAGGTTGCTGGGGCGGTCAAGCGTCACGATGACGGATGGCGAAGTTAATGTCCCGCTTTGTGGGGACTGACAAGTCTGCCGGGGGAACCTAGACTTGCAGCAAAAACCAGGGAGACATCAGGGTGATATTCTTTTCCAATAAAAACCGTCCCTTTGATCTGGGGCCCTATGCGCTGGAAAGATTGCCGCGGGATCCCGCAAAAATTGCTGCAGAAATGCTGCGGCAAAAAGTGCAGCAAAAATCCCCGGAGGGTGCAGCAAAAAACAGCCTGGGCCGGGCCATTATCCGCTATCATCAACTGTTTGAAAATTTCCGCGAACGCCCGCCGGCCAAAACCAGGGCGCCGCTGCCGGAGGATCCGCGCAAGCTGGTCGCTGACATGAAAGGCGGCGGCTATTTTCTCGACGCCAGCCACATGGGGATCTGCGAACTCAGCGAAAATTGCTGGCTCGACGGGGTCGAGGCTCCGGCCCACAGCCATGCCATCGTGGTGCTGGTCAGATACGGCCGGACACCGGAAGAAGGCACCCTGGCCCACGGCTGGGTCGCGGGCAACGAGCCTGCCGCCGCGGCGCTCAGGGCCCGGGAGATTGCCCTGTGCCTCGCCGGACAGATCAATATCTATGGCTGGTCGGCCCGGGTCCATGACGAAGCGGGCGAGGTGGATCTTGAGCGGCTTGCGGTATTGGCGGGCCTGGTGGTGCGCACCGACAATGGCATCGAAAGCCCCTACCTCGGCGACTGTTTTGCCCTGGCGGCCATCACCACCGATTATGCCCTCACCCCCGATGTGCCGCTGGCGGCCAGCGCCCTCAAGCAAGCCAAAGGGCTCGGCTATTATCTCGGTGCCGGCGGCGCGGTGCCGGGTATCGAATGGGACCGGCGACAAAAACGCCAGAGCCATATGAGCATCTACCCCATGGAAGATGTGCAGCGGGTCGACGAGCCCACCACCCTGATCCTGGAGGATGAGGTGCCGCGGGTGCCGAAACGGGCGGCCTTTTTCGAGCGGGCCCTGCGTGGCGACCTGGGGCCCAAGGCGCAAAAGGAGCGTGGTCGTTTCGCCTTCAAGCAGCCTTTGGCCTGGTCCATGCTGGGGCCGATCCGCGACATGGTGCCGCTGCAGGAGGGTGAGATCGCAGACCAGCAGGATCCCGCCTGTCTTGATCCGGCGGCAAACAGCCGGGCCCTCAAATCGCTCGGTTATTTCCTCGGCGCCGACCTGGTCGGCATCTGTGAAGTGCCGCGCTATGCCTGGTTTTCCCACAAGGAAGACGGCCGCGAGATCGCGCCCTATCACAAATATGCGGTGGTGATGCTGGTCGACCAGGGCTATGAGACCATGGAGGGGGCTTCGGGCGACGACTTTATTTCCGGTCCCCAGTCCATGCGCGCCTATATGCGCGGCGCGGAAATCTCAGGGGTGATGGCCGATCACCTGCGGCAGCTCGGTTTCGGCGCCCGGCCCCAGACCAATGCGGATTCCGACGTGCTGCATATCCCGCTTATTTTGCAGGCCGGCCTGGGTGAGCTCAGCCGCATCGGCGAACTGGTGCTCAATCCCTTTGTCGGGCCGCGCTTCAAGTCGGTGGTGATGACCACCGATCTGCCGCTCGAGGTGGACAAGCCGATCGACTTCGGGCTGCAGACCTTCTGTTCCAGCTGTTTCAAATGCGCCCGGGAATGTCCCTGCGACGCCATCCCCTGGGGCGACAAGGTTATGTTCAACGGCTATGAAATGTGGAAGATCGACGCCGAGCGCTGCACCCGTTACCGGCTCACCAACCAGCGCGGCGCCGCCTGCGGCCGCTGCATGAAAACCTGCCCCTTGAACAAGGTGGTGACCTGGGAAGGCAATCTGCTGACCCGGATTGCGAGCTGGATGGGAATCCACGTCAAGCCGCTCAAACCGCTGATGGCGCCGGCGGCGGCGAAAATCGACGACCTGCTCGGCCATGGCCAGCGCAACCTGGTGAAAAAATGGTGGATCGATCTGGAAGTGGTGGACGGCGAAGCGATCCTGCCGCCCAAAGGAGTTAACGAGCGGGACCTGGATGTGGACCGCAAGCTGGACCCGTCGAAGCAGAAGATCGCCTATTATACCGCCGACATGATGCCGCCGGGCGACCAGTTCGAGGAGCCGTTTCCGGTCGACCGCAAGGCGGCGCTGGCTCAGGCCGGAAAGCTGGAAACACCCGCCAAAGCATGGGAACGAAGAGAGAAGGGTGGTCCAAAGCCGGCCTTTTACGATCCGACGCCGCCCCGAGGTTGGGTCAAAAATCAGGATTGCTGAGGTAGCGCCACCGGCCGGAAGTTCCCGAACGAGGTCAGAGCGTAAAGCAGCAGGTGCAGGCCCTGGGTCAGGGCGCCGGCGGCGACAAACATGCCGGCGACCCGGGCTTCCGGTGCATTGACAAACCCGGTCATGGACAGGCAGACGCCGAGGAAAATCAGTTCCGAATTGGGCAGGAACGGAATCCGGGTCAGCACCATCTGGGCAGTGATCAGCAACACCCAGGTGGTCACCGGCACCTCCGGCAGCACCACGTTCCATTGCAGGATCTGCAGTCCCAGCACCAGCAGCAGCCGGCTGATATGGATGGTCAGCACCTTGCGTACAATGACCGGCGGCAGAGCCAGGATATGGCGGCGGAAACGGATCACCACCGGCACCAGGATCACAGTGATGACGGCGGCGAGGATCAGGTAGCTGGTCACCGACGGATCGGCGTTGGTGATGACCTTGATCTGGCCGGTCAGGAAAAAGATCGCCAGCAGGAACACCGTCATGCTGTTGGAGGTCAGCGCCGACAGGATGTTGTTGTCCTTGACCGTGGAAAAGATTTCCTTTTGACTGAGCTCGAGCCGCGGGATCGCCCAGAAGCAGAGATAGGCTTCTCCGGAATAGCCCATGACCCCGGTATTGAAGATTTTTTTGCGCACAAAAACCGGGAAGCAGCGCCACAGGCCCACGTTCCAGATCAGCCGGTAAATCAAAAGTTCGCTGGCCGGCTGGCACAGGTAGATGACAAAAAACAGCAGGTAGAACAGCGGCGCGGCGGGCAGGGCATGGCGCACCTCGGCCCAGCCGATCTGTTCGACCCGAAAGATCAGATAGAGGAAGATCAGGCCGGTCATCAGCCATTGCAGAAGTTTCAGACCCTGGCGCACCCGGGGCTTCTGCAGATGGGTGTGCAGCGTCTGTCCCAGCTTCTTCAGGCCTGTCACTTTTTCTTCGGTCATGGGCCGTTCAATCCGCGCTCGCGGGTTTCATGGTCAGCTGCTTGTCATGCAGGATGACGGCGTCTTCGGTGGAAATGAGGAATTTCTCCAGCAGCGGGGCGGCGCCGACCCGGAGGATTTCTTTTTTCAGCAGATGAATGTGTTCACGATACTGCCGGAACAGCCCTTCCCACAGGACATTCTGGTTGCGCGGATGCCGGTCGGCCAGGTGGGCCAGTTCGCCCCGGGCCAGCTCCAGCCAGCGGGTGAAAAATTCTTCGCCCAGTTCGTTGTTGCGGATGATGCAGAAACCGGCGTTGGGCAGGAACAGGGTGCCGTATTTCACGGCGCCGCGCAGATTGAGCGGCAGCGGGATATTGAGATAACTGGAAATATCGGCCGGGAAATAAATGTCCCTGCCCGGGTGACGCGCGAGGATATCTTCAAACCCGACCTCTTCGCGCAGGATGATACTGTCGGCATCCACCTTGACCAGCCAGTCGGCGTCGCTTTGGCTGAACCGGCGGCGCATCATCTCGATCATGCTCCAGTTGATGTGCATGTCCGGTATCAGCTGTTCCCGGCAGACAATGAAAGTATAGCCATGGCGGTCACAATAGCGCTGCCACTGGGCCACGGTTTCCTTGGCATAATAATCGATGTTCGGCGTGGCCAGCATCAGAACATCAATCTTCAGCGGCCGGGTCTTGTTGTCAGTCATGTTCTGCAGGGTCTCGCTTCTTTTTGATCAGCTGTTCATAGTGTGCGAACAGCCGCCGGAAATGCTCCTCCGGCGGAATGACTTTTTGTTTTGCCGCCTCTCCGGCCGCCTGGCGCATTGTCGCGGGGTCCCGCAGCAGGAAGCGGTGCAGGGCGTCGGTGCAGCCGGCAACATCGCCGGCTTTATAGAATTCCGCATAGTCCGGCCGAGCCAGGTCGGCGGCGCCGCCGAGGTTCGGCACCACCAGCGGCAGGCCGGCACACAGGCCCTCGGCGATCACCAGGCCATAGGTTTCGGCGGCGCTGCCGTGCAGCATGCCGTCGGCGCTGGCGAGGATTCTGGCCAGCTGGTCCCGGTCTTTGGTAAAGCCGGCGACACAGGTTCCCTTGTGGCGGCGGGCCAGCCGGTCAACCGATGTGCGGGCCGGGCCGTCGCCGATCAGGTAGAGCCCCACCGGACGCACCCGGTTGACCCGGTCGATCGCCCTGATCAGGCAGCCGATGCGCTTTTCCGGGTGATGGCGGCTGACCGAGATAAACAGCTTGCCGTCCGGATCGCTGATGCCGCATTTTTTCAGCAGCTCCCGGCGCAGCTCTTCCGAGCCCTTGTCCGGGGAAAAGGCGCTGGCGTCGATACCGAGGGGGATGGCATGGGCATTGCCAAGCCCGTGTTGTTGCAGCCGCTCGGCCAGCCAGTCGCCGGCGACAATGGTGGTGTCGAACTTCCGGCCCAGTTTGCGCAGGTAAGCCCAGAACCAGAAAAACAGTGCATCGACGCTGTCCGTACTCATAAAGCGGTCGAGAAAAGTATGGGGATAAACCGCCACCGGGTCCTGGTGGAAGAAAAAGCTCTTTATTGCCGGGCGCGGCCGCTTGTCCTGCCATGTGGCGGCGATCCAGCCGCCGCGCCAGGGCGAGGAGCCTTCCACCACATCGGGCTGTTCGCGCTCGAGGATGCGGTGAATTTCCTCCGCTTTCCAGAACAGGTGATAGCGTTTGTCCACCGGGATGGGCGGCGCTTCCACCCACTGGATGCGTCCGCCGTCACGTTGTTCCTCGCGGGTCTCGGGACCCGGGGCAATGATCAGGCAGTCATGTCCGGCTACTTTCGCCGCGGCCAGCTTCTGCTGGATATAGGTGCGGACACCGCCGCCCTGGTCGCTGTAGAATTCGGCAATGTCCACCAGCTTCATGACGGAAGGTGTCCCGGCAGCGGATCGGCGGCAATGGGGATCGCCGGGATGACCTGTTCCCGGGTTTCTTCCGGCAGGTCGAGGATTTCAATATAGTGCCCCAGCAGCACCCGCATGACATTTTCCCAGTCATGGCGCAGGGCGTTGACCCGGGCGGCCAGGCGCATGACGGTACGCAGGTTGGCGGAACTGATCAGCTGTTCGGCGGCGTCCACATAGCCTTCCCGGTCTGCCGGATCGACCAGAAAGCCGGTCTCTTCATGTTTGACCAGGCAGCGGCTGCCGCTGGCGTCGGCGCAGATGGTGGGCACACCGCAGGCCATGGCCTCCAGGGTGACATTGCCGAAGGCTTCGGTGACGCTGGGATTGAAGAAGATGTCCGAGGAAGCATAGGCCCGGGCCAGTTCCTCCTTGTGCAGGAATCCGGTGAAAATGGCCTCGGGCAGCATTTTTTCCAGTTTGCCCCGGGCCGGGCCGTCGCCGACCACCAGAATGCGGTGGGCCAGGCCGCGCCGCTCCAGCCGCCTGGAAAAATCAGCCAGCACATCCAGGCCTTTTTCCAGTACCAGCCGGCCGACAAAGGAAATGACGATTTCATTGTTCTGGATGCCCAGCGACTGGCGCCAGTTAAGATCGCGCCTTTCCGGGGTGAACAGATTGGTTTCCACACCGCGGCTCCAGATCCGGATATCCCGGGCCAGGTCAGTTCCCCGCAGGATTTCGGCAACGGACTCTGTCGGCACATAGACATGGTCACACCGCTGGTAGAAGTAACGCAGGTATTTGAGCAGATATTTTTCCGCCCAGCCCAGTCCGTAATAACGGAGATAGGTTTCATAGCGGGTATGGAAGGAGGCCACCACAGGCAGGCCGTTTTCCAGGCCGTATTTCTGGGCGGAATATCCCAGGTAATCGGGAGCGGACAAATGGATAATGTCCGGATCAAAGTCGTCCAGCCGTTCGCGCACCGATCTGGTCAGGCCAAGGCCGATCCGGTATTCGCCGCGACCCGGCACCGGGATGGAGGGAACGGAAACCACAGTGCCCGCATAATCGCGGATCGCCGGCGTGTCGGTGGTCGGTGAAAAGACCAGCACCTCAAAACCCTTGCGTTCGAGATAGGCCACCAGCCGGTTCAGCGCCAGGGCAGCACCATCCTTGATATAATTATAGTTGCCGGAGAAAAGAGCGACCTTGCGCCGCCGCCGGTTCTGTCCATTGTCCTGCGATAGATACTCCTGGTAGACCTGTTTCATTGGACGTCCCTGACACTTATTACTGTTCAGGTTATCGGTAGAACGCCAATGTGAAACTAATATGATAGGCGTCCCTGTTTTCCGGTGTTACGGTTACGTGGGGGCGCCGGTTAACCTTAATGGCGGAAAAGCGAGGTTTATTTGGGTCGAGTCTTCCTTGACATATAGTCTGGCCATGGCTTAGAAGATCGTGAGTATGTATGATTATTTTTCGTCTGCCTCAGAAGCAGGGCTGTCCAGTGGGAGCGGACAATTTAACCCCGTGATGTGACGAAATCTATATATGCTGCAATGGGAGAACTTACTGGCCGCGTACTTTTATATGCCCGGCCGGCAGACCGGTCTTTTCCGCTACTGGCTTCTCCCTTTTATTGTTTTAGAGAATTTCACCAAATTCTTGCTCAAAGCTGTAGGGAAACGGACGAATGAATTTGAATGTACCTGAGAATGTGACCAACCAGGCCCTCATCTCGTGGGTGGAAGAACTGGCCACCCTGTGTGAACCGAAAGACATTTACTGGTGTGACGGTTCCAAGGAAGAATATGACAGGCTGTGTCAGGAACTGGTTGATCAGGGCGTCTTTATCAAGCTGAATGAAGAAAAGCGGCCGGGATCTTTCCTCTGTCGTTCCGACCCGCGGGATGTGGCCCGTGTCGAAGACCGCACTTTTATCGCCAGTGAAAAAGAAGAAGATGCCGGCCCGACCAACAACTGGCGCGAACCGAAGGCACTGCGCGCCGAGATGGAAGGCTTCTACAAAGGCTGCATGCATGGCCGTACCATGTATGTCATTCCCTTCAGCATGGGACCGCTGGGATCAGACATTGCCCAGATCGGCGTGCAGCTGACCGACTCTCCCTATGTGGTGGTCAATATGTATATTATGGCCCGCATCGGCAGCAAGGTTCTGGATATTCTTGGCAACGGCAATTTCATCCGTTGCCTTCATTCTGTCGGCCATCCGCTGGAACAGGGCGAGCAGGATGTGGCCTGGCCCTGTGATCCGGACAACCGCTATATCACCCACTTCCCGGAAACCCGCGAAGTCTGGTCCTATGGTTCCGGTTACGGCGGCAACGCCCTGTTGGGCAAGAAATGTGTTGCCCTGCGGATCGCTTCCGTGATGGCTCGCGACGAGGGCTGGCTCGCCGAACATATGCTGATCGTCGGTATTGAAAATCCGCAGGGCGAGAAAACCTATGTGACCGGCGCTTTCCCGAGCGCCTGCGGCAAGACCAACCTGGCCATGCTGATCCCGCCGAAAGGCTATGAAGGCTGGAAAGTCTGGACCGTCGGTGACGATATCGCCTGGATCAAGCCGAAAGAAGACGGCAAACTCTACGCCATCAACCCGGAAGCCGGTTTCTTCGGCGTGGCCCCGGGGACCTCATACAAGTCCAACCCGGCCGCCATGGAGACCATTGCCTCCAACACCATCTTCACCAATGTGGCGCTGACCGATGACGGCGACGTCTGGTGGGAAGGCATGGGCGACGCCCCGGCGCACCTGATCGACTGGCAGGGCAATGACTGGACACCGGACAGCGATCGTCCGGCGGCTCATCCCAACGCCCGCTTTACCGCCCCGGCCAGCCAGTGCCCGAGCATCGACCCCAACTGGGAAGACCCCAACGGTGTGCCGATCGACGCCTTTATTTTCGGTGGCCGCCTGAGCACAAACTTCCCGCTGGTCTATGAAGCCTCGAGCTGGGAGCAGGGTGTCTATATGGCGGCAACCATGGGCTCCGAAGCCACTGCCGCGGCCGACAACCAGGCCGCCATTCGCCGCGATCCCATGGCCATGCTGCCCTTCTGCGGCTACAACATGGGCGACTATTGGAACCACTGGCTCAGCATGAAAGACAAGGTTGCACACCTGCCGAAGATCTTCCGGGTCAACTGGTTCCGCAAGGACGAGGAAGGCAAGTTCCTGTGGCCCGGTTTCGGCCAGAACATGCGGGTGCTGGAATGGATCATCGGCCGCATCAGGCAGGAAAAGAATGCCGAAGCCGGACCGCTGGGCGATATCCCGTCCTTTGGTGACCTGAACTGGAGCGGCCTTGAATTCGACCAGGAGTCTTTTGATAAAGTAATGGCCTATGAGCTTGAAGGCCTGGAGCGGGAAGTGGAAGAGGTGATCAGCCACTTCGAGAAAATGGGCGAGCATCTGCCCCGGGCTCTGGAATCAGAGCGCGAGCAGGCCAAGCAGCGCCTCAGCGCCTAATCTGACTAGAAATCAAAAAGAAAAGGCCTCCGACTGGAGGCCTTTTTTATGGATGATTTTACTTTGCCCTGCCGGCGTTGCGGATCGTAGGAATAAACATGGAGGTCACAGCGATCAGGCTCAGGATTGTGCCGCAGCCGATGAACAGCCAGCTGACGTCGACCCGGACCAGGATCCAGCCTGCGACCGAGGCGGACAGCGGCGACAACCCCATGACGATAAGCTGGAACAGGCTCATGACCCGGCCCATTTTTTCTTCCGGGGTTCTTTGCTGGATCCAGGAAAAGAACCTGACCTGGACGAAGCCGATCAAGATGCCGACGATGGCCATCCAGATGCTGCCGGTCAGGGTGCTGGTGATCTGGCCGAACCCGGCCAGGGAAAGCCCGAGGATAAAATCCACGCTGAGCACCAGTGCACCCAGGGTTTTGAACGGGGGTGACCATTTTGTGCCGGACAGGATGAGTCCTGTCAGGATGCCGATCCCGTTGAAGGCCATCAGGGTGCCGTAGGCGGCGGCGCCCCCATCAAGGCGGCTTTCCGCCAGCACCGGCATGCCAACCTGGATCGGACCGATGGAAAAAATCTGGATCAGGCCGACATAGAGCATCATGCTTCTCAGCTCCACGTCTTTCAGCACATTCAAAATGCCTTCAAACAAGAGGGCGAAAACATTTCCCGATGCCGGGGTCTCCTTGACCTTCACCCTGACCATAAAGAGAGTCAGGGCCGAAAGCAGGAAACTCAAGCTGTCGAGAGCGAAGACTAGGGCGAGGCCGGTCACATCTTCCATGGCTGCAGAGTCGGCGCTCGCCGAATTATCACTGCCGGCAATGATCAGGCCCGCCAACATGGGACCGATGAACATGCTGACCTGGCGCATACCCATCATCAGGCTGTTGGCCTTGGGAAGCCGTTCCCGCTTGACCACAAAGGGCAGCATCGCCGGGCCGGCCGGGAAGGCAAAGGCGCTGGCGAGGCCGATACCGGCGGCAAGTCCGTAGAGCATCGGCAGGGTCAGCAACTCGGTGTAAATCAGATAGGCCAAACTCCCCAAGAGCAGCGTGCTTATATATTTTGAAATCAGCAGCACCTTCTTGGGCGAGAATTTATCGACAAAGGCCCCACCCATCAGGATAAAGGCGGCCCGGGGCAGGCCGATGGTGGCCATCATCAGGCCGAGGGCCAAGGGATCGCCGGTCAGCTTCAGGGTCAGCCACGGCAGGCCGATCAGGGAAAACTGGTCCCCCAGCAGGCTGATGAAGCCGCCGCCGAGCAACCAGGCAAAGCTGCGGTTGCGGCGCCGTTCGGTTACCTCCCCTTGCGGGGAGTAGGCTTTGGTGTCGGGGGCGTCGTTCATGGTTTTATTTATTCCGTAGGGCCCTGCCAGCGGGTGACCAGGTCGGTGTCCAGGTCGAACAGGTCGAGTACCCGCCCCACCGAATGATTGATGATGTCATCAATCGTTTGCGGATTTGTGTAAAAGGCGGGCATCGGCGGGGCGATCACCGCGCCCAGCAGGCTGGCCTCATACATCAGCTTGCAGTGGCCGGTGTGCAGCGGCGTTTCCCGCGGCATAATCACCAGCCGGCGCTGTTCCTTGAGCGTCACGTCGGCGGCCCGGGTCAGCAGGGTGTCGGCGCGCGAGTGCACAATATCCGACAGGGTTTTCATGGCGCAGGCGGCGACAATCATGCCGTCCGCCCGGAACGAGCCGCTGGCGATACTGGCGGCCATGTTGGAATTTTTATGCACCGCATCGGCCAGGGCCTCGACATTCTTCACGTCATAGTCGGTCTCGAGGCCGATATTCATGCGCCCGGTGTTGCTCATCACCAGATGGCTTTCCACCTGGTCCAGCTCCCGTAGCGCTTCCAGCAGCCGGATACCGTAAATGACGCCGCTGGCGCCGGCGATGCCGATAATCAGTTTCATTTTCTTGTCCATGCTCCAGCCTTACACCCTCCCCCGCCTGTTTGCAATATGGCACAGGGATACGCATTGACGGTAAGGCGGGAAATTTCTGTCGGCGCGCTATATACATGCAACCCAGGCCCACAATTTATTGCAGGCCACTCTGTTACGGGATAGGCTTGCAGGCAGATCAGATTCAGGGCGGAAATATTTTGCCGCTTTGTGATCCGGGGTGGGTGCCGCATCGTACCACTGTTATGACGTTAAGTGCTGTGGCAGAGATACCGAGCCAGCTTCTGGCACGTCGCCCCGGGGCAAAAAATCCACCCGTCAAGCGAAGGGACAAAATTTTCCCGCTGGAGAAAAAAGCCATTACCGGGGACCGGGATCAGGAGGAAGGAGCCAGACTGCTGGAGCGGATTGCGACCCATCGCGACCGCGACGCCTTTGTCTGCCTGTATGAGCTGTTCGCTCCGCGGCTGAAGAGTTTCCTCATGGGCCGCAAGCTCGATGAACAGGCCGCGGAAGACCTGCTGCAGGAGGTCATGCTCAAGATCTGGCGCAAGGCCGGCAGCTATAACGCGGCGAAAGCCCGGGTCTCTACCTGGATCTTTACCGTGGCCCGCAACAGCCACATCGACAAAATCAGGCGGCAGAAAGTGATTGAGCTCGATGCAGACGATCATCTGCCGCAGATGGTTGACGATAATGAAACCGATGAACTGGTGGCCGCCGGCCAGACCGCGGACGCGGTGCGGCAGGCCATAGACAGTCTCCGGCCCGAACTGAGCGAGGTGATTTCCAAGGCCTTCCTGGAGGAAATGTCCCATACCGAAGTCGCCGAGGCGCTGGGCCTGCCGCTGGGGACGGTGAAATCGAGGATCCGGCTGGCGGTCAGCAAATTGAGACAGTCGCTTGGGGAACACAGAGAGACGATAATATGAGTAACGCTCTGGTTACAGACGAATGGATTCTGTCCTATGCGGCCGGCGGCCTTGATCAGGGGCACGCCCTGCTGGTTGCCACCCAGGCCGCCATGCGTCCGGAAGTCCGCCGCAAGGTCAGTGAAGCCGAGGCGGTCGGCGGCGCCCTGCTGGAGACATCTGCAACAATGCCGGTGAGTGACGGCCTGCTGGATAAAATCCTCTCCCGGCTGCCGGAAGCGGAACCGGAAGAACGTCCGCAGGTCAAGATTACCGGCTTGCCGGCGCCCCTGGCCGATTATCTCGGGTGCGGGCTCGAGGATCTTGACTGGCGTTTCATGGGGCCGGGCCTGAAAAATGTCCGGCTCTGGACCGGGCCCCGTGGCGAGCGGCTGTGGCTGCTGCGCGCCACGGGCGGGATCACCATTCCCGAGCATGGCCACCGCGGCGTGGAGATGACCCTGGTGCTCCGCGGCCGTTACCACTGCGGCGCCGAGAGTTTCGGTCCGGGCGACATGGACCTGGCCGATGACGATAAAATCCATCAGCCGGTAATTGATCCCGGCGAGGATTGTATCTGCCTGGTCTTGACCGAAGCGCCGCTCCGGTTCAATTCCCTGATCGCCCGCATCGCCCAGCCGCTGATCGGGCTATAGTCGTCACCTCATTGATGATTGGATAAAAGGCCGACATAAATATTGTATTGTCCGGCCGTTATCGTTTAGGGTCGGTTGTCTGAGATTTGACGTCAATATTTTTCCCCGGGAGGCCTCTCATGGAACTCAAGAACCAGACCCTGATCCGCACCAAATCCTATATCAACGGCCAATGGTGTGACGCCGATGACGGCAGGGAATTTGTTGTCACCGATCCGGCCACCGGCGCCGAGCTCGCCCGGGCGGCCGATTGCGGCGCGGCCGAGACGGCCCGCGCCATCTCCGCGGCGCAACAGGCGTTCGCCAGCTTTAAAATGACCACGGCCAAGGAGCGGGCGGCCCTGCTCAGGCGCTGGCACCAGCTGATCATGGATAACCAGGAAGACCTGGCGGTGATCCTCAGCGCCGAACAGGGCAAGCCGCTGGCGGAATCCCGGGGCGAGATCGCCTACGGCGCCTCCTATCTGGAATGGTATGCAGAAGAAGCCAAACGCGCCTACGGCGACGTGATCCCGACCTTTGCCAACGACAAACGCATCATCACCCTCAAGCAGCCGGTCGGCGTGGTGGCCGCGATCACCCCCTGGAACTTCCCCAGCGCCATGATCACCCGCAAGGTGGCGCCGGCGCTGGCGGTGGGTTGTCCCATTGTGGTCAAACCCAGCGAGGAAACGCCGCTGTCCGCCCTGGCCCTGGCAGAGCTTGCGGAACAGGCCGGTTACCCGGCCGGGGTGTTCAGTGTGGTCTGCGGCACCGATGCGGCGGTCATCGGCGGTGTCATGACGTCAAATCCCAGCGTGCGCAAGATCAGTTTCACCGGTTCCACCCGGGTCGGCAAGCTGCTGATGGAGCAGTCGGCCAGCACGGTCAAGAAAGTGTCCATGGAGCTGGGCGGCAATGCGCCGTTCATTGTGTTTGATGACGCCGATCTGGATGCGGCGGTGGCCGGCGCTATGGCCAGTAAATATCGCAACGCCGGCCAGACCTGCGTTTGCGCCAATCGCCTCCTGGTGCAGGACGGGGTCTATGACGCTTTTGCTGACAAGCTGGCCGAGGCTGTCGCCGGGCTTAAAACCGGCGCCTATACCGTGGAAGGCGCCAATGTGGGGCCGCTGATCAACCGGGCGGCCCTGGCCAAGGTGAACGGCCTGGTGCGCGACGCCCTGGACAAGGGGGCGACGGCGCTGGCCGGTGGCGTCGGCACCGACGGCGACAGCCAGTTTTATACCCCGACGATCCTGACCAATGTGACCGCGGAAATGGACATCTTCAACGAGGAAATTTTCGGTCCGGTGGCGCCGCTCTATCGCTTTGGCACCGAGCAGGAAGCCATCGAGATGGCCAATGACACGCCGTTCGGCCTCGCCTCCTATTTCTATGCCCGGGACATGGGCCGGGTCTGGCGCGTCAGCGAGGCGCTCGAGTACGGCATGGTCGGCATCAATGAAGGCATTATTTCCAACGAGGCGGCGCCGTTCGGTGGGGTCAAGGAAAGCGGCATCGGCCGTGAGGGCTCCCGCTATGGCCTCGACGATTACCTGGAACTGAAATACCTCTGCATGGGTGGAATTTAGGGAGGCGGGATTTAAGGGGGCGGGATCTGACGCCGGGCGGTTTACGCCGCCGTCATCGGGAAATCCCGTTCGCAACATTTTGCTATATAATCGACAAACAGCCGAAGCCGGGTCGACAGGAACCGGTTGGGCTGGAAGATGGCGTACAGGTTGCGTTCCGGCCGGGAAGTATAGCCCTCCAGCAGCGGCACCAGCTGACCGCTTGAGATTTTGTCGCTCAGGTAAAAAGCCGGCGTAATCATAATGCCGATGCCCTGGCAGGCGGCTTCGATCATCATCGCGGCATTATCCGCCCGGAACGTACTGGTGAGGCTGACGGTGCCTTCCCGGCCGTCCGGCCCCTTGTAGCGCCAGTCGTGGGCCCCCTTGTTGCGGGTATAGGCCAGCACATTGTGCCGGACCAGCTCTTCCGGGGTTTGCGGGGTGCCATGTCGTTCAAGATAGTCGGAACTGGCGCAGACCACCATCGGACAGGCGGCCAGCTTGCGCGCGATCAGGCTCGAATCCTCCAGCACGCCAATGCGGACCACCACATCATAATCCTCCTCGGCGATATTGATCAGCCGGTCGTCGAAGGCGACGTCCAGGGTGACTTCCGGATGTTTCACCGCAAAGGCGGCGATCGGCCCCTTCAGGTAGCTGTTGCCAAAAGCCATGGGCACATTGACCCGCAGCCGGCCGCGGGGGGTGGTCTTGAGTTCGTTGAGCTGCTCGGTGACTTCGCGGATGTCCTCCAGGGCCCGGCTCGCCCGCTCATAGAACAGCGCCCCTTCCTCGGTCAGCGACACCCGCCGGGTGGTCCGGTTGAGCAGCTTCACTTTCAGGGTATGTTCCAGGTTCTGGACCTGTTTCGAGACCGCCGAACTGGTGATGCCGAGGGTGCGCGCGGCCCCGGCGAAGCTTTCCTGCCGGGCGACCTCGATAAAGATGCTGATGCGGGACAGATGATCCATGGGCCGAGTATCGCTTATTATTAACCTAATGGAATGAGTAATTTTCGATATGAGTATATTATCAATTTAACAGAATATCTATATCTTCTGCCGATAGAGACGATACAGACAGATTGTGAAGGATCACGGAAAGGATAGAGCGATGAAACTTCTGCATATTGATTCAAGCATCATGAGCGACAAATCCGTTTCCCGCCAGCTGACGGCGGCCATTGTTGAGCGGCTGAAACAGGACAACGGCAGCCTTGATGTCACCTATTATGACCTGGACCGCGAGCCCTTTGCCTATCTCTCCAGCGCTTCCTTCAGCGATGAAACGGAACAGGGCATGGGCGCGCAGACGGTGGAGGAGTTCCTCGCCGCCGATGTGGTGGTGATCGGCGCCCCCATGTATAATTTCTCCATCCCGGCCCAGCTGAAAAGCTGGATCGACCGGGTGGCGGTGGCGGGCAAGACTTTCCACTATACGGAAAACGGCCCCGAGGGCCTGGCCGGCGGCAAGCGGGTGATTGTGGCCTCGACCCGCGGCGGCTATTACGGCGAAGACAGCGGCCTCGCCGCCCTGGATCACCAGGAAAGCTACCTCAAGACGGTATTCGGCTTTTTCGGGATTACCGACGTGGAATTCATCCGCGCCGAGGGCGTGGCCGTCAGCCCGGAAAATGCCGAGCAAGCGATCGCGGCGGCGAAGCAGGACATTGTCAACCTGGCCGCCTGAGCGGAAGGAAAGATGGTGCCGCTGATAGGACTTGAACCTACGACCCACGCATTACGAATGCGTTGCTCTACCAACTGAGCTACAGCGGCCCGGGGTGACTTGCCGGTTTTATGGCCGGTGAAGAAGGGGTGTGGTTCGCGCGAGCGCGAATGACACACCCCGGTTAGCTTCATAACCGGGCGGTAAAATAAGCAGTTTCGAGGGACTGCACAAGAGCAAAAATCAGCCTGTCCGCGCTTTTTTCGTGAGCCGCCGGTCGGCGTTTACTCCACCCACTCAAGCCCGTCGAACTGGTCGCAGTCGGGGCAGTTGGCGGTATAATGCCGGGGCTGGTGGCCGCACTCGGAACAATGCCAGTGACCGTCGCGCTTTGCAGTCAGTGCCTTCTCCAGATATTTCTCGGCTGCGATCTGGTCCTTCTTCTGTTTCTGCTCGAGCCGGGCAAACAGGTTATAGGTCCTGACCGTGGCCCGGTCCTCTTTCACCAGCCGGTCCAGCGCCTGGCGCGCTTCCGGCCAGTGCTGGGCCTCGATGGCCTGGCCGGCGAGCAGCAGCAGGCTTTCGCGGTGGTCGGGATTGAGTTTGATGAACTGCTGCACGCGGCGCAGCCGCTCGGTCGGGCTTTCCATGGGCTCGAGTTCGAGGAACAGCTCGGCCAGTTCCGGCAGGGGATGCTCTTTCCAGGCTTTTTCCAGCACCTTGCGGGCCCGGCCGCCGTCTTTGCGACTGAGCAGGATGCGGGCGGCGAGCTGGGCCGCCGGGGCAAAGGAGGCGTCCTTTTTCTGGGCATCCAGCGCCAGATCGAGGGCGTCGCCGCGCTGGCCGGAGACATCCGCCTCCACACCCTGGACATAGGACAGCAGCGCGTCCAGGTGGGCAACCTCCGCGGCTTCCAGGGCCTTGTTCCTGCGCGCAGTTTTCAGGGTCTCCGACGCCGCTTCCCATTTGCCGTGATGGACCTCGATATCAAACAGTTTCTTGAGGATGCGCCGGTTGGTGGGCGCCAGCGCTGTGAGCTCCCGCGCCAGCGACAGGGCCAGCACATAGTCTTCTTCCTCCATGGCCTCATCGAGCAGGGTGTTGAGGGCATAAGGCGCGGTTTCCGGCTTGGCGCGCAGGTCCTCGAGGATCGCCACCCGGCGCTTTTCCGCCTCAACGTGGCTCAGCAGCAGCAGCGGACCGTTTTCTTCCGGCAGGTCCACTTTGGCATGGCGGGCATGCCTCAGGGCGGCGACTTCATCGCCGAGCGCGAGCGCCGACCAGCCGCGGTCCAGTTCGGCGTGGCCCCGGCGGCGGCGGGCAGCCTGGCGGGCCGGGGAGTTGAACGGATTGACGTTGCGCAGGGCGCGCCAGAAACGGCACAGCAGCCACAGGGCCGCACTGTACAGCAGGCCAATGATCGCCAGAGTGGCGAAGGACATCCTGAGTTCCCAGCTGCGCCAGGTCAGAACCATGTCGCCGGGCTGGGCCACCACCCAGGCGGCGCCGAGCGCAATCAGCACGCCGAGGATAATATAAAAGGTCAGGCGGGTCATAGGCTGGTTTCCTCCGACGTGCTGTCCGTTTTGGCGGCGGGGATGTCGAGCAGGTTCTCACCGGCCACTTTCTCGATCTCGGCCAGGGCCTCGCGGGAGTTGAGCCACAGTTCCGCCTCGAACATCCAGTCCTTCAAAACCTCCTGCACCCGTTTCGGCAGTTTTTCCGCCAGTGCCAGCGCATCTTCGAGGTCGAGGGCGGCGAGATTTTCCTCCAGCCGGCGCAGCAGGGCGTCAAAGGCTTCTCCGGCGGTGGCGTCCTTGTCGCGGATGGTAATCAGGTTGCGGAAGCTGTCCAGCACCTTCTGCCACCAGCCGGCGTCGGCCGTGGTCTGTTCCGCCCGGATCAGGGCCGGGATCAGGCGTTCAAATTTTTCCCTCAGCTCCATGGCATTGGTCAGGCCGGTTTCCGCCCGCCCCTCCAGGGTGCCGAGCGCCTGTTGCAGGGCGCTGTTGTCGGCCAGGCTGGTGCCGGCGAGCAGGTTCTGGAAAGTGGCCAGCTCTTCAGCATAGGCATCGCCAGAGACAACTTTATCCCGGAGCCGGCTCAGGCTGAAGGCCAGCGAGGCGCCGCGATTGCCCTTGGCGGCAAAGGCCTCCACCTGCGCCAGACGACTTTCCAGTTGGCTGAGCAGATCATTCTGACGGCTGTTTTCGGCACTGAGGGCGGCCCGCTCTTCTTCCGCCTGCCGGGCCTCAATCAGGTTCTTGCTCAGGGGCACGAAGGAGGCTTCAAGTTGGCTCATACGACCAAGCAGCATGTCGATGCGGGCCGACTGGGACAGGTCGCCTTCCGTTTTTTCCGCGCTTTTTGCCGCCACCGGCTGTTGTTCCAGTTTTTCAATCCGGCTCAGCAGTTCCGCCGTCGGTTCGGCGCCGCCGGCTTCGGCCAGCTGCTGCAGTTTCAGGTTAAAGCCTCTTGCCCGTTCCTCCAGCGCGGCAATGGCCTGGTCCTGGCGGTCAACCCGGGCTTCGAGATCGCTGAGGGCAGACAGGTCCGGGGTTGCCGCCGGGCTGTGGCCGGTCCACTGGGTGAGGATCGGCAGGCGGCCTTCCAGCCAGGGCAGGAAATAGAGGGTGGCCGCGCCGCCGGCCAGGAACAACAGGATGAGGATCAGAATCCGAAGCGACCAGTTGGCCCTGGCTGCGGATTTTGGAGCCGGTTTGGGCGCTGCAGTTTTTCCCGCGCCCGGTGTGGCGGCTTCCGCGGCGCCGGCTTCCGGTTTCTTGTCCGTTGAGCTCTCCATATCTGGGGAATTGTTCTCGGCCATGGTCAAATTTCCTCAAGCTCTATATTTATTTCCCTGAACAGGCTGTTCTGGTTCGGCTCCGGCGCCACCCGGATTGCCTGCCAGTTCACCGACTGTATCACATCCAGTATGGCAGCACTAAGACAAAGCGCCTTGATCTGGTTCAATGTCTCTTCCCGCCCGGCGGCGCGCACCAGCTCCAGGAAGATCCGCGCCGTGCGCGGCGAGAAAAAGGGGATGGCGTCGATTTTCCCCTGATCCAACATTTCCAGAGTAGTGCCGGAAAGTTGGTTCACTTTTTCCGCCTCATAGAGTACCCAGCGCTCGAGCTCGATGCCAACTTTCTGCAGCAACTTTTTCAACTCGCCGGCGACATGGGTGCCCGCCACATGCAACACTGGCCGGCTGTTGTCCAGCTCGGGATCATTTGCGATCAATTGGGCCAACTTTTCCACATCCCGGCTGCCGGATGTGATGTCGCTGAAGCCGGCCTCGCGGGCTGCCGTTGCGGTGGCCGGACCGACGGCATAGACCGGCAGGATACTGTCGGGAAAATGATGGCGGAAGGCACGCACGCCGTTGGCGCTGGTGAAGATCACCGCCTGATAGCTGGTGGGGTCGGTCGGCGGCTCGAAGGGCCGGCAGCGGACTTCCATCATCGGTTCGATCACCGCCTCATGGTCCCGGGCCTCCAGCAGATGCGCCAGGATGCGGCTGTCGTGCAGGGGGCGTGTCAGCAGGAACCGCATGACCTCAGGCCCCGCCCGCTGCTTTCAGTTTGTCGAAAAAGGCGGGCCCGGCGGCAGCCTTCAGTTTGCGGCCCAGCTCGCGGCCGATCCGCTCTGCCTCACTGGCCGGGCCGTCGAGGCTGTCTTCATACATTTCCGTGCCGTCCAGGTCCAGCAGCCGTCCCTGCAGATGCAGCCGGTCACCGTCGAGGGTGGCGAGGCCGGCAATGGGGGTGCGGCAGGAGCCGTCAAGTTCATTGAGGAAGGCGCGCTCGGCCACTACCCGCTGTTCGGTGGGGGCATGGTTCAGTGGTGCCACCAGGGCGCGGGCGTGGGCGTTATCACTGGCGATCTCGATACAGATGGCGCCCTGGGCGACGGCGGGCAGCAACTCGTCGATGGCCAGCGCATGGACCCGCTCGTCCTCCAGCGCCAGCCGGTTGAGCCCGGCCATGGCCAGATAGGTAGCGTCCACCTCGCCCGCTTCCAGTTTGCGCAACCGGCTCTGCACATTGCCGCGGAAGGTGATCACCTTGAGGTCGGGCCTGAGCGCCAGGGTCTGGGCCTGGCGGCGCAGGGATGCGGTGCCGACCACACTGCCGGCCGGCAGGTCCGACAGGCTGTTGGCCTTGGCGGAGATAAAAGCGTCGCGCTCGTCTTCGCGCTCGAGATAGGCGGCAAGCTCCAGCCCGTCCGGCAGTTCGGTCGGCATATCTTTGAGGCTGTGCACGGCAAGGTCCAGGTCGCCGGCCAGCAAAGCAGTTTCGATTTCTTCGGTGAACAGGCCCTTGCCGCCGATTTCCGCCAGCGGCCTATCAAGGATGCGGTCGCCTTTGGTCGACATGACGACAATCTCGATCTGTTCTTCGCGGAGGTCGGGATGAGCGGCCAGCAGCCGCTCTTTGGTCTCATGGGCCTGGGCCAGGGCAAGCTGGCTGCCCCGTGTGCCGATACGGATGTTTTTCTCTCCAAGCTTTTGTTGCACGGACGGTCCCCGGATGTTAGAGCCTTTTTTCTTGCGGCCAAACGCCTTATATAGGTGTTTGTAGGATATAATCCAAAGCAGTACCAGTGGAAATGGCAATTAATAATCCGGAACATTCCGATCAGAAAATCCCTCTCGTGTTGGGGCTGGAAACCAGTTGTGACGAGACGGCGGCGGCAGTGGTCAGCGGCGACGGCCGCATCCTGTCCAATGTGGTCATGTCCCAGCTCGATGAGCACCGGCCCTACGGCGGCGTGGTGCCGGAAATTGCCGCCCGCTCCCATATCGATCATCTTGACGACATTATTCGTGAGGCGCTGGACAAGGCCGGCGTGAGCTTTGCTGACCTCGATGCGGTGGCGGCCACCTCCGGCCCCGGCCTGATCGGCGGGGTGATGGTCGGGCTGATGACCGGCAAGGCCATTGCCGGGGCCTGCGATATTCCCTTCATGGGCATCAATCACCTTGAGGGCCACGCGCTGTCAGTGCGCCTGACGGAAGAGGTGGCCTTTCCCTATCTGCTGCTGCTGGTTAGTGGCGGCCACTGCCAGATCCAGGTGGTCAAGGGCGTCGGGCAGTATCAGCGGCTCGGCACCACCATTGACGATGCGGCGGGCGAAGCCTTTGACAAGACCGCCAAGCTGCTGGGCTTGGGCTATCCCGGCGGCCCGGCGGTGGAACAGGCCGCCAGACTGGGCACTCCCGGCCGGTTCGATTTGCCGCGGCCGCTCAAGGGCCGGCCCGATTGCAACTTTTCCTTCTCCGGCCTCAAGACCGCGGTGCGCCGCGAGGTGGAGAAACTGGGACAACAGATTACCCAGCAGGATGTCTATGACCTGGCGGCTGATTTCCAGCTGGCGCTGACCGAGGCGATTATCGACCGGGTCTCGCGGGCGCTGGATATTTTCCTTGAACAACATCAGGCGGACCAGCATATTCTGGTGGTGGCGGGCGGCGTTGCCGCCAACAGCTACCTGCGCGAGGGACTGGAGCGTGCCTGCGGCAAGCGCGGCTTTTCCATTGTCGCCCCGCCGCCGGCACTGTGTACCGATAACGGGGCGATGATCGCCTGGGCCGGGGTGGAACGGCTGCGCCTCGGGCAGGTGGATGACCTCTCTGTCGGCGCCCGGGCGCGCTGGCCGCTGGATCCGGACGCCCCGGCCGCCATTGGCGCCGGAGTAAAGGCCTGAAGTTTAAAAATAATAACCATAAAGGACACGTCAGATGGGAAAAATTGCAGTTGTGGGCGCCGGTGCCTGGGGAACCGCTCTGGCCATTACCGCAGCGCGGGCCGGCAACGAGGTCACGATCCGGGCCCGGGAGCCGGAAGTGGTGGCGTCGATCAATGAGCAACGGGAAAACAGCCTGTTCCTGCCCGGTGTGGAGATCCCGTCTAACATTAAAGCAGTCGCCGATTTTGCCGAGCTGGATACCCCGGACTTCCTGCTGATGGTGGCACCGGCCCAGTTTGTCCGCCTCGTCGCGGCCGACCTGTCAAAAACGCTCAAGGAAAGTGTGCCGGTGGTGCTCTGTTCCAAGGGGATCGAACAGTCCAGCGGCAAACTGATCAGTGACGTCATGGCGGAGGTGATGCCCAAGAACCCGCTTGTTGTGTTGTCCGGGCCAAGCTTCGCCCTCGAGGCCGCCAGGGGCCTGCCGACAGCCGTGACCATTGCCTCCAAATACCAGAAACTGGCCCAGTCGCTGGCGGAAGCCATCGGCCAGCCCACCTTCCGGCCCTATCTGTCCCGGGACGTGGTCGGCGCCGAAATCGGCGGCGCGGTCAAGAATGTGTTCGCCATCGCCTGCGGTGTGGTGGCCGGTAAGCAGCTGGGGGAAAACGCCCGGGCGGCGTTGATCACCCGGTCGCTGGCGGAGATGGTCCGTTTCGGCGAAAGCCGCGGCGCCGATCCGGAAACCATGGTTGGCCTCTCCGGCCTTGGCGACCTGATCCTGACCTGTTCCTCGCCCCAGTCCCGCAATATGTCGCTGGGCATGGCCTTGGGCGAAGGCAAGGATATCGCCGAGATTATGAAAAACCGCAAAACCGTGGCCGAGGGCTATTATACCTCGGAAATCCTCTACCGCATCGCCACCGAGGAAAAAATCGATATGCCGGTGGCCAAGGCGGTTTATGATTTGTTGCACGGGGACAAGAAGCTGGATGACGTTATTAGCGAACTGCTCAGCCGTCCCATCAGCAAGGAAGAGATGTTCTGATTAAAAGGAAATTCTTATGCATTTTGTAATCCTGGCCTATGACAAGGCCGACAGCCTGGACCTGCGCATGTCCGTGCGTCCCGATCATCTCGACTATGCGGAGAAATCGGGCGTAGTAAAGTTGGCTGGGCCAATTCTGACTGAAGAAGATGAACCAAAGCCCTGTGGCAGCATGATTGTCGTCGAGGTTCATAACACGGCGGCGGCGGAGAACTTCGCGGCCAATGACCCTTACGCCAAAGCCGGCCTGTTCGACAAGGTGCGGATCCTGCCGTTTAATCCGGTACTGGGGACCTGGCTCGAAAAGTGATGTCAGACGTCAAAGAGTTCGACATCTATCTCCGTGACGTTGCCAATGGGCCGGGCGCCGGTGCGGTGCTCTGTGCCCTGGCGGACATTGAAGACGGCAAGGGCCGGGAGTTCAGATATGGCACCGACAAGGAGCCGTTCGAGTTCTTTGTCTATCGTCGCGGGGGCGAGATTTTTGCCTACCAGAATGCCTGCCCGCATATGTATGTGCCGCTGAACCTGAAAGAGGGGGTGTTCACGGAAAAAAGCGGGCAATACTTCCTGTGCAATTTCCACGGCGCCCTGTTCCAGGTGGAAGATGGCCTGTGCATGGCCGGTCCCTGTCGCGGCCGGTCCCTGCAGTCGGTGGCGGTCGGTCTGGAAGACGGCAGGATTATCGTGCTGTGATCATCTTTTTGTGAAGTGGTTGATCGGCTTCTATGGGACGCCAGATAAAGTCGACAGCAGTTAATTACTTTAAAGGAGCATCCCATGATCGACCTCTATACAGCGGCCACCCCCAACGGCTACAAGATTTCCATCGCGCTGGAGGAACTCGGACTGCCCTACACCGTCCACAAGCTGGACTTCAACAGGAACGAGCAAAAATCGCCGGACTATCTGAAAATCAATCCCAACGGCCGCGTGCCGGCGATCATCGACCGGGGCAATGACGACCTGACGATTTTTGAGTCCGGCGCCATCCTGCTTTATCTGGCGGAAAAGACCGGCAAACTGATACCAGCCGACACCAAGGGTCGTTATGACGTCATCCAGTGGCTGATGTTCCAGATGGGCGGCATCGGCCCCATGCAGGGCCAGGCCAATGTGTTCTTCCGTTATTTCCCGGAAAAGATCCAGCCGGCCATCGACCGCTACCAGAAGGAGGTGCTCCGCCTGTACGGTGTTCTGGAAGGGCAGCTTGAGGGCAAGGATTATATCTGCGGCGAGCTCAGCATCGCCGATATCGCCACCTGGCCGTGGGTGCGCGGTTATGCCTGGGCCGGGCTGGAAATCGACGATTTTCCCAATCTCAAGGCCTGGCTACATCGGCTAGAGGAGCGTCCGTCCTTTGCCAAGGGGGTCACGATCCCGCCTCGGGCCGAGCAGGCGGAAACCCTCAAAACCGGCGCTAATATGATTGTGAAGTAAGGAGTAGACATGCAGTGTATCGCCGACCTGCCCGTTTTGTGGAACGGCCCGGAAAAAGCGGAAACCCTGGTGATCCTGGCGCACGGGGCCGGGGCGCCTATGGACAGTCCGTTCATGGACTATTTCGCCGAGAAGCTGGCCGACAGGGGCCTGCGGGTGCTGCGCTTTGAATTTCCCTATATGGCCGAGCGGCGGGAGAGCGGCAAGAAACGTCCGCCGGACCGCCAGCCGAAACTATTGACGTCATGGCGTGAGATTTATGAAGGCGCTGGATTTCAAGGGAAAATCTTTATCGGCGGCAAGAGCATGGGCGGGCGCATGGCGAGCCTGATCGCCGATGAGCTTGCCCCCGCCGGCCTGATCTGTCTCGGTTATCCCTTCTATGCGCCCGGCAAAGCGGACAAGCCGCGTACCGAACATCTGGAACGCCTCAACACCCCGGCCCTGATCCTGCAGGGGGAACGGGACAGCATGGGCAACCGGGAAGCGGTCGAAAGCTATAACCTGTCGGGTCAGATTTCGATCGAGTGGCTGCCGGACGGTAACCATGACCTGGTGCCGCGCAAGGCCAGCGGCCTTACGGCGGAGCAGAATTGGGATGCGGCCATAGCGAAAATCGCCGACTTCACGTCTCGCTGAGAAACTCTTTTGTTTTTTGAATGGCCTCGGCGAGGCCGATCCGCTCCACTTCCACCCCTTCCGGAAAGGCGCTTAACAGCCGCGACGGGGTGGCGCCGTCCAGCATGACAAAGACGCCCTTGTCGCTTTGCCGCCGGATCAGTCGCCCGTAGGCCTGCTTGAGGCGCAACCGGGTGATCAGGTCGTCATAGGCCTGGCCGCCGAAGCGCTTGCGCCGGGCTTTGTGCAGTAGGGTCGGGCGCGGCCAGGGCACCTTGTCAAACACACACAGCCTGAGCGACGGTCCCGGCACATCCATGCCGTCGCGCACGGCGTCAGTGCCGAGCAGGCAGCTGTGTTCCACCTCGCGGAAAATATCCACCAGGGTCGCCACATTGATCGGATCAATATGCTGGGCATAAAGCGGCAGGCCGGCTTCCTCCAAAGGCCCGGCCAGGCGCTGGTATACGCCGCGCAGCCGGCTGATGGCGGTAAACAGGCCGAGCGCGCCGCCGTCAGCGGCGAGGAACAGTTCCCGATAGGCCGCCGCCAGCTGGTTGAGATCGCGCTTGTTCATGTCATTGACGATGAAGATGCGGCTCTGGGCCGGATAGTCAAACGGGGAATTCAGGCTCTGGCGCAGCGGCGGGCTGATCAGGTGGGCGGCGCCGGTCCGCACCTCGGCGGTATGCCATTCCACATCGGGATTGTGGTTTTCGGTCAGCCGGTCCCGCAGCGTCGCCGAGGTGATCATAGTCCCCTGCGCGCTTTTCAGCACCGTGCCGGCAAAGGGCAGGCTCGGGTCGACCCAGTGGCGGTAGTAGCCGACATTGACTTCCCGGCCATGGGCGCGTTCCAGTTCGAACCAGTCAACGAATTCCTGATCCGGGTCGCTGTGGCCCGCCAGTACGTCCAGCATGGGGATCCAGCCGAATTCCACCGTTTCCCGGCGGCGGCTGATACTCTGGGCGAGCGATTCCAGCCGGTTGCGCTCCGCACTGTCCAGCTCGTCCGCCTCCTGGTCCAGTTTTTTCAGCAGCCGGGCGCTTAAAGCTTTCATGGGCGCGACCAGGGCCTTTAAAGCTGTCAGCAGTTCCCCGGCCGCTTCCTGCAATCCCTCCACCGGCGGCAGCGGCGGGCATTCGATGGAATGATACTCTTCCTTGCCGGCGGTGCGGGCGTAAAGCTGCTGGCGCACGCGGGCGAGGAAGTTTTCCGCCGGACCGAACGGGGTGCCGTCAATCAGCCGGCCGTGCCAGCCGTCGGCGGGCAGGCAGCGGGCGGTATGGATCACTTCCTGCAGCAGGCTCCGCGCCTCGTCATCCCCGGCAATCAGCTCGTCAAGCCGGCCTTCCAGGCCCCGGCCGCGGCGTTTGGAATTTTCCGCGCCCCTGATCCAGCGCCTGAGATCCAGGCCCTCCTGCCCCGAGAGATGGGCGGCGAAAGCGCTGTCGGCGGCATCGAACAGGTGATGGCCCTCGTCAAAAATGTAACGGGTCGGCAATTCCGGGTCGTGCGCGGTCTCAATTTTGCCGTCCTTGCTGATCGCCGCCCGGGTCGCGGCCTGGATCATCACCAGGGCATGGTTGGCAATCACCAGCGACGCCTTGCGGGAGCGGCGGCGGGATTTTTCAATAAAACACTTTTTATAATGGGCGCAGGCGGCATAGATGCATTCGCCGCGCCGGTCAGTAAGTTGGCTTAAGCGACTTTGCCCGAAATGCTCGCCCAGCCAGCTGGGGAAATCGCCGCCGATCATGTCGCCGTCGCGGCTGTAGCGGGCCCAGCGCTGTACCAGCCCTATGAGGATGCGGCCCTCGTGCTGTATCGGCGACTGGGCGAGCTCCTGCAGGTTCAGCAGGCACAGGTAATTTTCCCGCCCCTTGCGGATCACCGCCTTGCGCGCTTTCTTAACCGGGTCGGGATAGAGCCGGTCCAGTTCCTGGTCCAGTTGCCGCTGCAGGTTCTTGGTATAGGTGGAAATCCACACCGTACCGTCATTCTTTTCCGCCCACAGGCTGGCCGGGGCGATATAACCCAGGGTCTTGCCAATACCGGTGCCGGCTTCGGCCAGCACCACCACCGGCTCGTCGGCCGTTTCCGGCGGATCAAAGGTGCGCGCCGCCAGCGCGGTATAGTCCCGCTGGCTGTCGCGCTGCTCGGCGTCCTTGCCAATAAGTTGGCTCAGACGATCAAGCGCTTCGTCTTTGCCCACCGGCAGGCTGTCCGGCGGTGGCGGCGGCGCTTCTTCCTCCCATTCCGGCAGATGGTCCCACACCTGCCAGGGACCTACTTCAGAGCTTTGCAGGGCGCCGAGGATCAGCGGACCCCAGCTCCAGCCTGCGTCGGCCATTTGCCGGGCCTGGGCCAGCAGGCCTTCGGGATAGGGATAGCCGGGGGCGGTGATTTCCGCGATCAAGCGCCGCGCCGCCTCGATCAGGATCAGGCCTTCCTCTTCCGGGCTACGGTCCTTGATGTCAATTTTTAGGGCGGCGGCCAGACCGCGGGGCAGCGGCAGGCAGAATTGCGCCGGGCGGACGAAGGCAAACAGCTCGAGCACATCCAGCGCCTTCTGGCCAACCATGCCGAGCCGGCGGCCGACCACCGGCCGGTTGCAGATCAGGTAGCTTTGCGCCCGGATCTTGCGCCGGAGCGCGCCATGCTCCAGTTCCTCCACCTCCCCGTCCGGTGAGATGATGATCCCATGGGTCGGGCCTGCCACCAGTGCGCCGGTACGCTCGAGTACCTCTTGAGGCGGGGGAAATGACATCAGGCTGTCGGTCATGGAGTCTCGGGCAATCGTCTTTTGCGTGAATGTTCTTCTTTTGTTTCAATCACTATAGACAGGATTGAAGACGGGCAAAAGCTTTTTAGCGAAGAATGTCGGGGATTGCCACTTTTTCCCGTGATCGGGAGCAGGCGACGGTTGACGCGGACGGTGCTTGGCCTTATGAAGCCTTCAGTTTACAGTATGTTTTCACGATCTGAACAAAGGTTTCGACCCATGACCGCATCACCGGAAGTTATCGCCCAAGCCCTTGAGAGCAAAGCCTGGCCGTTCCAGGAAGCTGAGAAGCTGGTGAAGCGGCTGGAGAAGACCGGCACGGACAAAGGCTATGTGCTGTTTGAGACCGGCTATGGCCCCAGCGGCCTGCCGCATATCGGCACCTTCGGCGAAGTGGCCCGCACCACCATGGTGCGCAAGGCCTTCGAATTGATGTCCGACGTGCCCACCAAGCTGATCGCCTTTTCCGATGACATGGACGGTTTCCGCAAGGTGCCGAGCAATCTGCCCAACCAGGACATGCTGCAGGACTATCTCGGCATGCCGCTGACCAAGGTGCCGGATCCGTTCGGCACTCATGAAAGCTTTGCCCACCACAACAATGACCGGCTGTGCAAATTCCTCGACGGCTTCGGCTTCGACTATGAATTCAAAAGCGCGACCGAAGCCTATACCGGCGGGGAGATGGACGAAACCCTGCTCAAGATGCTGGCCAACTACGACAAGATCATGAAAGTGATGCTGCCGACCCTGGGTGAAGAGCGGCAGAAGACTTACAGCCCGTTCCTGCCGGTCTGCCCGCGCAGCGGCCGTGTGCTGCAGGTGCCGCTGGTGGAGCGCAATGTGGAGGCCGGCACCATCGTTTACAGGGACGAGGAAACCGGCGAGCTGGTGGAAGTGCCGGTCACCGGCGGTCATTGCAAGGCGCAGTGGAAAGCGGACTGGGCCATGCGCTGGGTGGCGCTCGGCGTCGATTATGAAATGTCCGGCAAGGACCTCTATGAGAGCGTCAAGCTGTCGAGCATCATCGCCCGGATCCTCGGCAGCACCCCGCCGGAAGGCTTCAACTATGAACTGTTCCTGGATGAAAACGGCCAGAAGATCTCCAAATCCAAGGGCAACGGCCTGACCATGGAGGAATGGCTGCAGTACGGTACCCCGGAAAGCCTGGCGCTCTATATGTACCAGGCCCCGCGCAAGGCCAAGAAGCTCTATTTTGACGTCATCCCCAAGGCGGTGGACGACTATCTGGCGTTCCTGGCCAAGTTCCGCGAGCAGGAGGGCAAGGAAAAATTCGCCAATCCGATCTGGCACCTGCATGGCGACAATCCGCCGGCAGAGGATGTGCCGGTGACATTCTCCCTGCTCCTGAACCTGGTCAGCGCCAGCAACGCCCATGACAAGGAAACACTGTGGGGCTATATCAATGCCTATGCGCCGGAAGCCAGCGGCAGGGAGCATCCCTTGCTCGACAAGCTGGTCGGCTATGCGCTGGTCTACTACGAGAATTTCGTCAAGCCGACCAAAGACTACCGGGCGCCGACCGATGAAGAGGTAAAAGCTCTGGAAGACCTGATTTGCGAACTGGAAAAATTGCCGGAACATGCGGAAGCCGGCGACTACCAGACCGCGGTCTTTACGGTAGGCAAGGCCCATAGCTATGAAAACCTGCGGGAATGGTTCCAGGCGCTGTATGAAATTCTTCTGGGCCAGAAACAGGGACCGCGTATGGGATCCTTCATCGCGCTTTACGGCCGGGAAGAGACGGTAAGGCTGGTACGGCAGGCGATTGACAACAGGGGGCTTAGTTAAAAAACCTGACTCTGCGAATTAACAGTTTCGCCTAGTACAATAGGACTATTATGGTTTTTTCTTCTTGCATTGCGGAATCAGGGGTGTTAGTTCAGGATTAAATTTCTTGGGGGCTAGGCTGCTGGCCGGAAGTACAGGATCCTTTCAAATTGCTGAGATATGATCACAATCTTGTCACGATCTGTTTTTATTCTTGCAGAAATTTTAATTGGTATCGATGTCCCCAGATAGTTAAGGCGCTTGTTAACAGCCCGTTAACTTAAAAAGGTTAGTGTCTGCCTAGCTTGAAAAGAATGAGGAAGTAATGTTGGGTCTAACATATAAGAGATTCTGGAAGCGGATTATCGATATACTGGGGGCGGCTACGCTTCTGGTTTTGTTATTTCCGGCGTTACTGATTATTGCTTTGGCGGTGCGGATAAAACTGGGCCCTTCGATTTTGTTCAGGCAGGAACGGCTTGGCCTGAATGGACGCACCTTCAAAATCTATAAATTCCGCAGCATGACCAATGAGCGTGACGAAAACGGCGCTCTGCTGGAGGATCAGCACCGGCTGACCAAATTCGGCAAATTGCTTCGTGACTGGAGCCTGGATGAACTGCCGCAATTGTGGAATGTGCTGATCGGCGATATGGGATTGATCGGTCCCCGGCCCTTCATTGCGGAATATGCCTCCCGCTATACCACTGAACAGATGCGTCGCCATGAAGTCCGTCCCGGCATCAGCGGCTGGGCCCAGGTCACCGGCCGCAACTCCATCAGCTGGAACCAGAAGTTCATCCTTGATGTCTGGTATGTGGATCATTGCAGCTTCCTGGTGGACCTCAAGATCCTTCTCATGACGCTTCCGGTGGTGCTGAACCGGACCGGCATTTCTGCCGAGAACCATGTGACCATGCCCAAATGGACCGGCTCCGGTGATGAGGCGGAAGAAAAGGTTCTGTCCGAGTAATAAAGCGCAAGCTTTTGATTATGTCGAAGCCGCATTTCCTGTTGGAATGCGGCTTTTTTAATGCGGGGGACCATAGATGAGAATTTTCAATTCGAAAAAGATAGGTATCTATAAAAGAGTTATTTGGACACTTAGTTGTTGTCTGCTGGTTTCAACATGTACAAGCATAGCTTCTAAGGATGCTGAAGAGGAAAGCACCGCAAGGCCAAAAATTCCAATCTTAGGGCAATATATTCAAATCAAGAGCTATCGATTAGAGAACGAATTACCTGTACGAATTAATTTCTCGATCAAAAACTCTTCTATGAGAACCATTTGCCTATATCGGTCGTTGTTTGAATCTAACCACACTTTTTTGTATGACTTGCTAGTTAGACGTAGTGCTGGCGAGCTTTTGCCTAAGAACCCAATAGGCTATATTGATGAGATGCCACCCAGCCTTTTAGCTTTAAAGCCTGGGGAAGTTCGGACTGGTTCTTTAATAGTTGGGCGATATTCCTCCCTTGGTTATAGAGATAGTCTACAAGCCAATTTTCGAGTTTTTGGTCAGTATTGCGAACACGATGTAGAGTATATGGAGAAACCGGAATTCATTATAGAGTCAGGCTGGTTCGACCTAAAAGATCCGGAGCAATAACATAGGATACATCAATTTGTTCTGCCGGGTACGGGGCAAAAAAACAGGCCCGTTTCCGGGCCTGTTTCTGTAAAGGGTTATTCCTGTGCCGAATAGATCAGCTTTTCACCACCCGGTCGATAAATTCGTCGATCTCCTGGCTCATGGCCTGGCTTTCGTTCACCAGGGAGGCCGCGGCGTCGAGGACCTGCTGGGCGCCTTCGCCCACTTCGGCAGAGGACTTGTGGACACCGGAAATATTCCGGGACACACTTTCCGTATCCTTGGCGGTCTGGGAAATGGTTTTGGCAATCTCATTGGTGGCCTCGCCCTGTTGCTCCACCGATGTGGAGATCGAGGTGGCGATATTATGCATGCCATCGATGGTTTTGCGGATGTTCTCGATGGCAATGACGGCATCGCCGGTGGAATTCTGCATTTCGGAAATCTGCGAGGTGATTTCCTCGGTGGCGCTGGCGGTCTGGTTGGCCAGGTTTTTCACTTCAGAGGCGACAACAGCGAACCCCTTGCCGGCTTCCCCGGCCCGGGCCGCCTCGATGGTGGCATTGAGCGCCAGCAGGTTGGTCTGGCCGGCGATGTCGCTGATCAGCTTGACCACATCGCCGATGCGCGAAGAAGCTTCTGCGAGGGTTTGTACGGTGGTGTTGGTACGATCTGCTTCGGTGACAGCACTTTCTGACATTTGCGAAGATTCCTTTACTTGACGGCTGATTTCCAGAATGGACTGGGACAGCTCTTCCGCGGCGCGGGAAGCGGTCTGTACATTCTGTGTGGCATTTTCAATCCCGTGGGAAGCGGAGTTTGATTCCTGGCTTGCCGAGCCGGCTGTGCTGGACATCTGGCGTGCCGTCTGCTCCATGTTGCTGGAGGCATTGGCGACCAGGCCGGCCATTTGACGGACGCGCTCGGACAGATGCATCTGTTCGGACATATTTTCCCAGATGACCATATTGCCCATATAAGTGCCCTGCTCGCTGCTGATGGCAGAGATATTCAGTTTCAGAGTAACGTTGCCCAGTTTGACCAGCTTGACGGCCGGCAGGTTGGCCGGGTTTGACATCTGCTGGCGGAACTGGTCCCGGTCATTGTCCAGTGCAGCCAGGTCGGTCCCGACCAGGCTGGCGGAGTCAAACGGCAGGAGATGGCCAAGTTCCGAGAGGGCATGCTCGCAGGCCTTGTTCACATAATTGATGATGCCGGTGCCCGGATCACACAAAATGACGTTGGCCGGCATATTTTCGATCATGGCGGTCAGTTTTGCCGCATGGTCGCCGGTGTTTTTCTGCTTGGTGATTACATGCCAGGTCGCAAGCAGCTCCCCGGTCGGCTGGCCGCCGGCCTGGATCGGCGTGATCAGGATATCGAGATATTCCTCACCGATCCTGACGGTTTCGCGCAACGGGAAGCTGGCCGGATCGGTCATCAGGTCCCGCGGCGCGCCCATGTTGCCGAACAGAATATCCAGGGAGCGGCCGACCAGGTCGTTCCCCGTTGCCGGCAGGATGTGTTGCATCTCCCGGGAGGTCTGCTGGCATTTGCTGTTACAATATTTGATTTCCAGGCTGTCGGCGTCGCAAATCATAAGATTGACCAGCATGGATTCAATCCAGTGCATGGTGTCTCGCGTGCCTGTGTTCCCCTGCCTTAATTCTGTGGGCGTACCAGTTGTCCGGCCGGCATCCTCTTTTGTTTTGAACTTCGAAAGCATCCTAGTTCCTCGCAACTATATTTTACTATTATCTAATATTTATTGTAGTTAACTGATCATATTTAACCGAGGTGAATTAACTTTCCGTAAATGATAATTTTCGTCATTAAACTTTTACAAAATACAACATAAAGCTTTCTTTATATAAAAGATGTGTTATATGGTTGTGTGGAATATGTGAACTCAGGAGAACTTCAGGTGTCCCGTAAGAATTACTTGTTTACCAGCGAATCCGTTTCGGAAGGTCATCCGGACAAGGTCGCCGATTATATTTCAGATTCCATTCTGGACCGGTTCCTCAGCGAGGCGCCTGAATCCCGCGTGGCGCTGGAAACGCTGGTGACAACGAACCAGGTGGTTCTTGCCGGCGAAGTCCGGGGCCCGGACAGCATTGATGCGAAAGCCATGGAACAGGTTGCCCGTGATGCGGTGCGCCGGATTGGTTACGAGCAGGAGGGGTTCCATTGGCAGAATATGAAGGTGGATTGTTATGTGCATGAACAGTCCGCTGATATTGCCGTCGGTGTGGATGCGGCCGGCAACAAGGATGAAGGCGCCGGGGACCAGGGAATCATGTTCGGCTACGCCACCAATGAAACGGAAGCGCTGATGCCGGCGCCGATCTATTATGCCCACCGGATCCTGCGCTCCCTGGCCGAGGCGCGCCACAGCGGAGAATCGCCGGAACTGGAACCGGATTCAAAAAGCCAGGTCACTCTGCGTTATGAAGACGGTGTGCCGGTCGGCGCCAGCTCGGTTGTGGTGTCCACCCAGCATGGCGCTGAGGTGAGTCAGGAGAGGGTCCACGAAATTGTCCGCGCCCACATTGAAAAATGCCTGCCGGACGGCTGGATGTGCCCTGATGAGGGACTCTATATCAATCCCACCGGCATCTTCGTGATCGGCGGCCCGGACGGCGACGCCGGTCTGACCGGCCGCAAGATCATTGTCGATACCTACGGCGGAGCCGCCCCCCATGGCGGCGGTGCCTTTTCCGGCAAGGACCCGACCAAGGTGGACCGGTCCGCGGCCTATGCGGCCCGTTACCTGGCCAAGAATGTGGTGGCGGCCGGCCTGGCCGAGCGCTGCACGATCCAGCTGTCCTACGCCATTGGTGTCTCGAAACCCCTGTCGCTTTATGTGGACTTCCACCAGACCGGTGAAGTGGATGCGGCCCGGCTGGAAAAAATCCTCAAGGATGTGATGGACCTGAGCCCGCGCGGGATCCGCCAGCATCTGGCGCTGAACAAGCCGATCTATGCCCGCACGGCGGCCTATGGTCATTTTGGACGCCAGCCCGAAGCAGACGGCGGTTTTTCCTGGGAAAAGACCGATCTGGTGGACGAACTGAAAAATCTTTTCTAGCCGCTGTTTGCCGTGGACAGGCCGCAAGCCTGTCGCTATATGAGAGCCATGCGAAATCTGGAAAATATCCAAAGCAGCCGGATTTACGGCCGGCGTCACGGCAAGCCCCTGAAGCCGGCGAGCCAGGAACGTCTCGACCGGCTGCTGCCTGACCTTGAAATCATCCTGCCGGAAGCGGAGGAGGAACGGTTTCACCCGTCTGTATTTTTCGACAATGCCGGAAAAAGCAATTTCGGAAGCTACGCCCTGGAAATAGGCTTTGGCAAGGGCGAGCACCTGGCCTGGCAGGCCAGGGCCAATCCGGAGCGCGGGTTTATCGGCTGCGAGCCTTTCATCAATGGCGTCTCGGGACTGGTGGACAAGGTGGCTGAGGCCGGACTGGAAAATATCCGGGTCTATATGGATGACGCCCGGCTGCTGATGGACCGTCTCGAGGAAGGCTGCCTCGACCAGGCCTATATCCTGTTTCCCGATCCCTGGCCGAAAAGCCGCCATCACAAGCGCCGGGTGGTCAATGACGGCAACATCAGGGAGCTGGCCCGCATTCTCAAAGATGGCGCCCGCCTGCACATCGCCACCGACCATCGCGGTTACTGCCGCTGGATCCTGTCCCACATGCTGGCCAGCCCGGACTTTGTCTGGCTGGACAGGGGGCCTGGTGACTGGCATGAGCGGGGCGAAGGCTGGCCGCCGACTCGCTACGAGACGAAAGCGCTCGAGCAGGGACGTCGAAGCACCTACCTGCGATTTGAACGCCGTCCGCGAAAGGCTTGAACTTCCGCCGGTTTCTCGCCGGTGGGCCCGGGAAAAAGCTCTTGAAGTTCCGTTATTTTCAGCTATATATATAGCATCCGAATCACTTGAGATTATTTTAGGTGCGGGCAAGTGGATCACTGCCTGCATTTTTATTTTCGGGAATTGTTTGTTGGCGGGACCGCTTTTGATCCCAAGGTAAGTCCCCGACCAGGGACGGAAAGAATACAAGAGGAAAATGGCGACCGCTTTGACGGACAGGATAACAAAACTGGTTGAACCGGTGGCATCGGCTCTGGGGTACGAGCTGGTCCGGGTGGCCATGATGGGAGGCCCCTACGGCGGGACGGTTCTGCAGATCATGGCGGAACGGCCGGACGGGACCATGCTGGTGGAAGACTGTGAGAAACTCAGTCGGGAACTGTCGGTTATCCTGGATGTGGAAGATCCGATCTCCGGTGAATATACGCTGGAGGTAAGTTCGCCCGGTGTTGACCGGCCGCTGACCCGGAAAAAGGATTTTGCGACCTGGGCCGGACATGTGGCCAAGTTCGAGCTTTCCGAAGCGGTGGACGGACGACGCAGGTTCAAAGGCATGTTGCTCGGGATTGAGGATGATGTAATCCGGGTGGATGTGGAAGGCGAAACGCTGGAATTTGATTTTGGAAATGTGCACAAGGCGAAACTTGTGCTGACGGATGAATTGCTCAAAAAGGCCGGGTCCGGGACCAACGGCTGAACGGGCAGGTACAAAGATATTACGGTGAAGAAAAGAGCCCTGCGAGGGGTAAATCGGAGTTCAAGGAATGACAACGGCTGTAAGCGCAAACCGGCTTGAATTGTTGCAGATCGCGGATGCGGTGGCACGGGAAAAGAATATTGATCGCGATATCGTGCTTGAAGCGATGGAAGAGGCGATCCAGAAAGCCGCCCGTTCCCGCTATGGGGCCGAGAATGAGATCAAGGCCTATATTGATAAGAAAACCGGCGACATAAAATTGTACCGGGTGCTGCAGGTGGTCGATGACGTGGAAAATCATTCCACCGAGATCAGTGTGGAAGATGCCCGTGCCTCCAAGCCGGATGCCGAAGTTGGTGATGTCCTGGCTGACGAGCTGCCGCCGATGGACTTCGGTCGCGTCGCCGCCCAGACTGCCAAGCAGGTGATTGTCCAGAAAGTGCGTGACGCCGAACGGGCCCGCCAGTACGAGGAATTCAAGGACCGTATGGGCGAGATCGTCAGCGGTGTGGTCAAGCGTGTGGAATATGGCAATGTCATCGTTGATGTGGGCCACGCCGAAGCCATCATCCGCCGCGACCAGCTGATTCCCCGCGAACATATCCGCACCGGCGAACGGGTCCGTGCCTATATCGCCGATGTGCGTCGTGAGCCGCGCGGGCCGCAGATATTCCTGTCCCGTACCCATCCGGATTTTATGGCCAAGCTGTTTGCCCAGGAGGTGCCGGAAATCTATGACGGCGTCATTGAGGTCAAGGCGGTCAGCCGCGACCCGGGGAGCCGGGCGAAAATCGCCGTCAACAGCAACGATCCGGCCATCGATCCGGTCGGCGCCTGTGTCGGTATGCGCGGCAGCCGCGTGCAGGCGGTGGTGAACGAACTGCAGGGTGAAAAAATCGACATTATCCAGTGGTCCCCCGACATTGGCACCTTCATCATTGCCGCCCTGGCGCCGGCAGAGGTGTCCAAGGTGGTGCTGGATGAAGAAAAAGAACGTATCGATGTGGTGGTGCCGGAAGATCAGCTGAGCCTGGCCATCGGCCGCCGCGGCCAGAATGTGCGCCTGGCGTCCCAGCTTGTGGACTGGCAGGTGGACATCATGACCGAGGCTGATGAGTCCGAGCGTCGCCAGGCTGAATATAAACAGCGCGCCGAGCTGTTTGTCGATGCCCTGGATGTGGATGACACCCTGGCCCTGCTGCTGGTCTCCGAAGGTTTCCGCAACCTGGACGAAGTCGCCTATGTGGCGCCTGACGAATTTGCCGGCATTGAAGGGTTCGATGCGGAACTGGTTGAAGAGCTGCAGAACCGTGCCCGCGAGGCGCTGGCTGTGGCCGCTGAAAAAGCGGAAAGCGAGCGCGTCGAGCTTGGCGTTACCGACGAACTGGCCGCCGTTGAGGGCCTGACGGCGCCGATGCTGGTGACCCTGGGCAAGGCCGGCGTCAAAACCCTGGACGACCTGGGTGACCTGGCCGCTGACGAGCTGACCAGCAGCGAGGACGGGATCCTGCGCGAGTACGGCATGAGCGCGGACCAGGCCAATGAGATCATCATGGCTGCCCGCGCTCACTGGTTCGAGGATGAAGAAGGCGAAGAGGCTGAAGAAGCCGCGGAAGCTTCAGAAGGCGGCGAGGAGCCGGCTGAGAGTTAAGCGGCCGGAGGCTGGACAGAGCTGTGGCTAAGGCGGTTCGGGAAAGAAAATGCCTGGTAACGGGTGAGGTGCTGCCTTCCGAAAGGATGATACGGTTTGTCCTCGGGCCGGAGAATGTCATTGTCCCGGATCTGGCGGCCAGGCTGCCCGGACGGGGATGCTGGCTGAAGGCGGACCGGAAGTTGCTGGACCGGGCGGTCGACAAAAAGCTGTTTGTCCGCTTTGGTCACAAAGCCATGGACCGGCCGGGCCAGGTGCAGGTGCCCGACGGATTGGCCGACCAGGTGGAGCAGCTGATGCGGAAAAGATGCCTCGAGCATCTGGCGCTGTGCAACCGCGCGGGTCAGTTGGTCGGCGGATTTGAGAAAGTCCGCAGCCGTCTGGAAAACGGCAAAAGCCACGTGGTGGTTATGGCCTCGGATGTTGCGGCGGGCAGTCGCGATAAATTATGCCGGGGCATTGAAAATATTCGGGTAATTGATATTTTTACCCGCGAAGAGTTAAGCCGGGCGATGGGCCTGGAGAATGCAGTACATCTGGCAGTGTTGCCGGGTGGAATGTCGGAAGGATTTTTAAGGGAGACGGATCGATATCTGTCCTGGCTTGGAAATCCGGAAGATCAGTGATTTAAGGCGAAAAAAGAATGAGTGACGATAAAGGCAAAAAGAAAACACTGTCGACCTCGGGGCGGAAAACACTCCAGTTGAAACCTTCAACTGCGGCTCCGGCGCGCGGCAGCGGCGGAGTCGTTGTTCAGCGCAAGAAGAAACTGGTCCTCAAGCCGGGTGAAACTGCGGCGCCGGCGGCGGAAACATCCAAAGCGGCCCCGGTGGTCAGGAAGGAAGCCAAAAAGGCAGCCAAGCCTGCGGCCGAAACCCCGTCGACGGCTGACCTGACGCTGACTGACAGCGAACGGGAAGCCCGCCTGAAGGCGCTTGACCTGGCCAAGAAAGCCAGCGAACAGAAGGCCAGGGAAGAAGCGGAAGCTGCCAAGAAGCGGGCAGTCCTCGAGGCGGCGCGGGCCAAGGAAGCGGAAGAAGCCAAAAAGGCCGAGGCCGCCAAGCCGGCGCCGAAAGCGACCGAGAAATCCAAGGCGGAAGCAGACGCCGAGGAACAGGAAAAAGAGAAAAAGCGCCAGGCTGAGCTGGAGCTGAAGCGCAAAAAAGAAGAAGAAGCCCGCAAGAAAGCCGAAGAAGAAGAGAAACAAGCCGCGGCCAAGCCGGTGCTGAAGCCTGCAGCCAAGCCGGCTGAGGCCGAGCAGGAAGCCGCCAGGCCTGCTCTCAAACCGTCCCGCGGGCGTGGCGACCAGCGTCGCCGTAGCGGAAAAATGACAGTTAATCAGGCGCTTACCGGTGGGGACGAAACCCGCCAGCGGTCCCTGGCGTCGCTGAAACGCGCCCAGGCCAAGCACAAGCGCACCCTGGGCCCGGCCAAACCGGCGCAAAAAGTTTACCGCGAGGTGACTGTCCCTGACTTTATCACGGTCCAGGAACTGGCCAACCGTATGACGGAAAAGGGTTCCGACATCATCAAGGCCCTGATGAAAATGGGCGTGATGGCGACCATCAACCAGACCATCGACCAGGATACGGCAGAACTGATTGTCGAGGAATTCGGCCATACCATCAAGCGTGTCAGTGAATCTGACGTCGAACTGGAGCTGACGGGTCCCGAGGACAAGGAAGAGGATCTGAAATCCCGGGCGCCGGTGGTGACCGTCATGGGCCATGTGGACCACGGCAAGACCTCGATCCTGGATGCCCTGCGTAAAACCGATGTGGCGGCCGGTGAGGCCGGTGGCATTACCCAGCATATCGGCGCCTATCAGGTGCAGATGCCGGGTGGCGAGCGGATCACCTTCCTGGATACCCCGGGCCACGCCGCCTTCTCGGCCATGCGTTCCCGCGGCGCCCAGGTGACCGACATTGTTATCCTTGTGGTGGCGGCTGATGACAGCATCATGCCCCAGACCATCGAGGCCATCAGCCATGCCAAGGCGGCCGAGGTGCCGATTATCGTGGCGATCAATAAATGCGACAAACCGGAAGCCAACCCCACCAAGGTGCGTCAGGACCTGCTGCAGCACGAAGTGTTTGTCGAGGAAATGGGCGGCGACGTGCTTGATGTGGAAGTTTCCGCCAAACAGGGCACCAACCTGGACAAACTGGAGGAAGCGATCCTGCTGCAGGCCGAGCTTCTTGACCTCAAGGCCAACCCGGACCGGGCGGCTGAAGGTATTGTTGTCGAAGCCAAGCTGGACAAGGGCCGCGGTCCCGTGGCCACGGTTCTGGTCAACCGCGGCACCCTGAAAGTGGGCGATATTTTCGTGGCCGGGTCCGAATGGGGCCGGGTCCGCGCCCTGGTCAACGACAAAGGGCAGCAGATTCAGAGCGCCGGCCCGTCCGTGCCGGTGGAAATCCTCGGCCTGAACGGCACGCCTGAGGCCGGTGACGAGGTTGTGGTTGTGGAAAACGAGGCCCGGGCCCGCGACGTGACTGACTTCCGTATTCGCCAGAAGAAAGAAAAACAGTCCACTATGCCGAAAGCCAGCCTGGAGGCCATGTTCAGCAAACTGGCCGAAAAGGAAGTGGCTTCCGTGCCGGTCCTGATCAAGGCCGACGTGCAGGGATCCGTGGAGGCCATTACCGGCGCCCTGGAAAACCTGTCCACCGAAGAGGTGACGGCACGTATCCTGCATTCGGCGGTGGGCGGTATTTCCGAAACCGACGTCCAGCTGGCGGCCGCCTCCGAGGCGCCGATCCTGGCCTTTAACGTGCGTGCCAGCCGCAAGGCGGCCGACCTGGCCCAGCAGGAAGGCGTGGAAATCCGCTATTACTCGGTGATCTATGACCTTGTCGATGACATGAAAGCGGTCATGTCCGGCATGCTGGCGCCTGAACTGAGGGAAAATATCATCGGTACGGCCGAGATCCTGGAAGTCTTCTCCGCCGGCAAGGCGGGCAAGGCGGCCGGCTGCCTGGTCATCGACGGGGTTATGAAACGCGGCGCCAAGGCGCGGCTGCTCCGGGACGACATTGTCGTCTACGAAGGTGACCTGGGCTCCCTGCGTCGTTTCAAGGATGACGTCAAGGAAGTCAAGGCCGGGACGGAATGCGGTATGAACTTCGAAAACTACAATGACCTCAAGAAAGGCGATGTCATTGAATGTTATGAAGTCGAGGAAATCAGCCGCGAACTCTGATAACTGAATTCTGCCCAAGCAGAAAGCCCCCCGGTGATTTTTCAGTCGCGGGGGGCGTTTGACATTGAGGTTTTTTATCATGTCCAGATCACATTCCCAGGACGATCGCGGTTCAAGTCACCGCCTGCTGAGGGTGGGGGAGAATATCCGCCACGCCCTGTCGGAAATATTGTCCCGCGAGGAATTGCAGGACGAGGCCCTGAAGGGCGTCTCGGTAACGGTCACCGAGGTCCGCTGCAGTCCCGACCTCAGGAACGCCACGGTCTATGTGATGCCGCTCGGCGGGGTCCATGAACAGGATGTGGTCGATGGCCTCAACCGGTGCAGCAAATTCCTGCGCGGTCAGCTGTCCCGCCATGTGCGCATGAAATACCTGCCGAGACTGAAGTTCCAGGCGGACAGCAGTTTTGGCGAGGCGGACCATATCGAACAACTTCTGCACAGCCCGCGTGTCGCCCGGGATCTTGGGCCGCGGGACGAGGAATCGGAAGAAGACTAGTGGGCAGGAAACGCAAGGGTCTTAAAATTGACGGCTGGCTGGTCATCGACAAGCCGCTGGGTATGACCTCCACCCAGGCAGTCGGCCGGGTGCGACGCCTGACCAATGCGGCGAAAATCGGCCATGGCGGCACCCTCGATCCGCTCGCCTCCGGCATATTGCCGATCGCCCTGGGGGAGGCAACCAAAACCATTCCTTTTGTCATGGACGCGCGCAAGACTTACCGCTTCACAGTGACCTGGGGCGAGGAGCGCAGCACCGATGATGCAGAAGGCGAGATCGTCGCCCGGTCCGATCACCGTCCGACCGCGGCAGAGATCGTAGCGGTCCTTCCGCAATTTACCGGTACAATCCTGCAGCGTCCGCCGGCCTTTTCCGCCATCAAGGTGGATGGTAAACGCGCCTACGACCTGGCCCGCGCCGGTGAAGAAGTGGAACTGAAAGAACGGGAAATCACCATTTTCTCCCTCAGGCTTGAGGCGTTTGAAGAAGGCGCCGCCACCTTCGAAGTGGAGTGCGGCAAGGGCACCTATATCCGGTCCCTGGCCCGCGATTTGGCCCATGCGCTGGGGACGGTCGGCTATGTTTCCATGCTGCGGCGCACTAAAGTAGGCTGCTTTGGGGAATCAGTGTCGATTTCACTGGATAATCAGGACGATTTGGTCCATAGTGCGCCGCTTGAGGACCGGATTCTTCCCGTTGAGACCGTGCTGGACGACATCTTGGCACTGGCCGTAACGGAAGAGGAGGCGAAGCGCCTGCAACAGGGGCAGAAACTCACGGTTCCCAACTGCACCACAGGACTGGTCCGGGTCACCTGCAACGGCAAATTTATTGCCCTGGCGGAATGCGCGGAAAATATCCTGAAACCGGTGCGGGTTTTTAACTTATGATTTAAGGAGTATATGATGTCGATTACTGCAGAAAAGAAACAGGAACTGATCAAGGAATACGCCACCGTTGACGGCGATACCGGTTCTCCCGAAGTCCAGGTTGCAATCCTGACCGAACGGATTGTAAATCTTACCGAGCACTTCAAAACTCATGCAAAAGATAATCACTCACGTCGCGGCCTGCTGATGCTCGTCAACAAGCGTCGTCGCCTGCTTGATTACCTGAAGAAAAAAGACGAGGCGCGTTATCAGTCCCTGATCAAGCGTCTTGGCCTGCGTAAGTAAGGCCGAAACAGGATAAAAAGTGCGGCCATAGGGGTCGTGCTGGATATTCAGGGCGGGCCGGCGGATAGGCTGCCGGTCGCCGCTTGGATATCGTAAAAAGGTTTGGATATGTTTGATATACATCGCAAGGAAATAAACTGGGGGGGTCGTCCCCTCGTCATTGAAACAGGACATTTCGCCCGTCAGGCTGACGGCGCCGTTATGGTGTCCTACGGGGAAAGCACTGTGCTGGCAACGGCTGTCGGTGCCAAAAAAGCAAATCCCACGGTCGACTTTTTCCCCCTGACCGTGAACTATCAGGAAAGAACATATGCCGCGGGTAAAATTCCTGGCGGCTTTTTTAAACGGGAAGGTCGCCCGAGCGAAGCGGAAACCCTGATTTGCCGCCTGATTGACCGCCCGATCCGCCCGCTGTTTGTGGACGGCTACAAGAATGAAACCCAGGTTGTGGCCACTGTGACGGGCTATGACCTTGAGAACCAGACAGATATTCCGGCCATGATCGGCGCCAGTGCGGCCCTGACCCTGTCCGGCCTGCCGTTCATGGGCCCCATCGGGGCGGCCCGCGTCGGTTACATCGACGGCGAATATGTACTGAACCCGACTGTTGACCAGATGGAAGAAAGCGAACTCGACCTGGTGGTTGCCGGAACCCATGACGCGGTGCTGATGGTGGAATCACAGGCCAGCGAGCTGAGCGAGGAAATCATGCTCGGCGCCGTTATGTTCGGTCACGAACAGATGCAGCCGGTGATCAAGGCCATCATCGAACTGGCCGAGGTTGCTGCGCGCGAACCCATGGAGCTTCCCGAAAAGGCGGACAACAGCGACCTGATCGCCAAGATCGCCGAACTGGCTGAAGCTGACCTGCGGGCCGCTTACGGTGAAACCGTGAAACAGACCCGGAGCACCAAAGTCGCCGAAATCAAGGATCGTGTGAAAGCGGAACTGGTTGAGGAAGGCGACGATGTCCAGGCGCTGCTGGTCGGCGGCCTGCTGAAGGACCTGGAAAAGAAAATCGTCCGTGGCGACATCCTGAAAACCAAGAAGCGTATCGACGGTCGCGACCTGGATACGGTTCGCCCGATCGCTTCTGAAGTGAACGTCCTGCCGCGTACCCATGGGTCGGCCCTGTTCACCCGCGGTGAAACCCAGGCCCTGTGTGTGGCCACACTGGGTACCGGCGATGACGAACAGTTCATCGACGCCTTGGGCGGCACCTACAAGGAAACCTTCCTGCTGCATTACAACTTCCCGCCCTATTCCGTGGGTGAAGTTGGCCGCATGGGCGGCACCAGCCGTCGCGAAGTCGGCCACGGCAAGCTGGCCTGGCGGGCGCTGAAGGCAGTGCTGCCGTCTCGTGAGGAATTCCCCTACACCCTGCGCCTGGTCTCCGAGATTACGGAATCCAACGGGTCGTCCTCCATGGCGACGGTCTGCGGTGGGGCACTGGCGCTGATGGATGCCGGTGTGCCGATCAGCCGCCCCGTCTCCGGGATTGCCATGGGCCTGATCCTGGAAGGCAGTGACTATGCAGTTCTGTCCGACATCCTGGGTGACGAGGATCACCTGGGTGACATGGACTTCAAGGTGGCCGGAACTTCCGAAGGGATTACCTCCCTGCAGATGGACATCAAGATCGCCGGTATCACCAAGGAGATCATGGAAGTGGCCCTCAACCAGGCAAAGGGCGGTCGTGCCCATATCCTGGACGAAATGAACAAGGCCCTGTCCGGTGCCCGGACTGAGATGAGCGAGCATGCCCCGCGCATCGAGACCATCCAGATCAACAAGGAAAAAATCCGTGAAGTCATCGGTACCGGTGGCAAAGTGATCCGCGAAATCTGTGAAGTGACCGGCGCCAAGGTGGACATCGAGGACGACGGCACCATCAAGGTGGCTTCTTCCGACGCCAAGGCCATCGAGGCCGCCCTGAAATGGATCGAAGGCATTGTTGCCGAGCCGGAAGTGGGCAAGATCTATGAAGGTAAAGTGGTCAAAACCGTTGATTTCGGCGCCTTTGTCAACTTCCTCGGCAGCCGTGACGGTCTGGTTCACATCAGTGAAATGGCCAAGGAACGTGTCGGCCAGGTCACAGACGTGGTCAAGGAAGGCGACATGGTCAAGGTCAAGGTGCTGGGCATCGATGACCGCGGCAAGGTGCGCCTCAGCATGAAAGTTGTTGACCAGGAAACTGGTGAAGATCTTTCTGCCGACAAAGAATAACCGTTTCTAACGGTTAAATAACGCCTGAAAGCGCCAGATTACTTGCAACGGAGGGAGTTTCTCTCCATATATTAAAGCAAGGCTGGCGCTTTTTCCGGCTTATCAGACGAGGTAATGTGGGTAATGAAGTCAATTGAACCGCTCATGATATCGGGCAAACGTGTTCTTCCGCTGGTGGAAGGCGGTAAAGGGATCTCCGCCACCAACGGAATCAGTTCCGGTGCGTGGGCGGCTGCAGGCGGCGTCGGCACCGTTTCCTGCGTCAATGCGGACAGCTATGACGAGGACGGCAACGTCATTCCCCAGATTTATCACGGCAAGACCCGTCAGGAACGCCACCAGGAACTGATCCGCTATGGCATTGACGGTGGCGTGACCCAGATCCAGCGGGCCCATGAAGTGGCTGGCGGCGAAGGGCGCCTGCATATCAATGTGCTGTGGGAAATGGGCGGCGCCGAAGCGGTCCTCCAGGGGGTTCTGGAGAAAACCAAGGACCTGGTGCACGGCATTACCTGCGGTGCCGGCATGCCGTACCGGTTGAGCGAAATCGCGGCCAAATACGGTGTTTACTATCATCCGATTATTTCTTCCGCCCGGGCCTTCGGCATCCTGTGGAAGCGGGCCTACAAGAAATCTGCCGACTGGCTGGGCGGCGTGGTCTATGAAGATCCGTGGCTGGCCGGCGGCCATAACGGTCTCAGCAATGCGGAAGACCCGCGCAAGCCCCAGGATCCCTATCCCCGGGTGGCGGCGCTGCGCAAGCTGATGAACAGCTTCGGCCTCAATCATGTGCCGATCATCATGGCCGGCGGCGTCTGGTATCTGCGCGACTGGGAAAAGTGGCTGGACAACCCGGAAATCGGCCCCATCGCCTTTCAGTACGGCACGCGCCCGCTGCTGACCAAGGAAAGCCCCATTCCCGAGAAATGGAAAGAAGCGCTGCTGACGCTCAAGGAAAATGATATCCTGCTGCACCGGTTCAGCCCGACCGGCTTTTACTCTTCGGCGGTCAAGAATGATTTCCTGAACGAATTGACGGAGCGGGAACAACGGCAGATTCCGGCCAGCGCCAAGGCCAACCCGGAGGAAGGCTTTACCGCCGAGCTGCAGGTGGGCAAAAAGAAACATTATGTGCGTCCGGACGATGTGTCCAGGGCGGAAGACTGGATTGCCCAAGGCTTCGGCGAGGCGCTGAGAACGCCGGATGACACCCTGGTGTTTGTATCCGCAGAAAAGGCGGCGGAGATCCGTCAGGACCAGCGGGATTGCATGGGCTGTCTCAGCCAGTGTAAATTTTCCAACTGGTCGCAGGTGGAATCACAGAATTATTCCACCGGCAGGAAGGCCGATCCGCGCAGCTTCTGTATCCAGAAAACACTGATGGATATCGCCCACGGCGGATCAGTGGACAACAATCTGATGTTTGCGGGGCATTCGGCCTATAATTTCGCCAAGGACCCCTTTTACAGCAATGGGTTCGTCCCGTCGGTGAAGCAGTTGATCGATCGAATCCTGACCGGGGACTAGGAAAATCGGTTACCCGCAGGTAAAAAATTTCCAATATTTACTATTTTCTGGTAATTTGGAACGTATATAAAAGGGCGGATAACAGCCCACGGGGCAATGTTAAGTATCAGGAGAAGTAGAGGTGTCCAAGATTAACAGGGAAAGACCATATGCACACGCGCTGAATAAACTGCGTGATGCCGGTCTGCGTCCCACGCGTCAGCGCCTGGCGCTGGCCAAACTTCTGTTTGACGGTCATGACCGCCATGTGACGGCGGAAATGCTCTATGAAGAAGCCGGCATTCTGAGCGCAAGTGTTTCGCTTGCCACGGTGTATAACACCCTGCATCAGTTCACGGATGTTGGCCTGCTGCGGGAAGTGGTGGTTGATTCCGGCCGTACTTATTTCGATACCAACACGTCGGATCATTATCACTTTTTCCATGAAGAAGACGGTCGTCTTGAAGATGTGCCGCTCGAGGCCGTAGAAATCGCCAGTCTGCCCAAGGCTCCGGCAGGCAAGGAATATTCACGGGTCGCGGTTGTCCTTCATGTGAAGGACGCCGAACAGTAAAGATGAATGGGGACTGGCCCGACCGGGTCAGTCCAGTTCCTCCCCTTCCAGGGTGCCCCACAGGCTGTCTTGCCGGGTCCATCCCTTGAATCCCTGGATATCAAGCCTGCACCACCCGCTTTCACATTCCAGAAGTTCGCCGATGACGCCGCCTTCGGCCACCACGGTGACATCTGACTCCCGGTCGGGTTTTTCGTAAAGCGCCAGGTTCTGGTCGAGGATGAGGACCGTCCGGCGACTTGACACCAGTGACCCCCAGATCCAGCCGGTCGCCCCTTCGGAATCAATAAACTTGCGCCATTCGCCATACTCGGCAACCACCTTGACCGGCAGGCCTCTTCGCTTGAAAATCCATTTGATGGGATATTGCCGGTCCGGCCCGGTACGCACATTCACCGTATCCTTGGCCAGGGACACAAACCGCGGCACCGGATAGCCCGATTTGCCGATCACCACCTTCTCCTTGGCCGGGGCGGTGGCAGGGCAAACGATCACCAATGCGCAGAGCAAAAGTGCCAGCAGCTTCCGGAAACCATACTTTCTTCGGGCGGTCATATCGGTCCTTTCTCCCTCTCCTAGATTTATGTCGCTGCGGGAGGCGTTCGTCAAGGGACAAGAATGTTTACTGGTGAGTAGATTTCTTTGCTCTAGACATTTGAAAGTAGGAGAAACTTCTGCTAGAGATTGATCTTAAGAGGATTTGTGTCACACCCCTCTCCGATATACAGGAAAATGAGAAAACGGAGCCGCCGGATGTCTTCCAGAAAGCCATTGGTTATTGTCACGCGAAAATTGCCGGACCCCATCGAAACGCGGATGATGGAGCTTTTCGATGTAAAGCTCAATCTGGATGATCATGCCTTTTCCACCACGGAAATGATCGAGGCGGTCAAGGAAGCGGACGTGCTGGTGCCGACGGTGACCGACCGGATCGATGCCCGGATCCTGGCCCAGGCGGGACCGGACCTGAAACTGATCGCCAACTACGGCGCCGGGGTGGACCATATCGACCTGGCCAGCGCCCGCCAGCGCGGTATCACCGTGACCAATACCCCTGGGGTATTGACCGAGGACACCGCCGACATGACCATGGCCCTGCTGCTGGCTGTGCCGCGCCGCCTGATTGAAGGGGTGGAGCTGCTGCAGTCCGGCGACTGGAAGGGCTGGGCGCCCACCGGCATGCTCGGCACCCGGATCTGGGGCAAGCGTCTGGGAATTATCGGCATGGGCCGGATCGGTGCCGCCGTGGCCCGCCGGGCCAAGGCCTTCGGCCTGTCCATTCATTACCATAACCGCCACCGCGTTTCCCAGGATGTGGAGGAGGAGCTGGAAGCGACGTATTGGGAAAGCCTGGACCAGATGCTGGCCCGGATGGATATCATTTCCGTCAACTGCCCGCATACGCCGGCCACCTTCCACCTGCTGTCCGCGCGCCGGCTCAAGCTGCTGCAGAAACATGCCTATATCATCAACACCTCGCGCGGCGAGGTGATTGATGAGAACGCCCTGATCCGCATGCTGAAGGCGGAACAGCTGGGCGGCGCCGGCCTTGATGTGTTCGAGAACGAACCGGCCGTCAATCCCAAGCTGCTGGAGCTGCCCAATGTGGTGGCCCTGCCGCATATGGGGTCCGCGACCCGGGAAGGCCGCAATGACATGGGGGAAAAGGTGCTGATCAATATCAAGACCTTTGCCGACGGCCACAATCCGCCGGACCGGGTGCTGGAAGACTGGTCCTAGCCGAGGCCCGGAAACTCCAGCGGACCGAGGTCGGGCTCGACCCAGCCATATCTTGCCGGTACCGAAAACAGCAGCTCTTCACTGTAATAGCGAAGCGGGAAATCCTTGTCGCCATAGGGGCCGAGGATCAACCGGTTGAGGTTGTCGACATAGTCGGTGTCCGGTGCCGGCTGCTCGATAAAATGGCTGATGGCCTTCAGGTAAAACAGGGTGATGGTTTCATGGTAGCCGTCGCTGTCTGAATTGGGCGTGCCGACCGATGTATTGTGGCGGCGAATAATGCCGGGCATGTCGATGAGGCATTTTTCCAAGCCATGGCGGTTGAGCAGGCAGTAGCCCGCCGCGAGGTGTCCCTCGTGGGTCCATTCCGCCCTGGGCAGGCATTCCGCACAGAGGCGGTCGGTCAGTGAGTCAATCTCTTCCCGGCTGGCAAAGGTCTGTCTGTCTGTCATGATCCTCCCCCGTTCATGGTTGGTTATGGCTTGCTGCAATAGGGGCAGCCGGGATCCTTGGGCAGTTTTATTTTCCGCATGCCCGTGCCCAGCGCGTCATAAATCACCAGCTTGCCGGCCAGGCTGTCGCCCAGCTCCAGAAGTTCCTTGAGCACCTCCACCGCCATCAGGGTGCCGACCACGCCGGCCACGGCGCCGAGGATGCCCTGTTCGGCGCAATTGCCGATATTGCCCGGGTCTTCCGGCACCAGGCAGCGGTAGCAGGGCTTGTCTGCTTCGTAGCCCTTAAAAGTCGCGAGCTGGCCGTCGAACTGGCTGAGCGCGCCGGAAACGAGCGGTTTTTTCTGTTTGAGGCAGATATCGTTGACCAGGAAGCGGGTGGAAAAATTGTCGGTGCCGTCCACCACCAGGTCGTATCCGGCGATCAGCGGCTCGGCATTGTCGGCTGCCAGGCGCAGCGGGTGCTGGATCACCTGCACGTCCGGATTGAGCCGGGCCACCAGGTCCGCGGTGCTGGCGGTCTTTGGCGTCTCCAGCTTGTCGGTCATATGAATGATCTGGCGCTGCAGGTTGCTGAGGTCGACGACGTCATCATCAACAACGCCAAGGGTGCCGACCCCGGCAGCGGCAAGATACATGATCAGCGGGCTGCCCAGCCCGCCGGCGCCGATGACCAGCACGCGGGAGGACAGCAGTTTCTGCTGTCCCGCGCCGCCCACTTCCTTGAGGATGAGATGGCGGGCATAGCGCTCCAGCTGGTCGTCAGTCAGAATCATGTGGGGGTTCTTCGTCTTCGTCCTCGTCAGGCAGCTCTTCATCAGGGGGCGCGATGACATAGATGGCATTTTCGATGGCGAGCAGGTCGGCGGGGCCGTGAACTTCTTCGCCGTTGCAATAGACAGAGAATTCCTCCAGGCCGACAGCCCGGGCTTCGGCCAGGAAGCGGTCAATGGTCACCTCGCTCAGCGGCAATGTGCATTCACTGCCGCTGACGCGCAGGATGGCGACCGCTTCGTCGGCCTTGCTCACATCTAGACTCCTTCGAACAGGGCGGTGGTCAGGTAACGTTCCGCAAAGGACGGAATGATGACCACGATCTGTTTGCCTTTCATGTCTTCCCGTTCTGCCAGCTCCAGGGCAGCGGCAAGGACGGCGCCGGAGGAAATGCCGACCGGAATGCCTTCTTCCCGGGCGCAGCGGCGGGCGAATTCAAAGGCGGTTTCATTGCCGATGGTCAGCACTTCGTCAATATATTCGGTGGCCAGGATCGGCGGTACAAAACCGGCGCCGATGCCCTGGATCTTGTGCGGGCCGGGCTGGCCGCCGGACAGGATCGGACTGTCTTCCGGCTCGACCGCAACAACTTTCAGGTCTTCCTTGCGGGCTTTCAGGGTGCGGGCGATACCGGTCAGTGTCCCGCCGGTGCCGACGCCGCTGACGATCACATCCACCTTGCCGTCGGTGTCGTTCCAGATTTCCTCGGCCGTGGTGATGTCATGGATGGCCGGGTTGGCCGGATTGGCAAACTGCTGCGGCATGATGGCGTTTGGATCTTCCTGAACCATTTCCGCGGCCCGGGAGATAGCGCCTTTCATGCCCTTTTCCGCCGGCGTCAGTTCCAGGTTGGCACCCAGCAGGGACAGCATCTTGCGACGTTCGATGGACATGCTTTCCGGCATCACCAGGGTCAGGTTATAGCCCTTGGCGGCGCAGACAAAGGCCAGCGCGATCCCGGTGTTGCCGGAGGTCGGCTCGATGATTCTGGTATTTTCGTTGATTTTCCCCTGTTTTTCCAGTTCGGCAATCATGGAGGCGCCGATACGGTCCTTGACCGAAGCCAGCGGGTTGAAAAATTCCAGCTTGAGGAGGATTTCAACACCGGTCCCCGCATTCATTTTATTCATGCGCACCAGCGGCGTGTTGCCCAGGGTCTCGATAATATTGTCGTAAATTTGCCCCCGACCTTTGGTGCCTGTTTCAGTTACGGTCATTTTAGCCTCCTGATGAATGTCTATTAGTCTGTACGGCTTTCAGTATCTATTCGGTCTGTTGCTAGATTGTGAAAACGAATTCCTTGTCGGAGTCAGACTCGACTCCTTTGAGTTTGGCCCGCTCACAAAGATCCTGCAACGTGATATTATCCAGTTTATCCATAATTTCCTGGTTCAGTTCGTCCAGCAGCGGGTTGATCACCTTGGTGCCGAGATCGGACTGGGAAACGAATTCGGTCTTGATGTTTTTGCTGTCCAGTTCATTGATGACCCGGACGATTTCTCCCACGGTGATGCGCCGCCGCTCCTTGGCCAGGAAATAGCCGCCTTTGGGCCCGCGCACACCCTTGAGGATGCCGGTGCGGACCAGCTGCTGCATGACCTGTTCCAGATAGCGTTGGGGAATACCCTGTCGCTTGGTGATATCCCGGCTCTGGACCGGATTGACCCGGCCGTTGTAGGCAATATCGGCAACGGCTTCCAGGGCATAGATCATTTTTTTGGTCAGTCGGAACATGGTTTTCTCCCTGCCTCAGGTGCCCGTGCCGGTGGACCCGAAGCCACCGCTGCCGCGGGCGGTCTCGTCCAGGCTGTCGCGCTGGTCCCAGCTGATCTGGGTGACCGGGGCAATAACCATCTGGGCAATACGCATGCCGCGGGTGATGGTGAAATCCTCGTCGCCATGATTGATCAGGATGACTTTGACCTCGCCGCGATAATCTGCGTCGATTGTCCCGGGCGTGTTGAGGACAGTGACGCCGTTTTTCCAGGCCAGGCCGGAGCGGGGCCGCACCTGGGCCTCAAAATTACCGGGCAGGGCCATGGCGAAGCCGGTCGGGATCAGCTTGCGCTCCCCGGGCTTGAGCACTACTTGCTCGCCTTCAGCGACAGCGGCCATCAGGTCCATGCCGGCGCTGTGTGAAGTTTCATATTCCGGCAGTTTCAAGCCCTGTCCGTGTTCAAGAATCTGTATACCTACATTTGACATTATCTTCCCCTCGGCCTGTTATCTGAAGTGTTTTTCTATTTCCGCCGCCAGCTGGGCGGCGATCTGTTCCTTGTCCGCTTCCGGCCAGGAAACCTCGCCCTCCGCGGTGATCAGGGTGACGGCATTGCGATCGCCGCCCATGACGCTGCCGCCCTCACCGAAGGACACATCGTTGGCGACAATCCAGTCGCAGTCCTTGCGTTCCCGTTTGGCGCGGGCATGTTCGGTGACATTTTCCGTTTCCGCGGCGAAACCAACGACCAGGTCGGGCCGGCTCTCTTTGAGCGCAGAAAGGGTTTTCAGGATATCCGGATTTTCCACCAGATGCAGGTCCGGCAGCCCGTCTTTCTGTTTCTTGATTTTCTGACCGGCAACACCCTCGCTACGCCAGTCGGCCACGGCGGCGACACAGACGGCTGCGTCCGCCGGCAGGGCGCCTTCCACAGCGGCCAGCATGTCGCGGGCCGATTCCACGTCAATCCGTTCCACCCCGTCGGGGCAGTCCAGCGCGGTCGGTCCGGACACCAGGGTGACACGGGCGCCGAGCCCGGCCAGGGCGGCGGCAAGGGCATAGCCCTGCTTGCCGCTGGAGCGGTTGGCGATATAGCGGACCGGATCAATGGGCTCGTGGGTCGGACCGGCGGTGACAATGACATGCTTGCCGCTGAGCGCGCTCCCCGCCCGGCGGCTTTCGAAAAATTCCTCAACGGCGCGGACCATATCCGGCACCTCGGCCAGCCGTCCGGCGCCCACTTCGCCGCACGCCAGGTCCCCGGCCCCGGGGGCAATTACCTTGATTCCGTCCTCCTGCAATTGCTTGAGGTTGCGCTGGGTCGCCGGATGCTCCCACATTTTGGTGTTCATGCTGGGGGCGATCAGTACCGGTTTGTCGGTGGCCAGCAGCGCGGTGGTGGCCAGGTCGTCGGCAATGCCGGCGGCCATTTTCGCCATCAGGTCGGCGGTGGCCGGCGCCACCAGTACCAGATCGGTTTCCCGGGACAGGCGGATATGGCCCATTTCCGCTTCGTCGGTCAGGGAGAAGAGGTTCTGGTAGACTTTTTCTTCCGCCAGGGCGCTGACCGACAGCGGGGTGACAAACTGCGCCCCGCCTTTGGTCAGGACCGGCCGGATCCGCACACCGCGTTCTTTCAGGCGCCGGATCAGCTCCAGCACCTTGTAGGCGGCGATCCCGCCGCCGATGATCAGCAGCAGTCGCTTGTTAGTCAGGATATCAGTCATTAACGAACTTCATTGCAGATAAATCAGCAAAAATTTTACACCCGAGACAATCTAGGTCTGCCTTTGTGGAAAATCAATATTTTACCGCAAAATAAATGTTAATTAAACAATATGTACAGGACATAACCCGCCACTCCGGCGGTAAGGGCGCCGGCAAAGCCAAGCAGGAAGGGTTTGTAACGGCTGCCGTTTTGGCGACCGCTGGTCAGTTGCTGCATATGCCGGGCGGCATCGGCGATCTGTTCCAGGTCTTCCACCAGCTTGGGCACTTTTCGCGCCGCCGCGAGGATGGTTTCCGCCACTTCGCGAATCTGTGCCTGGGGCCCCAGGTTGTTGCGCATCCATCTTTCGATGATCGGGCGTGAAGTTTCCCACATATTGATGCCGGGATAAAGGTCGAGCGCGACACCTTCCGCCGTCACCATGGTTTTCTGCAGCAGCAGGAGCTGCGGCTGGGTCTGCATGTTGAAGGTCTCGGTGGTTTCAAACAGCTGGGCCAGCAGCTTGCCGATCGAGATTTCATTGACCGGTTTGCCGATCACCGGATCGCCGATCGCCCGCAGCGCCTGCTTGAACTTGTCCAGCGACTGGTCCGGCGGCACATAGCCGATATCGAAATGGGCCTGGGCGATGCGATCATAATCCTGGTTGAGGAAACCCAGCAGAATCTCAGCCAGGGCCCGCCGGGTCTTGCGATCCAGCCGTCCCATGATTCCGAAATCGATGGCGGTGATTTTACTTCCTTCCCGGGCGAACAGGTTGCCCTGGTGCAGATCGGCGTGGAAGAAGCCGTCGTCCAGGGCCTGGGCCAGGAAGGTCTGGACCAGGTTTTCGGCCAGGCGGCGGCGATCGATCCCGGAGGCTTCAAGGGCGGCCTTGTCGGAAAAGGCGATGCCTTCCACCCATTCGGTGGTCAGCACCTGCCGGCCGGTGCGGTCCCAGTCCACTTTCGGCACGTCATAGTCACTGTTGTAGGCCATATTCTCCCTGAGCTGGGACGAGGCGGCCGCTTCATAGCGAAAATCCATTTCCACGGAAATGGTTTCGGAAATGGTCTCGATCACCTTGGTCGGCCTGAGGCGGCGTGACTTGCGGGAAAAACGCTCGACCAGCCGGGCCAGCCATTCGAAACTTTCCAGGTCGCGGGCAAAGGCCTGCTCGATTCCCGGGCGCAGCACCTTGACGGCGACCTTGCGGCCGTCGGTGGTGGTGGCCCGGTGCACCTGGGCCATGGAGGCGGCCGCGACCGGTTCCACTTCGAAATCGGAATAAAACTCAGAGATATCTCCGCCCAGTTCGCGGGCAATGATTTTTTGCGCTTCCTCCCCCGGGAAGGGCGCGACCCTGTCCTGCAGACGCATCAGGTCCAGCGCCACCTCGGCGCCGATCAGGTCCGGCCGGGTGGCCAGGGCCTGGCCGAATTTAATAAAGGTGGGGCCAAGGCTTTGCAGCGCCAGCACCAGGCCGGTATTGGGTTCTTCGTCCGCTTTGGGAGGACGGATTCGCTTGATGGTTTTGAGCTGGTCGAGGGCGCCGGGTTTTTCCCCGAACAGGTTCAACAGGTCCGTCAGCGCATCATATTGAGCCAGGGTATAGCCCACCCGGACCAGGCGGCCGATATGACGGAGGCTGCGGAACATGTCAGATCCGCCATCCCGAATGAAGCGCAACCACGCCGCCGGTCATGTTGCGGTAGGTGACCTGCCGGAACCCGGCTTCTGCGATCATGCTTTTGAATTTTTCCTGGGACGGGAAGCGGCGGATGCTTTCCACCAGATACTGGTAGCTGTCCTTGTCGCCGGTGATCCACTGGCCGAAGCGGGGAATCAGTTCGAAGCTGTAGACGTCATAGAGTTTTTCCAGCACCGGCAGGTCGACCTGGCTGAATTCCAGGCACAGGAAATGGCCGCCCGGTTTCAGCACCCGGTAAGCTTCGCGGAGCGCCTGGTCGATATTGGTGACGTTGCGGATGCCGAAGGCGATGGTATAGGCGTCCATGCACTGGTCCGGCAGGGGCAGGGTTTCGGCATTGCCGCACACCCAGTCGATATGGTCGAGGATGCCCCGGTCAATTGCCCGGTCGCGACCGACGGTCAGCATATTGTCATTGATGTCACAGACGGTGACGTCCGCCGGATTCTCCACGTTGCCGGGGAACTTGCGGGCGGCTTCCAGGAAGCGAAAGGCAATATCGCCGGTGCCGCCGGCCACATCAATCAGCTTCATGCCCGGCTGCGGGCGCAGCACCCGGATCATCTCGTCCTTCCACAGCCGATGCATGCCGGCGCTCATGACATCATTCATCAGGTCATATTTGCGGGCCACATTGTCAAACACATTGCGCACCAGGCCCTGCTTGCTTTCCCGCTCTACGGTGCGGAAACCGAAATGGGTGGTTTCGCTCTGGTCTTTTATCGGCTCTTCTGTATTCTTCTCGCTCATGGCTCGGAACATAGCCCACTCGCGGGGTCTGTTCCAGCATATTGTTGCAGGATAAGGAAGAATCAGGAGGGCGAATGCCTGAATTACCAGAAGTGGAAACCGTATGCCGGGGAATCGCCCCGGTGCTGGAAGGCCGAACGCTGGTCCGGGTAGAGCAGCGCCGGGCCGACCTGAGGTTTCCCTTTCCCGACCGGTTCGTCGAACGCCTGGAAGGACAGACGGTGGAGCGCATCAGCCGGCGCGCCAAATATATCCTCGCCTCCCTGTCCTCGGGAGAGGTGCTGATCATTCATCTCGGCATGTCGGGGCGCATGACCCTGATACCGGCAGCGGAAATGAAGGAGTTCACGCCGGGCAAGCACGACCATGTGATTTTCGAGACCGACCGCCACGACCTGGTTGTCTTTAATGATCCGCGCCGCTTCGGCCTGATGGACCTCTGCCCCGAGCAGGAGCTGTCCAGCCACAAGCTGTTTGTCGGCATGGGGCCGGAACCGCTGGGCAATGAATTCAACGAAGAATATCTGTCGGAAAAATTCCGCGGCAAGAAAACATCTGTAAAAGCGGCCCTGCTGGACCAGCGGATTGTCGCGGGACTCGGCAATATCTATGTCTGTGAGGCATTGTTTTATGCCGGTATCTCGCCGAAGCGCCAGGCCGCGTCAGTGGCGGGAAAGCGGGCGGCGAGGCTGGTACCGGCGATCCGGGATGTGTTGCAGCGGGCCATCGCCGCCGGGGGATCCACCCTCAAGGATTATGCGCGGGTGGACGGCGAACTGGGGTATTTCCAGCATAATTTCGCCGTTTACGGCCGGGAGGGCGAGCCCTGTCCGAAAAAGGGTTGTACCGGGACGATCAAGCGTATTGTCCAGGGCGGCCGCTCCACATTCTATTGTCCTGTCTGCCAGGGTTAGCTATGCTGGGCCCGATGATTACACCCCGGAAAATATCTCTGATCATGCTATTCCTGGCCAGCCTGGCGCTGGCTTTGCCGGGTTTTGTCGTGCCGGCTATGGCCCAGGAAGAGAATTTCATGGAAGACCTCGACCTGCCGCTGTTTCCCGGGACAAGCGAGGTGGAGGAAGAGCGGGTTGTCTTTGACAGCCCGGGTGGCCGGATCATCAAGGCCATGGCGACGGGACCGGTGAGCGCCCAGGCGGCCTATGACTATTACCGGGTCGTTGTGCCGTCCCTGGGCTGGGATGTTTCGGAACAACCGGTGCCCGAGGAGCAATGCGAGGAAACCGCCCAATATTGCCTGGTGGCGGTGCGGGACGACGAATCCCTGGTCATCACAATTTCATTTGATCGCCAGACGGTAATTCGCTATTCAGTTACTCCTGAGTAACAAATTCCCCAGGGGCTTGAGTGGCGGTGACGCCTGTGCCGCCTGACAAAAAAGGAGAAAAAGCATGTCCTATGAAATGATTCTGGTAGACCGGAAAGAGCCAGTTGGTCTCATTACCCTGAACCGGCCCGAGGCCCTGAACGCCCTGAACGGCAAACTGATGGACGAGATGACCAAAGCCCTGCGCGCCTTCGAGGCGGATGACGAGATTCGCGCTATCGTCATTACCGGCAGCGAGAAAGCCTTTGCCGCCGGCGCCGACATCAAGGAAATGCAATCCAAAGGCTATATGGACGTGTTCAAGGAAGATTTCATCACCGCCAACTGGGAAGAAGCCACCCGCTGCCGCAAACCGATCATTGCCGCCGTGGCCGGCTATGCCCTGGGCGGCGGCTGTGAACTGGCCATGATGTGCGACTTTATCCTGGCGGCGGAGAATGCCAAATTCGGCCAGCCGGAAATCAAGCTGGGCGTGATTCCCGGCGCCGGCGGCACCCAGCGCCTGACCCGTTTCGTCGGCAAGTCCAAGGCCATGGAGATGGTCCTGACCGGCCGCATGATGGATGCGGAAGAAGCCGAACGGTCCGGCCTGGTCAGCCGCATTGTGCCCACCGACCAGCTGGTGGAGGAGGCCCTGGCGACAGCGGGCAAGATCGCCGAGCTGTCCATGCCGTCCGTGATGATCGCCAAGGAATGCGTCAACAAGGCCTATGAAACCACCCTGGCGGAAGGCGTGATGTTCGAGCGGCGGATTTTCCATTCCCTGTTTGCCACAGAGGACCAGAAGGAAGGCATGTCCGCCTTTGCCGAAAAACGCACGCCTGAATTCAAGCATAAATAGTTCAAGCATAAATAACGGCGAACAGTAGCGAATTCTGACAAGGAAAAGGCGGCCTGGCCGCCTTTTTTGCTGCTTAATCGCCCGGTGTGCTGTTTTTTGTGGAGAATCTGGTTAAAATTACCCCGGAAGGGTGAAAAGCTTGTTGACCTTGCCCACGGGCATGTTTATAAGCCACGACTTGAAAATTAATCAAAAGGTTTTGAGGCTGGCGATTCTCCGGCTGCCGGGAAAATAAGACCCCGGGCACAGCAAGATGTAGAACGCAGCCCTAGAGAAAGATAGGTTTACCTGATGGCAAATACTTTACAGGCCAAGAAGCGAGTACGTCGTAACGCAAGAAAAGCTGATGTTAACAAATCCCGCCGCAGCCGGATTCGCACTTTTGTGAAAAAAGTCGAACTGGCCCTGGAAGCCGGCAATGCGGAAGAGGCCCGCGAGGCCCTGCGCCAGGCTCAGCCGGAACTGATGCGTGGTGTGACCAAAGGCGTCCTGCACAAGAAAACAGCGTCCCGCAAAGTTTCCCGTCTGGCAAAACGCGTCAAAGCGATCTCTGCCTGAGGCATTTCCGAGTCGCCGGCTGGCCGGCTGAAAAATGGCTCGAAAACGGCTTTTAAAAGCTGCACCTTTGATGGTGCGGCTTTTTTTGTGGGAAAGCTCCCGGGGTGGCGACAGATAATTTCAGGTGTTCTTTTTTGCCAGACCCCGGATTTCGTGACAACCACAACATCTTGTGGGTACCCCCCAAGTCAAGCCATATAGAGAGAATTTATTTGCACTTGCGACCATCGAATCAGTTGACCGCCACGGGCTCTGAAATGTAGGCTTGTCTTTCCCCCTTCAAGAGGGAAATCGTGTGACGGACCGGTCATAATTAATGGTGCCGCCAGGCCCTTAAAAAATACCGCCGTTGTGCAAGTCATACCCCCTCAGACCGGGGGTATTTTCTGGATTTTTAGTGATAAACCGCACATTTTGCGCGGCAGGGATTTTTTGATTGTTTAGCTATCCGGTCCTGAGGCCGGACACAGGTGGGTAAGGGAAGAATGACGGGATTTGCCGGCGACGTTTCTGTGGAGGAAACCTGGGAAGCACTGAAGACCAGTCCGGATGCTGTTCTTGTGGATGTAAGAACGGATGCGGAGTGGAATTTCGTCGGCATCAGCGACCTGAATGCCCTGGGCAAGCAGCCTGTGCTGATCAGCTGGCAGGTCTATCCGTCAATGCAGGTCAATCATGATTTTGTCGCCATGATGCAGGAACAGGGAATCGAGAAAACCGCCCCTGTCTATTTCCTGTGCCGGTCCGGGGTGCGCTCGCGGGCGGCGGCGGAAAAGGCGGCGGCCGAAGGATACCAGGCCACCTACAATATTGCCGGGGGATTCGAGGGGGACAAGGATAATAATCAACATCGGGGCAGGATGAACGGATGGAAAGCGGCAGGGCTTCCATGGATTCAGCAGTAAGGGGAAGAAATGCACAATAACAAGGGGTTAAAACCGGACGTCGGTTTTGAGGGTGTGGGAAGTGATATGGAACTCCAGTGGTCCCGGGTTCTGGAAAGACTGAAAACGGAATGCGAAGAAGGCGTTTTTAACAGCTGGTTCAAGCCTCTGGCGCTGGTCAATGTGGACGAAGGCTGTGCCGTGATGGCCGCCCCGACCCGTTTTATGCGCAACTGGCTGCAGTCCAACTATGCCGAACGAATCCGCCAGGCCTGGAGCAAGGAAAACCCTGACGTCACCGACATCAGCATTATTGTCCTGTCCGGCTTCAAGTCCGCAGAACCGCAGGGGACCCTGCTGGACAATGATGAACAGGATGAAGCCCGCCCGTCCGCCAGTGAACGGAAACAGACCGCTGCCGGCCGCAAGCCGAAGGCTTCCGGCGAAACCCGGGTGGTGCAGAATAATTCCGGCACTGAATTCGGCGCCCCCCTTGACCCCCGCTTCACCTTTGACAGCTTTGTGGTCGGCAAGTCCAACGAACTGGCCTATGCGGCGGCCCGCCGGGTGGCGGAAAATACCGCAGTCCATTTCAACCCGCTGTTCCTGCACGGCGGTGTGGGCCTGGGTAAAACCCACCTGATGCACGCCATCGCCTGGGCCAACAAGCAGATGTTCCCGGAACGCCGGGTGCTGTATCTGTCGGCGGAACAATTCATGTATCAGTTCATCAGTTCGATCCGTTTCAAGGACACCATGTCCTTCAAGCAGAAGTTCCGCTCCGTGGACCTGCTGATGATCGACGACCTCCAGTTCATCGCCAACAAGGAATCCACCCAGGAAGAGTTCTTCCATACCTTCAACGCGCTGATCGACCATCATCACCAGGTGGTGATTTCCGCCGACCGCTCGCCGACTGACCTGGAAGGGATCGAGGAGCGTATCCGCTCCCGCCTCGGCTGGGGCCTGGTGGCGGACATCCATCCCACCGACTATGAACTGCGGCTCGGCATCCTGCAGCAGAAGGCCAACAGCGTGCCCGAGGTGGAGATCCAGACCGAGGTGCTGGAGTTCCTGGCGAAAAGGATCACCTCCAACGTCCGCGAACTGGAGGGGGCGCTGAACCGGATGGTGGCCCATGCCACCCTGATCGGCCGGCCCATCACCATGGAAATGACCCAGGAGGTGCTGCAGGACCTGCTCAGGGCCAATGACCGCCGGGTGACCATTGATGAAATCCAGCGCCGGGTAGCCGACTATTTCAACATCCGCTTGTCGGACCTGCTGTCCTCGCGCCGGGCGCGCCAGGTGGCGCGGCCGCGGCAGATCGCCATGTACCTGGCCAAGGAGATGACCTCAAAGTCCCTGCCCGAGATCGGCCGGAAGTTCGGCGGCCGGGACCACACCACCGTCATGCATGCGGTGAAGCGGATTGACGAGCTGCGCCAGACCGACAGCGTGCTGGAAGAGGATATCCTCCATCTGGAGCGGATTTTCAGCACCTGACGGAGGTGTTTCTGACCCGTTTTTCCCTGTTTTCCGGCGCTCCCTGTGAAGCGCCGGTTTTCGTTCAGCGACTCGGCGAAAATCCTTGCAAAAATGCCTTTGACCGGGGCGGGCTGTATGCTAGTCTGAGACAGGAAAAGAGTGGCCTGACGGACAGGGAAGAATGCCGCGTTTTGCGAAGGAGGCAAACAGGCTGAAAACCGGTCCGGTTTCGATCGCAGAAGGGGAGAATCCGGCCGCACTTTCAATGGTTTGTTTTATATATAAAATGAGAAGCGCGATTAAAAAATGAAGCTGAATATCGAACGCGGTGCCTTACTGAAATCCCTTGGCCATATCCAGAGTGTTGTTGAGCGCCGGAATACCATTCCGATCCTGTCCAACGTTCTATTGGAAGGGGAGCAGGGTCATCTGAACCTGGCCGCGACGGACCTTGACCTTGCCATTTCCGAGACCGTGCCCGGGGAAACGTCAGAGCCGGGCGGTATCACGGCGCCGGCGCATACGCTTTATGACATCGTGCGCAAGCTGCCGGAAGGCAGTCAGGTAGAGCTTTATTACGATATCGACACCCAGCGCCTGTCCATCAGCGCCGGCCGGTCGCGTTTCACCCTGTCCTGCCTGCCGCGGGAGGATTTCCCGGTCATGAATGAAGGCGACCTGCCGATCAACTTCCGGCTCGCCAGCATTGACCTGAAGCGACTGATCGACAAAACCCGTTTCGCGGTCTCCACCGAAGAAACCCGTTATTACCTGAACGGCATCTATATCCATGCCACCGATGATGACGAAGGATCGCCGGTGCTGCGCGGCGTGGCCACGGACGGTCACCGCCTGGCCCGCTTCGATATGGAGCAGCCCGACGGCGCGGTCAACATGCCCGGCATCATCGTGCCCCGCAAGGCGGTGGGCGAGCTGCGCAAGCTGATCGACGAATATGAGGGCGATGTGGATGTGGCCCTGTCCGAAACCAAGATCCGTTTCTCCTTTGCCGATATCGTGCTGACTTCCAAGCTGATCGACGGCACCTTCCCGGACTACACCCGCGTGATTCCGGAAGGCAACGACCGGGTCATGGAAATTGACGCCAAGCAGTTTGCCGAGGCCGTGGACAGGGTGTCCACCATTTCCACCGACAAGACCCGTTCCGTGAAACTGTCCATTGGCGAGGGAAAACTGCAGCTGTCCGTGAACAGCCCGGAGCATGGCACCGCGACCGAGGAGCTGGGCTGCAGCTACAGTTCCGAAGACATGGAAATCGGCTTCAACTCCCGTTATCTGCTGGATATCCTCGCCCAGATCAACGGCGATATGGCGGAAGTCCTGCTGGCGGATTCCACGGCGCCGACGGTGCTGCGGGATATGACAGATGAAGGGGCGCTGTATGTCCTGATGCCCATGCGGGTATAACTTGGGCCGCCGCGAGAAAATTTTGTCTGGCGACAGAAATGAACATAAACCTGCCGGAATGCCACGGCCTCCGGCAGTTCTGGCTGGATTTTTTCCGCAGTTGCCCGACGTATCAAATGTAAGGGGCATATCGGACGTTTAATATGCTGAAGCAGGAATCCCCGATCATAGTGCAGGAAACTTTGCCGCCGAGAGTGGCAGTGGAGCGGTTGCTGCTGACGGATTTCCGGTCTTACGAGTGTGCGGACATTCGTCCCGACGGCCGCAATGCGGTCTTCATCGGTCCCAACGGCGCCGGCAAGACCAATCTCCTGGAGGCGGTGTCCTTCCTGGCGCCCGGTCGCGGGCTCAGGCAGTGCAAGCTGTCCCAGGCGACGCGCCTTGGCGCTGCCGGCCCCTGGGCGGTGGCGGGACGGCTGGCCACCCCGGACGGGGAGATGGAGGTGGGCACAGGCCTCGCGCCCCGTAATGGCGCAGCGCCTTTTGCCGAGAATGTGGAAGAAGGCGCGGACCGGCGCATTGTACGCATCGACGGGGAAACTGTGTCCAGCCCGGCCGTGCTCGGGGATTTTATCCAGGTGACCTGGCTGACCCCGCAGATGGACCGGTTGTTTCTGGAAGCGGCTTCCGGACGCCGGCGTTTTCTCGACCGGATTGTCGCCGGGTTCCACCCGGGGCATAGCCGGGAAGTGAATGCCTTTGAAAAGGTGATGCGGGACCGTAACCGCCTGCTGTCCGAGGGCTCTGCCGACGGTTCCTGGCTGGCGGCGCTGGAAGCCCGGATGGCGGAACATGGTGTCGCCATTGCCGCCGCGCGACTGCAGGCGCTGGACCATCTGGCCGGCGCCATCGAGGTCAGCACCTCAAGTTTTCCGCGGGCGCATCTGTCCCTGGACGGGGAACTGGAAAGCGGCCTCAGGGAGCGGCCGGCGGTGGAGGTGGAAGAAGGATATGCGGAAATCCTGGCCCGGATGCGCGGGCAGGACAGCCGCGCCGGCCGCACACTGGCCGGGCCGCACCGCACCGACCTGTTGGTGCGCCATGTGGCGAAGGATATGCCGGCGGAGCTTTGCTCCACCGGGGAACAGAAGGCCCTGCTGATCGGGATTACCCTGGCCAGCGCCCGCCTGACGGCGCTCCATTTCGGGGCGGCGCCGGTGTTGCTGCTGGACGAGGTGGCGGCCCATCTCGACGAGATGCGGCGTAGCGCCCTGTTCGATGAACTTTGGGCGATCGGCTCGCAGGTCTGGATGACCGGCACCGATCGCAGCCTGTTTGAAAGCCTGGGGGACCGGGCGGCGATCTACCGGGTGGATGACGGCCGGATCGTAAAAGCATTGTAAAGTAGATGAGGGAATAACGGATGTCGGATGAAACGGAATTCAAGGATGCGAGTCAGGGCGCCGAGGAGTATGGCGCGGAATCCATCAAGGTTCTGAAAGGTCTGGATGCGGTCCGCAAGCGGCCGGGCATGTATATCGGTGACACGGAAGACGGCTCCGGCCTGCACCATATGGTGTTCGAGGTGTCTGACAACGCCATCGACGAATCCCTGGCCGGTTACTGTGACAAGGTGCTGGTGACCCTGAATGCCAACGGCTCCGTTTCCGTACGCGACAACGGCCGCGGCATTCCGGTCGACATTCACGAAGAAGAAGGGGTGTCCGCCGCCCAGGTGATCATGACCCAGCTTCATGCCGGCGGCAAGTTCGACCAGAACAGCTACAAGGTGTCGGGCGGCCTGCACGGCGTGGGGGTGTCCGTGGTGAATGCCCTGTCCGACTATCTGGAGCTTCGCATCTGGCGTAACGGCAAGGAACATTTTATGCGTTTCGAACGGGGCGAGCCGATTGACGACTTGGTTGTGATCGGCGATGCGGCCAGCAGTGAAACCGGCACCGAGGTGACGTTCCTGCCGGCGGTGGAAACTTTCAAGAATATCGAGTTCGATTTTAATCGCCTCGAGCATCGGTTCCGGGAACTGGCATTCCTCAACAGCGGGGTGCGGGTTGTAATCCGGGATCACCGTCATGCGGAGCCGGTCGAGGTGGAACTTTATTACGAGGGCGGAATTACTGAATTTGTCAAATATCTCGATCGCTCCAAGAATGGCCTGATTGAGGCGCCGATTACAATCGGCGGAGAGAAAGACGGTATTACTTTTGAATGCGCCCTGCAGTGGAATGACAGTTATCACGAAAATGTACTGTGTTTTACCAACAACATTCCGCAGCGGGACGGCGGCACCCATCTGGCCGGGTTTCGGGCCGCGCTGACCCGCACCATCAATAGTTACGCAAACGAAACGGGTATTGCCAAGAAAGAGAAAGTGAACCTCAGCGGCGATGACGCCCGCGAAGGCCTGACCTGCGTGCTGTCGGTAAAAGTTCCGGACCCGAAATTTTCTTCACAGACCAAGGACAAGCTGGTGTCCTCCGAGGTTCGCCCGGTGGTGGAAAGCCTGCTCAATGAAAAGCTCGGCCAGTGGTTCGAAGAGCATCCCGCCGACGCCAGGAATATCATCGGCAAGATTGTCGAGGCCGCGGCCGCCCGTGAAGCGGCCCGCAAGGCCCGTGAACTGACCCGGCGCAAGGGCGCGCTGGACATTTCCTCCCTGCCCGGCAAGCTGGCCGACTGTCAGGAACGGGACCCGGCCAAGGCGGAACTGTTCCTGGTGGAGGGTGACTCCGCCGGCGGCTCCGCCAAACAGGGCCGCGACCGGTCCAATCAGGCGATCCTGCCGCTCAAGGGTAAAATCCTCAATGTGGAGCGGGCCCGATTCGACCGCATGCTGGCCTCGGCCGAGATCGGCACCCTGATCACCGCGCTCGGCACCGGTATCGGGCGGGACGATTTCAATCTGGAAAAGCTGCGCTACCACAAGATCATTATCATGACCGACGCCGATGTGGACGGCGCTCATATCCGCACCCTGCTGCTCACCTTCTTCTACCGGCAGATGCCCGAACTTCTGGAAAACGGCTATCTTTATATTGCCCAGCCGCCGCTCTACAAGGTCAGCCGCGGCAAGTCCGAGGTTTACCTGAAGGACGATCCGGCGCTGGAGGAATATCTGATCAGCCAGTCGCTGGAGGACATGACCCTGATCCTGGAAGGCGGCGAACAGATTGCCGGCAATGATCTGGTCGATCTGGTGGAAAACATCCGCCAGAGCTGCCGGGCGCTGGACCGGGTGCCGCAGAAATATAACCGGGAACTGGTTGAAGAGCTGGCCATTGTCGGCGGCCTGAACGGCCAGGCCCTGGGCGACGACAAGCTGGCGAAGGAAGCCATCGCCAAGGTGGTGGCCCGCATGAACGGCAAGGCATCAGAGGGCGAGGACAACTGGCAGGGCCGTCTGGACGAAGAGGAAGGCGGCATCGTCTTTACCAATGAAATCCGCGGCATCAAGGATGTCTACCGGCTGGACCGCGCCTTTATTGAATCCGTCGAGGCCCGCCGCCTGGATGAAACCACCCGCGCCCGCCGCGATGTCTTTGCCGCCCCGTCCACCATTACCCGCAAGGACGACCGGCATGCAATTACCCTGCCCAGCGACCTGCTGGGTGTGATTCTGTCCTATGGCCGCAAAGGCCTCTCCATCCAGCGCTATAAAGGACTGGGTGAAATGAATCCGGATCAGCTGTGGGAAACCACCCTGGATCCGGAAGCCCGGACCCTGCTGCAGGTGAAGGTGGATCACGGCGATACGGCCGACGAGATCTTTACCAAGCTGATGGGCGATGTGGTGGAGCCGCGCCGGGAGTTCATTCAGGACAACGCGCTCAATGTGGCCAACCTGGACGTCTGAGGATCAGGCGATCGATTTAGTCTGACGGCCCACAGTCCCGTGCGCGGCCTCGGTCGGCAGCGGAATAGCCGTCATGCAGTTCAACAGCATGGTGATGTTGCCTTTGTTGTCCGCGAGGGGCAGGGTCAGGCGCCGCCATTGCCAGGCTGATCTTTCCTGCCGCGCCGGGCTGGCATATTCCGCATAACAGGGGATGGCCGAGGCCTGGCAATATTGGTAGATGGCCAGATGAAATTCGCCGTCGTTGTATTTTTTGTTCGGGAACCTGGCGGCTAGTTCGGTCAGCCTCATGCCCTGCAGGTCCTGTCGTGCAAAATGGGCGATGTTTGAACCATAGAGGCGATATTTATAGTCGCGGCCGTCGTCGATGGATTCCAGGAGAGAAACATTGCCCAGCGCGATGCCCAGTCTTGAGGGCCGGATGCTGTCCCGGCCGGGGGTTGTGCCGGTCTCCGCTTTCTGGGCGATCCAATACTGATAGGCATAGCGGATTTTCTGGCAGGGCAGAGTACCCAGCTCCGGATTCTTCCGGATCACCGGCCTGGGCAGACCCCGCTGGACCACATAGTCCTGCAGGGGCTGGATATTGTCATTGGCCAGTTCGTGGGCCAGCTGGTTAAAATGAGCCGCCATCTGTTGGTTACCTGAAGTTAGAGTTAATTAAACTTAACCATACGCAGAACTGAGAGTTGGCGCTGGATATCAGGTTTTGATTCAGAAGCAAGGCAAAAAAATTTTATGGATTTATCTTCCATTCAAACGGTCGTTTAAGTAATATTGTTATTCGTTGACGCAACTCAGGAATATAAATTGTCGCGGGTCGTTCCCGTGCCCGCCGGCGTCCGAATCGGGGGTTTGTCATGGATAATTGGCAAATTGGCGAAATAATTTCCTATAAATTGCCATAATTCCCGATAGAATACGCCAGGAAAATAAACGTCAAAAGTTAATTCAATTACATGGCCAGTAGCAGAGATCAGAAAAAGCCGGAGAAAAGCAGGAAGAAACGGCGGGACTCCCGCCGGGCTGAAATTGCCGGAAAGCCGGGCAAGAAACCGCCGCGCAAGGGCCTGGCCAAATTTTTTTACGGGCTGATGGTGGTTCTGGTCTGGGCGGTAATCCTGCTAATTCCCGTCACGCTCTATTATGCCCACGACCTGCCGGATGTCACGGATATTGAGGCTACCCCCGGTCGCGACACGGTGATGATCCTCGACCAAGAGGGCGAGATTCTCGCCTCCTATGGCAATGTCTATGGCGAATGGCTGGACATGGAGGACATTCCTGCTGAATTTGTCCAGGCCCTGGTGGCGACGGAAGACCGGCGGTTTTTTGGCCATTTTGGCATTGATATCAGGGGGCTGGCCCGGGCGGTCTGGCAGAATCTGTCCAACCGCAGCCTGGTTGAAGGCGGCAGCACCATTACCCAGCAACTGGCGAAAAACCTGTTCCTGTCATCGGAAAAAACGGTGAAGCGGAAGATCCAGGAAATGCTGCTGTCCTTCTGGCTGGAAATGAATTTTTCCAAAGAGGAAATTCTCACCATTTATGCGAACCGGGTCTATTTCGGCGCCGGGGCCTACGGGATCGATGCGGCGGCCCGCACCTATTTCGGCCATGACGCGCGTAATCTCAGCCTGACCGAGGCGGCCATGCTGGCCGGCGTGCTCAAGGGGCCGGCGCTTTATTCCCCGTTCCGCGACCTGCAGCGGGCCTATCAGAGAACGGAAGAGGTGCTGGACAATATGGTCGACGCCTCTTTCATCAAGCGGGAGACGGCGGAGCGGGCGAAAAAGGCGGATGTGAATATTGCCGGCGCGGCCGCCACCGGTGATTTCAGATATTACACCGACTGGATCTTTGAGCAGATTCCGGACCTGATCGGCCAGCCCACCGAACCCATTGTCGTCTATACCACCCTCAAGCAGAACACCCAGATGAAGGCCGCCGGGGCGGTGCAGCAGATCATGGACCGGGAAGGGGTGACCCGCAACGCCAGCCAGGCGGCGCTGGTGTCCATGGACCCGGACGGGGCGGTGCGCGCCATGATCGGCGGGCGGGATTACGGGCAAAGCCAGTTTAACCGGGTGAGCCAGGCCCGGCGCCAGCCCGGTTCCGCCTTCAAGCTGTTTGTCTATCTGGCGGCCCTGGAGCGGGGGCTCACGCCCCAGACCACCATGCGGGATTCACCGGTTATTCTCGATGGCTGGGAGCCGGGCAACTATACCGGGGACTATCTGGGCGAAATCACTCTGGAGACCGCCTTCGCCAATTCCATCAACACAGTGGCGGTGAAGCTGGCGGAAAAAATCAACCGCCGCAACGTGTCCGCCATGGCGCGCCGCCTGGGGATCACCACGCCCATTGTCGAGGAGCCCAGCATGGCGCTCGGCACCTCGGAAGTCTCCCTGCTGGAAATGACGGCAGCCTATGCCGCGGTGTTTAACGGCGGCTACAAGGTGGTCCCTTACGGCATCCTGGAAATTCAGAACAGCGCCGGCCAGATTCTCTATCGCCACATGCCGGGACCGCCGGAGCAGGTTCTGGCGCCGGCAACGGCGCAGACCATGCAGGAAATGCTGGCCCGGGTGGTGACCGAGGGGACCGCCAAGGCGGCCCGGATGGACTTTCCCGTTGCCGGCAAGACCGGCACGACCCAGAGTTACAAGGATGCCCTGTTTATCGGCGCCGGCCTCGACACTGTCAACGGGGTCTGGGTCGGTAATGATGACGCCTCCGCCATGAACAAGGTCACCGGTGGCGGTACGCCGGCCCGGATCTGGAAAAACTTTATGCTCAGGGTGTCCCTGGACCGGAATGATGCCACCCTTGTCACACCGAATGTCAGCCCCCGGACCAAGCCGGGGAATCAGTGACGGGCCGGATGCGGCGCAGACTGGACGAGGGATAAATATAAAAATGACTGCAATATCAACACTTGCATAAGGCACGGGATGTTATGACTTTAGGATTTAGACAACAACAGGACCAGTGGAATGCCAGCACTTAATATTTCTGTGAATGAACTCGACAAATATCTGGACAAAGAAATCGGGACCACCGGTTGGATGGAGATTACCCAGGGCAGGATCACCAAATTCGCCGAAGCTACGGGCGATTTTCAGTGGATTCATGTGGATGTGGAACGGGCCAAATCGGAAATGCCTGACGGCAAGACCATTGCCCATGGCTATCTGGTCCTGTCCCTGGTGCCGCAGTTTTTTGACAGCCTGATCAGCATCAGCGGTCTGCGCTACGGCCTGAATTACGGCCTCAACAAGGTGCGTTTCACCTCGCCGGTGCAGGCCGGTTCCCGGGTGCGCGCCACCATGAAGCTCCTGGAAACGGATCACCGCAAGGACAATACTATGCTCGCCACGTTCCAGGTGGTGATGAGCCGCGAAGGCCAGGAACGGCCGGTAATGCTGGCGGAGATGCTGGTGCTGCTGGCGCCGGCCGGCTAAGCTTCGAACTGCAGCGCCATCAGGCGCGGGCCGTGTTCCCGAAGCCAGCGGCGCGACCGGTCGCGGTGATCCACCAGCCGGTCCACTTCGCGCCAGAAGGCGGCGCTGTGGTTCATTTCCTTGAGATGTGCGACCTCATGGGCGACCACATAGTCCAGCACGGAGGCCGGCGTCATGATCAGGCGCCAGGAAAAAGACAGGGTTTTGCGTGAAGAACAGCTGCCCCAGCGGCTTTTGGGATCGCCGATGCGAACCCTGTGGCAGGTCACGCCCAGCAGGGCGGTCTTTTCTGCAACCGCCTGTTCCAGCTGGGTCCGGGCCTGCTTTTTCAGCCAGTTGAGCAGGCGAACATCAAAACCACCCGCCGGTCCGCCGACAATGATCTGGCCCTCCTGCCTGTCGACGCGCCCGGCCTGGTCCGGCCGGTGCAGGATCAGGTGGTCGTGCCCCAGGAACGACAGATAGCGGTCGGGGCCGAGCACCTCCTGATCCGCGTAAATTTCCAGCTGTCCCAGAAGCCAGTCCAGATTGCGTTCCACAAATGTCATGGCGGTGGCACTGGACGTGCGCGGCGGCGTGGTAAGCACCGCCGCCCGGCGGGCGGCATCATACCTGAGTTTCAGCCGCCGGGCCCGGCTGTGGGGTTTGAGGAGGACCGCCAGCTCGGCGCCGTTCGGCAACCGGACGGTTGTTTCATTCATCTTCCGCCCCCTCCGGATATGCCCATTCGATGATATGGTCTTCCAGGTCCAGGGCATCCCGTTCGTGCACCACTTTGCCGCGGACGGAAATCCCGGCGGCATGAACCGTCTCCGGATCGCCGGAGACCAGCGGGTGCCAGTCGTACAGTTCTTTTCCCTCGGCAATCAGCCGGTAGGCGCAGGTTGCCGGCAGCCAGACGAATTCCGGCACCTGGTCGGCGCTGAGGACGACGCAGTCGGGAACCAGCAGTCTGCGCTGTTCATATTTCATGCACCGGCAGCTGTCGTGATCCAGCAGGCGGCAGGCCACATTGGTGTAGGCGATTTCACCGCTGTCTTCATCCTGCAGTTTGTGCAGGCAGCATTGTCCGCAGCCGTCGCACAGGCTTTCCCATTCCTCCCGGCTCATTTCCTCCAGGGACTTTTCTTTCCAGAAAGGGCGGGCGTCCTGAGGGGCTGCCATGTCAGTCAACCGGGATCAGCCGGTTCAGCTTCTCGGCCATTTCCTCCGGTGTGGTGCCGTAGCTGAAATGGCTGAGATAGTCGCCCCGGGGGTCCATCAGGTAGATAATGGACGTATGGTCCACCAGATAATCCGTCGCGGCGGTGCTTTCGGTTTTTTCAGCATAGACCCGGTAGGTTTTCTTGATGGTGTTGATTTGCTCGACAGTGCCGGTCAGGCCGATCAGCTTGTCATGGAACAGGGCGACATATTGTTTCATCACTGCAACGGTATCCCGCTCCGGATCGACGGTGATAAACAGGGGGGCGATTTTGGCCAGCCGTTTCGCCGGAATCTGGTCGAGTGCGGTGGACATGGCCTGGAGCTCCGTCGGGCACACATCGGGACAGAAGGTATAGCCAAAATAAATCAGCATATATTTGCCGGCGAAATCCTTTTCGGTCACGGTCTCGCCATCCTGGCTTACAAGTTCAAACGGGCCGCCGATCAGGGCCTTGGCGTTTTCCCGGGCCGTTCCCTCGGACGACGGGCTGCTGCCAATCACCGAGATCAGCCAGACCGCCGTGAGGACGGCAATGGCGACAGCTATCAGCAGGCCCAGCGGCAGGGGAAATTTTCCGGTGGAGGGATCGTTGGGATGTCTTTTTGCCATAGCTCTGTTTTCTTTTGCCTTCAAATCTTTTAAACATGTACCTATATAGTGTGGGAACGGGATGAATGGAAGGCTGGAGTTTGTAATGCATTCACAAAGAAACTGGTCGGCGATGGTGGCGGGGATATCACTTGTGATGTCGCTATTGTGCCTGATGCCCCAGTCAGCGGCCGCCTATTCCGATGCCTATAATTTTCTGAAGGCGGTCAGGGAACAGAACTACCGCGACGTCAAGATGCTGATCGAGAAAGGCGTCAATGTAAATACCCGCGATTATGATGACGGCTCCACACCGCTGCTGATTGCTGTGTCCAAGAAGGATACCGCCCTTGCCGGCTACCTGTTGCAAAGTGGCGCCAAACCGGACCTGGACCTGGAAACCACCGGGGAAACCCCCCTGATGATTGCCGCCCGGCAGCGGGACGAACCTATGGTTTCCCTGCTTCTTAAATATGAGGCAGATATGGACATGGGCGATAAAAACGGCGAAACGGCCCTGATGAAAGCCGTCCGGTCCAATGCCTTGTCGGTTATCGAACTGATGATCGAAAACCAGGCGGACCTGACCCTGGAGGATTATTCCGGGCGCACCGCTCTGCAACATGCCAAGGAACTGCGGCGCCGGAACATCGTCCGTATGCTGGAAGAGGCTGGCGCCGACTACTGATCAGCCTTCGAGCAGTTTGTCCACATAATGCCCCTGGAACATATGCAGGCCCATGTTCTGGCCGAAGCGGATCGCTTCCTCGCTGTCGCAATGGCACAGGACGATCCTCATCTGGCCGTGGTTTTTGAGGGCCTCCAGCAGCGCCCGGCGGGTTTCATCCTGTAATACCCGGGTATAGGACTTGCGCCAGTAGATTTTCAGAAAATCCACATTCAGCAGACGACGGTCCAGGATGCCGATGGACTGCAGGTCCATGGCGTCGATGGAGATCTTGTAGCTATAGCCGGACAGTTTTTTCTGGGCGTCATAATAGGCATTGACGTCGGAAAGCACATCGAACAGCTTCATTTCCAGAATCAGCGGCTGCGAGCTGATGTTCTTATAGGCGGCGACAAACTTGTCGAACTCCCTGGTCATCACCGTATCCACATTGATATTGATGCTGCGGACGGTTGCCGGGTCGCCAAAGCCGCTGGCGAGGACGCCCATGAGTTTATGATCAAAACTGCGGGTCAGGCGCTGGAACAGCCATTTATCGGCATGCATGTTATAGCCGGGCAGGATTTTCTTGCTGACTTCGTCGACCGAAATGAAAAGCTCTGAGAAGACGGTTTGCGGCCGGGACTCCCCGACGATCACACAGGCATCCTGGGTCGACACCATGGGAAGCATGTCGATATTCTGCAGGCCGCGCTCCAGCTTGTCGAGCTCCATCGGCCCCATGGGCGGAATTTCCGTGCGCTTGAAAATGGTTTCATATTTGGGCCGGGTGGTCGGCTGCGGCGCCTTCCTGACCGCGGGTTCCGCTGGCTCTTCCCTGCGCTTGAGGCTTTTCACCATTTGCTGCAGGCTGGTCAGGGGAGAGGAAGACGGTTTCTGCTCCACTTCCGCTTCCGTGCCGTTATAGAGGTTTTCCACCAGGCTATAGAATTTCTCGAAATCCTCATCCAGGTTATACCAGTCGCATAGTTCCGTGTCCCGTCCGGCATCCAGATATTCTTTCAGGACCGGGCTGCTTTTGACCGCCCGGCGGGCATCCAGAATCGCCTTGTCGAGGACGGTGAGCGGCGCATCCCTGCAGATAAAGAACAGGTCGAAATTGTCATTCCAGTACAGATGGCCGTCGTGGCGCTGTACCAGGGGATTGAAGGCGGTGGCGATATTGCGGCGGTTTACCGGCTGTTTGTGCATCCGGTCAAGCAGCGAAAAATGAAGATGAATCGCCCGGTATCCCTTGTGATGGCGTTTAAGGGACCTGGCTTTATGGTAGAGTTCCGCCACCTGTGAAGGTGTCGCGGAACTTTCCGCATATGCATTATTCTTTTCGGGCAACATTTATCCACATTACCTGTACAGCTACTGTTTGAGCCAGAATAGCCTGAATTTAGTTAAAATTTGGTATGATTCTACATGCGGTGCAACCACCAGGCATTTTCGTTGATGGAATAGAGAGGCTTGTAGTGGAGGATTGTTTTCTCCTGCACCACATACTGGATCTGGTTGTCGAGCACCCAGGTCTTGTCCTTGTCAAACACCACCAGCACCGCATGGGCCACATCCAGGTTGGTGTCCTGGACGACGACAATCCGCATGTTGTCGGCCGGCACGCCAAGCGCCTTGAGGCTGTAGTATTTGGCAATGGCATAGTCTTCGCAATCGCCGTCCTTGGTGAAAAACTGGCGCAGGGTGGCCCAGTAATCCTTGACCCCCCAGTTGATGATGTCGGTGATGTAGGGCGCCCGGTTCATATGCCGGTTGATCCGGTCCAGCTGCAGGCTGAGGTCCTTGTTTTTCAGACCGGCAATCAGGTCATTCCATTCGTCGATCGGGCACTGGAAGTTTACCGTCACGCGGCACGGCCCCTTGCGTTTGTGCCCGGGGTCCGTTTCCGCCGCGTGGCGTTCGACCATGCCGTTCCATTTTTTGAAGGCGCTGAGCTGGTGGCTCATGATTTCGCGCGAGCCGAACAGGCCGTTCTCCCGGGCCTGGACGGGGGTGGACAAAGGCAGGGCAAAACAAAGGATGAGCAGGGAAAATATTCTTTTAAAAAACTTGTGCCGGCGCATGGTCGGACGGATCCTGTTATGGTAAAAACTTTATATATTAATGGCTTGCATCCTGTCATAATGGTAAAGATTAAGTGACAGTAACGGGCCCTGAAGTCCGGTTTTACCAGTTTATGGTTACCAAACCTTAAAGAGCGGGAAAATGGCAGACAATTCATTCTGGAAAGTCAGAAGCGCCGGCACGGCGATTTCCGTGCTGGTTTTGGCGGCGGCGGTGGCGGCCATGATCTTTGCTTTCAGGTTTGCAGAAGCGGAAAAAGAACGTGACCAGCTGGTCTGGCAGAACCAGATGTCGGTGATCCTGGCCGGCCGCCAGGCGGCGATCGAGGAATGGCTGGCGGAACAGACCACATCGCTGCAAAAACTCACCGACAATGCGGCACTCCGGATCTATCTGGCCGGGGTGGCCGACATGCCCGAAGACCAGGCCAGCCGCACTGACGACCAGCTGGCGCAAATGGAATATCTCGGCAACCAGCTCAAAGGCCATGCCCTGCGCAATGGATTCGTGCCGCCGCGGCTGGAGGAAAGCCGCGAGATAGGCGCCAGTCTTGATGTGGCCCGCGTGGCCGGCCTCGCCCTGACCAACGCCCAGGGCCAGGTATTGGTGTCCACCTCGGAAATGCCGTCGGTGACCCGGGCGGTGGCGGCCTATATGGAGGCCGGCGCCGGGACCGAACCGCTGGTCTACGGCCCCTATCCGGCGGAAAACGCCCAGCCGGTCATCGCTTTTGTGGCGCCCGTTTACGGGGTGCAGGAAGATGAGGATTCCGCCGCCATCGGGTTTGCCGTGGGGATCAAACTTCTGGACCAGGGCTTTTTCCGCAAACTCAACCAGCCCGGTGACATGTCCCGGACGGCCAGGACTTATCTGGTGCGGGACCGGGCCGGGGTTGTGCAATATCTTTCCCCGGTGGAAATGAAGAATGGCGATGTCAACGCCCCCCTGACCTTCATGCTGGATGAAAAGACCCCGTCGCTGGCGGCGTCCTTTGTCCTCGAAAACCCGGGCGGGTTCGCCGAGCGGATCAATTATGAAGGCGACCGGGTGCTGGTCACCGGCCGGCAGATTGCCGGCACCGACTGGAGCCTGGTGCGGACGGTTGATTCCACCGAGGTGCTTGGCCGGGTGGAAACCCGGCGGCGGAATATTTTGTGGATTTCCGGCCTGATTATCCTGACGGTCACCGTTCTGCTGCTTTTGATCTGGCGCCACGGCGTTTCGGTCCGGGTCAGCCAGGCGGCGGAACGGCAGCGGGTGCTGGCGGCAAAATATGAAAAGCTCAGTCATTTCATGGAAGTGGTGACCGACAGCCAGCCCACCTCGATCACCGCGGTGGACGAGGAAGGGCATTATACCTTTGCCAACCGGCAGGCGGAAAAGGAAATCGGCATGGCGCGCCAGGATATTATCGGCCAGCCGTTGAAGAAAATGCTGGAAGCTGCGGCGGCCCGGGAAGCCGCGGCCCATTGCCAGGAAGTGCTGGATGAGGACCGGGCGGTGTCTACCCTGCTCACCCGGGAGGACGGCCGCATGACCCTGAAGGCCGACTATCTGCCCCTGAATGTGGGAGGAGAAAAAGGCGTCCTGATGGTGATGGAGGACCTGACCCAGCTGGTCCGGGAACGGGAGCGGCGGGAACAGGCGCTGAAGAACCTGATCCAGACCCTGACCATGATCATCGACAGCCGCGACCCCTATAGCGCCAATCATTCCGCCCGGGTTGCCGAAGTGGCCGGCACCATTGCCCGGGAAATGGAGTGTGACGATGTGACCGTGGAGACGGTGGAAATTGCCGGCGCGCTGATGAACCTGGGCAAGATCCTGGTGCCGCGCGAGGTCCTGACCCGGCCCGGCGAACTGTCCTCCGAGGAACTGATGACGGTGCGGGAAAGCATCCAGAAGAGTGCCGACATGCTGGAAGGGCTCGATTTTGAAGGGCCGGTGGTCGAGACCCTGCGCCAGATTCGCGCTCACTGGGATGGCTCCGGTATGCCGGCGGGGCTGGCCGGTGAGGATATCCTGTTGTCCGCCCGTATTGTCGCCGTGGCCAATGCCTTTGTCGCCATGGTCAGTTCCCGCGCCCACCGGCCGGGACTGGATATGGAAGAATCAGCGCTGGTGCTGATGAATGATGCGGAAAAAATATATGACCGCCGGCCGGTTTCCAGCCTGCTGAATTATCTGGAAAACCGCGGCGGGATTGAACAGTGGAAAAGTTTTGGCGTGTTTGACGCGCCGGTGGATGAGGCCTAGGCACCGTCCAGGGATTTATCGACCATGCTTTTCAGCTGGGCAACCAGTTTCTGCCCGGCATGGCCGCCGGCGCCGGTGATATCGTCACTGATGATCAGGTCCATGGCCTTGAGATGGGCGTTGATAATCTTGAAGCTCGCGGTTTCGGCCGGGTCCACCTTGCGCAGGTAGGAGCAGAGCGAGCCGCCGACATCTGTCATCAGGTGATAGCCGAAACTGCCGCCCATGCCCTTGATATTATGAGACAGGTCATAGAGCTGTTCCAGCACGCCCGCAGTGAACTTTTTCCGGCCGTCTTCATACAGTTCAATGATACTGAACATGTCCTTGATCTGGCTGCGGGTCCAGTGGAGGTAGGTATCTGCAAGGCCGTTGATGGCTTCCTGGGCTTGTGAAACGGGATTCAGGGGAGAACTCATAGATGGCTCTCCGGCACGCCGAAACCTGAAAACAGCGGGGTGGTCATGGTAAAAATACGGTCAGATAATTTCGGCATCCAGGGGCTCTCCTTGATCCCAATGCTAGGGGCGAAAGAGTTAACAAAGGGTTAATGTCCAGGCCGCTTTTAGAGGGCCTGCAGCCGATGCCGGAAGTAAAGAAAAAAGCGTCCTGTCTGGTGACAGGACGCTCAAGTAAAAGTACTTATCAGGGCTTAAGTACTCAGGGTATCTGTGGAGGAAATGGAATCACTCGGGATGCTTGGCTTCCCAATCTTTGACAACCTTACTGCGGCTGGTCAAAATGCCGCTCACCACATAAATACACAACCAGCCAACGAATACGGTGACGATCATGAATGTGGCCGGTAACAGCAGGTCGGGACCTGTCAGCATAATGGAGATCCAGAGGATCAGTGCCAAAAATGCGCTACCGGCGAACGTAAGGATATTTGTCATTATTTTTCCTTTTCCAATACTGAGTCTTATAACAGCCCTGTGAATCTGTTCACATTGACATAGGTCAAATTAATGAAACTTGGGAAAATTTCAAGCAACTTCTGCAGGAAGTAAAAGAAACCTCCGGCCGACAGGCCGGAGGGACGTGGATCAGGATTCTTCCCGATAGAAAATATGCTTGCCGACCTGTAGCGTCGGACGCATGTGACTGGCCCAGCTCGGGCTGACGTAGGTGGCGTGATAATGGGTGGAGCGGGCGGTAATGTCGCTGTAGGTATTGCTCAGGACCCGTTCCGCGATCTGGATGGCGACTTCCCAGGAGGCCATTTCGTAGGGATTGTCGGACCGGCCGTCACAGGCAAAGGAGAACTGGCACAGGTTGCGCATATGTTCATTCTGGAACACCACGCCGCAGATGCTGTCCGGGAACCGATGGTCCTTGACCCGGTTCATGATGACATAGGCCACAGCCACCTGGCCTTCATAGGGTTCGCTGCGGGCCTCGAAATAAATGCCCTGGGCCAGGCAGCGGAACTCTTCCGGAGAAATACTGACCTGGTCAACCTGGCTGTACAGGTCGCGCTGGCGGTTGCCCGCCGCCGACTTTGCGATGCTCAGGCTCGATTCCTTGACCACGGCCGGTGCAATAGACGCTTCGCTTTCGGACTGTGTGGCAAGAAAAACACCGGTGACGGCCAGCATAATGCCGACCGGGACCAACAGACTTGCAATAACTCCAAACTTCTTCATAACAGCTCTCCATCCGAAAAACCGGATACAGGGTTGCCTTAACAATTTTAAGCGCACGACAACCGTCGAACAGGTTACCACCTGATCGAAACCCACTTCTGAAAGTGCCTTGCAACTATGTTTATGATTATTGTTAGGCTGTTTCCTCACAAATTCCGGTTCAAGCCAAACGTCCGGAATTCAATTGCCGCCATTTAAATTCTCAACTAAAACTCTACTGGTTAGCGAAGCGGCTCCGCTTGATTCGCGGCGAATTTAGTCAAATTTTAACTAACTGTCAACTTGTTGGCAAGAAAACGTTAAGGAAATCCGCCATTTTTGGCTCTCAGGAACATTCGAGATGAGTAAAAAGCCCATAAAGCTCAATGCGTTACAAAAAAAGACCCTGGCCCTGTTCCAGGAGCTGGCAAAACACCCGGAAAGCGGTAGTTTTGATGCAGACTCGGGGGAGGCGACGGTGGCTTTCCTGCCCCGCCCGCATGGCGATCATGTCCATATCGGCGATTATGTGGTGTCGGCCCGGGACGCCAGCGGGTTCCAGAATGAAAAGGTCTGGCAGGCGCTTGAGCGCAAGGGGCTGATCCGGTCGGGCTATCCCCTCCAGCTCACCCTGACCGCTGACGGCCTGGCCTATGAAACAGGCCTCCTGGGGGCGCTGGAACAGTCCGACCACTGAGGTGCAAGTGGATTGACTTCACAAATATTTGATGACGGGCTGTCGGCGGGAAAACGTATAAAAGGATGCAGCTAGGGGTATCGGGCCCGCAACGGCTTGGCAACGGAACATGAAACAAAAAGGGAAGACTATGTATCTGACAAAGGGAATATCAGCAGGAAAACGTCTGTTCGGCCTGGGGGCCATCACCGTGGTAATGATTCTGGGCGCCGCGTCCGCCGGCACAGCCATGACCTTGGACGAGGTGATCGCCGGCGATCACCGCACCGCCGGGGAAAAGGCGCGCGACCAGTACCGCCACCCCAAGGAGACTCTGGAATTTTTCGGTCTTAAAAAGGACATGACGGTCGTCGAACTGACGCCCGGCGCCGGCGGCTGGTACCAGAAAATCCTCGCCCCCTATCTTCGGGACGAGGGGGTCTATTACGGCGCCTCTTATAATCCGGAAAGCACGCGGGACTATTACAAGCGTGCCATTGCGAAGGAAAAAGAGCGCCTGGACAGCCGCCCCGACCTTTATGGCAAGGTCAGGATGACGGTGCTGGAGCCCCCTGCCCACCTGAATGTCGCCCCGGCAGGCAGTGCGGACATGGTACTGACCTTCCGTAACTATCATAACTGGGCCATGGGCGGGCAGGAGAAAGCGGTTCTCGCCGCGGCCTTCAAGGCGCTGAAGCCGGGCGGGATTTTCGGCATCACCGATCATCGCCGCGCGCAGCCGGCGGAGCGCAGCGGTTATATTGACCCGGAAGCCGTCAAGGCGGTGGCCAAGGCAGTCGGCTTTGAGTTCGTCGCCTCGTCCGAGATCAACGCCAATCCGAAAGACGTGGGCGATCATGAAAAAGGGGTCTGGACCCTGCCGCCGACTCTGTCCGGCGATCCGGCACATCATGAGGCAATGAAGAAAATCGGCGAAAGCGACCGCTTTACCCTGAAATTCCGCAAACCGGTCAATTAAATCTTAGTCTGCCGGGACGAGCGGCTTAATGCTGTTCGTCCCCCTTGAGGCCAAGCGCCCACATCATGCCGACCACCCCGCCCTTGAGGACCGGCAGCAGCGCTAGCGACAGGGCCAGGGCCACTGTCGGCCACAGGGTAATCTGCAGCCAGGTGGGCGGGTGGAGTATGGCTTCCATATAGACCAGGGCCGGTACCACGATATGGCCGACGATAAAGATGGTGAGATAGGGCGGGAAATCATCCGCCCGGATGTCGCCCAGTTCCGTTTTGCAGACATCACACTCCCCGGTCACCTTCAGGTAGCCGGAAAAGGCCCGGCCTTCGCCGCAACAGGGGCATTTGCGCCTGAGCCCCTTTTTGATGGCCTCCATAACTGAGGGCTTGCTGCCGCCGTAGCTTTTGGCAGTCTGGCTGTCGACAATATCGTTCATCCCTGAAACTCCGATTACTTGTTTCTGTTCAGACGCGCGATCAGGCTGGAGGTATCCCAGCGACCGCCGCCCATGTCCTGGACTTCGGCATAGAACTGGTCCACCAGGGCCGTGAGCGGCAGGCTGGCCCCGTTATTCCGGGCCTCATCGAGCACAATGCCCAGGTCCTTGCGCATCCAGTCTACGGCAAAGCCGTAATCAAACTCCCCCTTCAGCATGGTTTCATAGCGGTTTTCCATCTGCCAGCTCTGGGCGGCACCCTTGGAAATGGCGTCGATGACCTCGGCTCCGTCCATGTCGGCGGCCTGCAGGAAATGCAGCGCTTCGGACAGCCCCTGCACCACCCCGGCGATGCAGATCTGGTTGGCCATCTTGGCGATCTGGCCGTTGCCGGCGTCGCCCAGGTATTTCATTTTGCGCGCATAGCAGTCCATAACCGGCTCGGCCAGGTCGTAAGCATTCTTGTCGCCGCCGATCATCACCGTCAGCGCGCCGTTTTCCGCCCCGGCCTGGCCGCCGGAGACTGGCGCGTCGAGGAACAAAAAGCCTTTTTCCGTTGCCGCCTTGTGCAGCTCCCGCGCCAGGCTGGCGGATGCTGTGGTGTGATCGACAAAGATCGCACCGGGCTTCATACCCATATAGGCACCATCGTCACCGAATACAATAGACCGCACGTCGTCGTCATTGCCGACGCAGGCGAAGACAAGATCGGCATCTGCAGCCGCTTTCCGCGGCGTCGCAGCCATGTCGCCGCCATAGGTGGCGCACCAGTCTTCCGCTTTTGCCGTCGTGCGGTTATAAACCGTGACCTGGTGTCCCGCTTTTTGCAGATGACCGGCCATGGGATAGCCCATGACGCCAAGTCCGATGAATGCCAGTTTTTTACTCATATTCTTGTCCGTCAATAATGGGGCGGTTTTTCATAGACCGGGCCCTGGCCTTCGTCGGCATCCTCTTCGAGGACACTGAGGCGGCTTTCGGTCTTCTGGAGGGATTTCTTCAGCCGGTCGATCTCGTGCCACTGCCGGGTGACCATGTCGCTCAGGTCGTGGATCTGCTGATCCTGATGGGCCAGGCGAATCTCCAGGTCGGTCAGTTTGTCGGAAGTATCTGTCATGCTTTGCCTATATCATGTGCGGGCGCACCCTCCAAGGCCTAATACATCGGCCTTCGGTGATATATAGTGCCGGGCCCGGCAGAAAAAAGCCCCGAAGATCTCTCTCCGGGGCTCAGTGTTTGATCGATATTGGGTATTTAACGATCAAGAATTCTTGGAATATCAGCGCGGCAGCTTGGTGGATCCCATCAGGAATTCATCCACGGCGCGGGCCGCCTGGCGGCCTTCGCGGATCGCCCAGACCACCAGCGACTGGCCGCGGCGCATGTCGCCGGCGGCAAAGACCTGGGGCAGGCTGGTCTGATACTGGTCGGTATCGGCCAGCACGTTGCCGCGCCCGTCCAGGGATACCCCCAGTTCGTCCAGCATGCCTTCCTTGACCGGGTTGGTGAAACCCATGGCCAGCAGCACCAGGTCGGCCTCGATCTCGAACTCGCTGCCGTCGATTTTCTGGAAGTTGGCATCCACCTTAAAGCATTTGAGGGCGGCCACATTGCCGTTGCCGTCATCGATGAATTCGGCGGTGTTGATACTCCAGTCCCGATCGGCGCCCTCCTCCTGGGAGGTGGAGGTGCGCAGCTTCATGGGCCAGTTGGGCCAGGTCAGGCCCTTGTTTTCCTTGACCGGCGGTTTCGGCATGATCTCGATCTGGGTAACGGACAGGGCCCGCTGGCGGATCGAGGTGCCGATACAGTCGGATCCGGTGTCGCCGCCGCCGATGACCACGACTTTCTTGCCGCCGGCGAGAATGTCCTTTTCATTGCCGAGCGGTTCCTCGGAAACCCGGCGGTTCTGCTGGGTCAGGAACTCCATGGCGAAATGAACGCCGTTAAGCTCGCGGCCCGGCACCGGCAGGTCGCGGGGCTGTTCGGAGCCGCCGGTCAGCAGCACCGCATCATAATGGTCGACCAGCTTCTGGGCCGGAATATCCTCACCCACGGTCATGCTGGTCCAGAAGGTCACCCCTTCCTCTTCCATCTGGCGCACGCGCCGGTCAATCAGCTTCTTGTCCAGTTTGAAATCGGGGATGCCATAGCGCAGCAGGCCGCCGACCCGGCGGTTTTTCTCGTACACGGCCACATTGTGACCGGCCCGGGCCAGCTGCTGGGCGGCGGCAAGGCCGGCCGGGCCGCCACCGACGACGGCGACTTTCTTGCCGGTTTTTTCCCTGGCCGGCTGCGGTCTGACCCAGCCGTTTTCCCAGCCCTTGTCGATAATGGCGCATTCGATGGTCTTGATGGTGACCGGCATATCCTCGATGTTGAGGGTACAGGCCGCCTCACAGGGCGCCGGGCAGATGCGGCCGGTAAATTCCGGGAAGTTATTGGTGGAATGCAGGGTCTCCAGCGCGGTTTCCCAGTCCTCGTTCCAGACCATGTCGTTCCAGTCCGGGATCATGTTGTTGACCGGACAGCCGCTGTGGCAATAGGGAATGCCGCAGTCCATGCAGCGTCCGCCCTGCTGGACCACCACATTTTCCGGCAGCGGATTGACGAACTCGCTATAGTGGCGGACGCGGTCACCGGCAGGGGCATAGGTCCGGTCCTGACGTGAGATTTCCAGAAATCCAGTAGGTTTACCCATGATTATGCTCCCTGTTCCTGATAGGCGGAAAGAGATGTCTGGCTGGAGGCCATTTCCTCCAGGGCCCGACGATACTCAACCGGCATGACTTTGACAAACTTGGGCAGATACTCGTCCAGATTGTCGAGGATCTCCCGGGCCCGCTTGCTGTTGGTGTAGCGGGCATGGTTTTCCAGCAATGTGACCAGGCGTTCCCGGTCGTTGCCGTTCATATTGTTGCGCAGCACGTCCACGCGGCCGTGGCCTTCCAGTTCACCATTCTGGTGTGCCAGCTTGGCCATATCGTCCTCGGCCGGGACCGGCTCCAGGTCGACCATGGCCATGTTGCAGCGGCGATCAAAATCACCGGCTTCATCCAGAACGTAAGCGATGCCGCCGCTCATGCCGGCGGCGAAGTTACGCCCGGTCGGGCCGATCACGACGACGCAGCCGCCGGTCATATATTCACAGCCGTGGTCGCCGACGCCCTCGACAACGGCGATGGCGCCGGAGTTGCGGACGGCGAAACGCTCGCCGGCGACGCCGCGGAAATAGCATTCCCCGGTGATGGCGCCGTAAAGCACGGTGTTACCGACGATGATGCTTTCCTCGGGCACGATCTTGCTGACTTCCGGCGGATAGACCACCAGGCGACCGCCACACAGGCCCTTGCCCACATAGTCATTGCCTTCACCTTCCAGCTCAAGGGTGATGCCCTTGGCGACAAAGGCGCCGAAGCTCTGGCCGGCGGTGCCGGAGAGTTTCACATGGATGCTGTCATCTTCCAGGCCCTTGAAGCCGTAGCGTTTGGCCAGTTCGCCGGACAGCATGGCGCCGCTCGAACGGTCGGTATTTTTGATCGCAGTTTCGATCTTGACCGGTTTGGCGTTTTCCAGCGCGTCTTTGGCCTGCTCGATCAGCTTCCGGTCCAGGATGTCGTAAATCTTGTGTTCCTGGCCCTTGGAATTGAAGATATCGTCGTTTCCTTCGGCTTCAACCTTGTGGAACAGGTTGCTGAAATCCAGCCCGTCGGCTTTCCAGTGACGGATCGCCTCGTTTTTGTCCAGCAGGTCGGAGCGGCCGATGATGTCGTTGAGGCTGCGTACGCCCATTTCGGCGAGCAGCTTGCGCACTTCCTCGGCCACGAAGAAGAAATAGTTGATCACATGTTCCGGCTGGCCGGTGAACTTGCGCCGCAGCACCGGATCCTGGGTGGCAATGCCCACCGGACAGGTGTTCAGGTGACATTTGCGCATCATGATACAGCCCGACGCGATCAGCGGGGCGGTGGCGAAACCGAATTCATCGGCGCCGAGCAGGGCGCCGACAATCACGTCACGGCCGGTTTTCAGGCCGCCGTCCACCTGGACCGCCACGCGGTCGCGCAGCCGGTTCAGCACCAGGGTCTGCTGGGTTTCGGCCAGGCCGATTTCCCACGGCGATCCCGCATGCTTGATGGAGGTCAGCGGGCTTGCGCCGGTGCCGCCGTCATAGCCGGAAATGGTGATATGGTCCGCCTTGGCCTTGGATACGCCGGCGGCCACGGTGCCGACCCCGATCTCGGACACCAGCTTGACGCTGATCCGGGCTTCCGGGTTGACGTTCTTCAGGTCGTAGATCAGCTGCGCCAGATCCTCGATGGAATAAATATCATGGTGCGGCGGCGGCGAAATCAGGCCGACGCCGGGAGTGGAGTGACGCACCTTGGCGATCACCGGGTCCACCTTGTGGCCGGGCAGCTGGCCGCCCTCGCCGGGCTTGGCGCCCTGGGCCATTTTGATCTGGATATCGTCCGCATTGACCAGATATTCGGTGGTGACGCCGAAGCGGCCTGAGGCCACCTGCTTGATGGCGCTACGACGCAAATCACCGTTGCGGTCCGGGGTAAAGCGATCCGGCTCCTCGCCGCCCTCACCGGTGTTGGACTTGCCGCCGATCCGGTTCATGGCGATGGCCAGGTTGGTGTGGGCTTCGCGGCTGATCGAGCCGAACGACATGGCGCCGGTGGCGAACCGTTTGACGATATCAGCGGCCGGTTCCACTTCCTCCAGCGGAATCGCCTTGCCGACAGTCTTGATCTTGAACAGGCCGCGCGGTGTCAGCAGGCGTTCGGACTGGTCGTTGATCTGTTTGGCAAAATTATCATAGTCGTCCTGCTGGTTGCCGCGCACCGCATGCTGCAGGGAGGTGATGGATTCAGAGGTCCACATATGGGCCTCACCGCGCAGGCGCACGGCATAGTCCCCGCCCACATCCAGCGCTTTGCGGTAAATCAGCGCATCGCCGAAAGCGTCCGCATGGCGCATGGCGGTCTCGCGGGAAACTTCCGGCAGGCCGACGCCTTCCACGGCGCCTTTGGTGTTGGTGAAATATTTTTCGATAAATTCGCTGTTCAGGCCGACGGCGTCAAAAATCTGCGCGCCGCAATAGGACTGATAGGTGGAAATGCCCATTTTGGACATGACCTTCAGGATTCCCTTGTTCACGGCCTTGATATAGCGGGCATGGGCAGTCGGCGTATCCATATCCTCCGGCAGCTCATCGGCCATGGAATCAATGGTTTCGAACACCAGGTAAGGGTTGATGGCTTCGGCGCCGTAGCCAGCCAGCACACAGAAATGATGCACTTCGCGGGCCTCGCCGGTTTCCACCACCAGGCCGACAGAAGTACGCAGACCCTTGCGGATCAGGTAGTGATGCACGGCAGAGGTGGCCAGCAGGGCCGGAATCGCAATCCGGTCCGGACCCACATTGCGGTCGGACAGGATAATAATATTGTCGCCCTCGATCACGGAGACTTCAGCCAGCAGGCTGATCCGTTCGATCGCGGCTTCCATGCCGGCGGCGCCGTCCTTGGCATCATAGGTGATGTCAATGGTGACGGTGCGGAAGTTATTGTCCGGGATATCGCCGATGGTGCGGATTTTTTCCAGGTCCTCGTTGAGCAGGATCGGCTGGCGCACTTCAAGGCGCTTGTTGGAGCCGGCCACATCCAGGTCCAGCAGGTTCGGCCGCGGCCCGATAAAGGACACCAGTGACATCACCGCTTCCTCGCGGATCGGGTCGATCGGCGGGTTGGTCACCTGGGCGAAGTTCTGCTTGAAATAGGTATACAGCGGCTTGGCTTTGTCAGAAAGGGCCGAAATCGGTGTATCCGTCCCCATGGAGCCGAGTGCTTCCTGGCCGCTGGTGATCATCGGCGGCAGCAGCAGTTTCATGTCTTCCTGGGAATAACCGAAGGCCTGCTGGCGGTCCAGCAGCGGCACGTCGGTGGTGTTCTGCGGCGCGGTTTCGGCGGGCAGGTCCTCGAGCTTGATCTGGGTCTTGGCCAGGGTCGCCTGATAATCATGGGCGCCGGAATAGTTGGCCTTGATTTCCTCGTCGGAAATGATGCGGCCTTCCTTGGTGTCGATCAGCAGCATCTTGCCGGGCTGCAGGCGCCATTTCTGGACGATTTTTTCTTCCGGTACCGGCAGGACGCCCATTTCGGACGCCAGGATCACCATGTCGTCATCGGTTACCAGGTAGCGGGCCGGACGCAGGCCGTTACGGTCAAGCGTGGCGCCGATCTGGAAACCGTCGGTGAAGGCCAGGGCGGCCGGGCCGTCCCACGGCTCCATCAGGGCGGCATTATATTCGTAGAAGGCGCGGCGCTGTTCATCCATCAGCGGGTTGCCGGCCCAGGCTTCGGGCACCATCATCATCATGGCATGGACGATGTCGTAGCCGCCGGCCACCATCAGCTCGAGCGCATTATCGAAACAGGCGGTGTCGGACAGGCCCTCCGGGATCAGCGGCCACAGTTTTTCCAGGTCGTCGCCGAGGATTTTGGATTCCATGCTGTAGCGGCGGGCCGCCATCCAGTTCACGTTGCCGCGCACGGTGTTGATCTCGCCGTTGTGGCAGATCATGCGGAACGGCTGGGCCAGGCTCCAGGTCGGGAACGTGTTGGTGGAGAAGCGCTGGTGTACCAGCGCCAGGGCGGATTTCATGTCCGGATCATTGAGGTCATTGTAATATTCGCCGACCTGGCCGGCCAGCAGCATGCCTTTATAAAGCACGGTGCGGCTGGAACAGCTGTTGGCGTAATAGAAGCTGGTATCGTCTTCCATCTCGACCACAGCATTGCTGAGCTGCTTGCGGATAATATAGAGCTTGAGTTCGAAATCCGCGTTGGTTTTGCATTTGTTGCCCATGCCGACAAATCCCTGGGCGATATAGGGCTCGGTTTTTTTCACGCCGTCGCTGAATTTGGAGTTGTCGGTCGGCACCTCGCGCCAGCCGAGGAACTTCTGGCCTTCCTGGGCGGTCAGCTCTTCGAACTTGGCCTTGATTTTATTGCGGACTTTTTCGTCATGGGGCAGAAAGACCATGAGCACGCCATATTCGCCCAGCTTCGGCAGGTCGATGCCAATTTTCTTGGTCTCTTTCTGCATGAATTCATCAGGCATCTGGATCAGGAGACCGGCCCCGTCCCCGGCCAGCGGGTCAGCGCCGACCGCGCCGCGGTGGTCCAGGTTCAGCAGAATCTGCAGGCCCTGTTTGATGATGTCGTGGCTCTTGTTGCCTTTGATGTTGGCAACGAAACCGATACCGCAGGCATCATGCTCGTTTTCGGGATTGTACAAACCCTGAGCTTTGGGCAGACCCTGTTTATTTAATGGCACCTGATGTGTCATTTTCTCTCCGTCTCCTCAACTAGTTCTATTACAGGCCGTGAAAACAGCCTTTTCGTCCCGATGGCTTTAAGGACGACAGGCTCCGTATTTTACGGCCCGTGGCGCGCCTGAATAGGTCTGGTGACATATTTTCGGCATGCCAAAGGCAGAAAGGCACTGCTTCACCTTCCGATGCAAGTGAAGTCACGCTTTCAGCACTGGTCGTTTAAGTGTCCGCAGAATGTGATTTTGTAATAAGTTTCTGCAGCAAACCCTGTATCCGGGCATATTCGTACCGACTGGGATTGAAAAAAGCAAGTTTTTACATGCACATGCCGCAGGGGCGAAGGAGGGAAAAGACGGACCTGAAGGGAAAAAATAAATATTATCAATTGATTAACCTCATTTGGGCGGCGGGAAAAAATTTCGCATATCTCGATTAAACAGGATAAAATTCTTTGAAAGCTATTTCCTTTGGCAGGTAATTTTGAATGTCGCCCGGGAAATCAGCGGGCTGGCCTTGGCTAAGCGATTGATATATCTAGGGATAAATCAACAGGCAAATATGGTGCGGGATCAACTGATTCCCGTGCAGAATTTTGAACAGGATAGAATGTAGCGCGTATGGCCCGGATTCCGGACATTATAAAAGAGACTGATCTGCCGGTTCGGGAGATTCTCGATGATGTCATCTCCTGCCTGAAGCGGGAGAACCGGCTGGTGGTCCAGGCGCCGCCCGGGGCCGGCAAGACGACTATCCTGCCGCTGGCACTGCTGGACAGCGGCCTCGCCGGCGACGGCCGGATCCTGATTCTGGAACCGCGCAGGCTCGCCACCCGGGCGGCGGCACACCGGATGGCCGACCTGCTGGGCGAGGAAATCGGCCGTACCGTCGGCTACCGGGTCAGGCTGGAAAGCCGGATCAGCCGGGAGAGCCGCATCGAGGTGGTGACCGAAGGTATCCTGACCCGCTATTTGCAGGACGATCCCGCGCTCGAGGGAATTTCCATGATTCTGTTTGACGAATTCCATGAACGCTCGCTGGATGCGGACCTGGGTCTGGCCCTGGCGCTGGATTGCCAGGACGGGCTCCGGGAAGACCTGAAGATCATCGTCATGTCGGCGACGCTCGACGGCGACCGGGTCGCAACCCTGATGGACGGGGCGCCCATGGCCACCAGCGTCGGGCGCAGCTATCCGGTGGAGATGCGCTATCTGGAGCGGGACCCGCAGGAGCGGATCGAGCCGCTGATGGCGGCGAAAATCCGCGAAATTCTGGGGCAGGAGGACGGCAGCATCCTCGCCTTCCTGCCCGGCGCCGGGGAGATTCGGCGGCTGGCGGAGCTGCTGAGTGAAAGTCTCCGGGACGGGAATATCCTGGTTTGCCCGCTGTTCGGCATGATGAGCAATGAAGAACAGGACATCGCCATCCAGCCGGCGCCACCCGGCAAGCGCAAGATCGTGCTCGCCACCTCCATTGCCGAAACCAGCCTGACCATCGAAGGCATTCGCATTGTGGTGGACAGCGGGCTGATGCGCCTGTCCCGCTATGATGTGAATAGCGGCATGACCGGGCTGGAGACGCGGCGGGTGTCGCGCGCCGCTGCGGACCAGCGGGCGGGGCGGGCCGGCCGGCTGGAGCCCGGGATCTGTTACCGGATGTGGAGCGAGCCCGCACAGCGCAGCCTGGTGCCCTTTTCGCCGCCGGAGATCGCCCAGGCCGACCTGGCGCCGCTGCTGCTGCAACTGGCCTGCTGGGGGGTCATTGACCCGGCTTCCCTGCGCTGGCTCGATGCGCCGGAGCCCGCCCCACTGGCGGAGGCAAGCCAGCTGCTGGGCCAGCTCGGGGCGCTGGACGGCCAGGGCCACGCCACAGCGCACGGGCGGCGGATGGCGGCACTCGGCATGCATCCGCGATTGTCCCATATGGTGCTGACGGCGAAGGAAAAAGGTTTCGGGGCCACGGCGGTGTGGCTGGCGGCGCTGCTCGAGGAACGGGATATCCTGCGCGGCAGCGACGCAGACATCGGCCGCCGGCTGGAGATATTGGCCGAGGCGGCTGGTGGCAACAAATCCGTCCTGCGTGCCCGCGGCGTTGACCGCGGGGGGATGAACCGGATTTTGCGGCAGGCGAAAATCTGGCTGCGGGAGTTGGGCCTGGGCCGGGACGATCGGCCGGAGCGTAACGATGCCGGGCTGTGCCTGGCGCTTGCTTACCCGGACCGGGTGGCGGCCAACCGGCAGCGCACTGCCCCCGCACGGCAGCGCAAGGGCCAGTTTCTGCTGGCCGGCGGCCGGGGGGCGATATTGCCACCGGAAGATCCGCTGGCGGTAGAAGACTATCTGGCGGTGGCCAGTCTCGACCGGGGTGACCGGGACGCCCGCATCTTCCTCGCCGCGCCGCTCAGCCTGGCGGAGATTGAGGAATTGTTTGCAGAGGCGATCACGGAACAGGAAACGGTGGCCTGGGATGAAGGTTCGGGTACGGTCCAGGCCCGCCAGCAGCGGAAACTTTATCGCCTGACCCTGTCCGAAAAACCGCTGGCGGACGTTCGTCCCGAACTTGTGCAGCGGGCGCTGCTGGACTATGTGCGCCGGTCCGGCACCGATATCCTGCCCTGGGATAAAGAGAGCCGACATCTTCGTGACCGGGTCAATTTTATCCGCCGTCACCTGCCGGACGTTGACCTGCCGGACCTGAGCGGGGACGGGTTATTGGCGACACTGGAAGACTGGCTCGGTCCCTGGCTCAATGAAGCCCGGCGCCGGGATGACCTGAAAAAACTCAATATGGGGGCAATCCTCTCCGCTTATGTGGGCTGGCAGGGGAACCAGGAGGTGGATCGGCTGGCGCCGGAGAGAATTTCCGTCCCCGGCGGATCGAACATTGCGCCTGACTATAGCCAGGATCCGCCGGTGCTGGCGGTCAAACTGCAGGAAATGTTCGGTGTGACGGAAACACCCCGGGTGCTGGACGGGCGGGTGCCGCTGCTGGTCCATCTATTGTCCCCGGCCGGTCGGCCGCTGCAGGTCACCCAGGACCTGGCCGGATTCTGGAAAGGCGCCTACGACGCGGTGCGCAAGGATATGCGCGGGCGCTATCCGAAACACCCCTGGCCGGAGGATCCGCTTACGGCAGTTCCCACCCGGCGCACCAATCCCCGGAAATAGTGGTTAAATGACTCCGGAAAAATCGAGTCTTGTTGTATGATGGCAAGACAGGCCTGTTTCTTCCCTGTCCCCTGGAAAGGAATTTTGAACCGGCATTATTTTTTTCACCGGCAAAATTAACTATAAACAGCCATTTTTTTCAGAAAAATGACAGTCAAGAGAAAAGTTTGAAATACTAGTTATTGACAAGGGGCAGGGGTGTAAATACCATATCTTGTGTCGAGGGTGATGCGAAGGGGTAACGGAGCAGAAAGCTTTTATTCTATAAGGTCCTAGCAATTGTTAACTATAAAAGGGCCAGCCAAATCACAGCTTTTATGCCAACCATTTTCATGACGCAGGGCCTTCTCAGTCGGGCAATTTTCTGGCCTGGATTCTGGTTTCGAAATCGTTCGGGGGAACGATTTATAGGATGAAGTTGGGCGAATCGGATGACAGGTTTTAAGCACTCAAAGGTGGGATAGTGTCGGTTTCAGTTCTTACAGATGCAGTTCAGGTCAAGGACCATTCACGGGTTGAAATAGACCCGTCACGTGATGCGCTTTTAACGGATTTCGGCAAAGCAACGCTGACGGACCGTTATCTGATGCCGGGAGAGTCCTTTCAGGATCTTTTCGCGCGGGTGGCCAGTTATTACGGAGACAACCGGGAACATTCGCAGCGTCTTTATGATTATATCAGCCAGCTCTGGTTCATGCCGGCCACGCCGGTGCTCAGCAACGGCGGCACCAAACGCGGCCTGCCCATTTCCTGCTTCCTCAATGAAGCGGATGACAGCCTCAACGGCATCGTCGGCCTGTGGAACGAGAATGTCTGGCTGGCGGCCAAAGGCGGCGGCATCGGCAGCTACTGGGGCAACCTGCGCTCCATCGGCGAGTCCGTTTCCTCCAACGGCAAGACCTCCGGCATCATTCCCTTTATCCGGGTGATGGACAGCCAGACCCTGGCGATTTCCCAGGGGTCCCTGCGGCGCGGCAGTGCGGCGGTTTATCTGCCGATCAGCCATCCGGAAGTGGAAGAGTTTATCGAAATCCGCCGGCCGACCGGCGGTGACCCGAACCGCAAGGCGCTGAACCTGCATCACGGCATTGCCATTTCCGATGCCTTCATGCGCGCGGTGGAAAATGACGAGGAGTGGGCGCTGCTCAGCCCCCACGACCAGTCCGTCCAGCGCACCGTCGGTGCCCGTGACCTGTGGATCCGCATCCTGACGGCCCGCATTGAAACCGGCGAACCCTATATGCTGTTCATTGATCATGTAAACCGGGCCACGCCGGAACATCACAAGCTGGCCGGCCTCAATGTGAAAACCTCCAACCTGTGCTGCGAGATCACCCTGCCCACCGGTATTGATCATCTCGGCAACCAGCGCACCGCTGTCTGCTGCCTGTCTTCCCTGAATATGGAAAAGTTCGACGACTGGAAGGACGAGGAGCTGTTCATCGAAGACGTCATGCGCTTCCTGGACAATGTGTTGCAGGACTTTATCGACCGCGCACCGGACAGCATGGCCCGGGCCAAATATTCCGCCATGCGTGAACGCAGTGTCGGGCTTGGCATTATGGGCTTTCATTCTTTCCTGCAGGACCGGATGATTCCCTTTGAATCCGTCATGGCCCAGGTCTGGAACAAGAAGGTCTTCAAACATATTGATGAGCAGGCCAGGGCGGCATCCCGCAAACTGGCCGAAGAGCGCGGCGCCTGCCCCGATGCGGCCGACTATGGCATGATGGAAAGATTCTCCAACAAGTCTGCCATTGCGCCGACGGCGTCGATTTCCATCATCTGCGGCGGGGCGAGCCCGGGGATCGAGCCCATTGCGGCCAACAGCTTCACCCAGAAAACCCTGTCCGGGTCCTTCAATGTGCGCAGCCGCGCCCTGACCCGTCTGTTGGAGGCCAAGGGCAAGAATACCGACGAAATCTGGTCCAGCATTACCGTTAATGGCGGGTCCGTGCAGCATCTGGATTTCCTGAGCCAGGACGAGAAGGATGTGTTCAAGACCGCCTTCGAACTGGATCAGCGCTGGGTGGTGGAACATGCCGCCGACCGGGCACCGTTCATCGACCAGGCCCAGTCCGTCAATGTGTTCCTGCCGGCCGACGTGCACAAGCGCGACCTGCACCAGGTGCATTTCCAAGCTTGGAAAAAAGGCGTCAAAAGTCTTTATTACTGTCGTTCCCTGTCCATTCAGCGGGCGGAAAGCAGTGAAGCCTCCACCAAGGCTCAGATGGAAAAGGCCTTGGTGGCCCAGGCACAGGAAAGCACCAATTATGAGGAATGTCTTTCCTGCCAGTAAAATTCCGCCTGCCGGTTTCCCCGGCAGGCTACTAAGAAATTGTGATATCAAAATTTAATTTAAAGGGTTCCGGCCATGTCCCTGTTAAAGGAACGTATTGTCTATAAACCATTCCAGTATCCTTGGGCCTATGATGCCTGGCTGACCCAGCAGCGTATTCACTGGCTGCCGGAAGAAATTCCCATGGCGGACGATGTAAAGGACTGGAACCTGAAGCTGTCAGCGACCGAAAAACATCTGCTGACCCAGATTTTCCGCTTCTTCACCCAGGCCGATGTGGAAGTGAACAACTGCTACATGCGCCACTACACCCGGGTCTTCAAACCGACCGAGGTACAGATGATGCTGGCGGCCTTTTCCAATATGGAAACCATTCATGTGGCGGCCTACAGTCACCTGCTGGATACGCTGGGCATCCCGGAAGTAGAGTATGAAGCCTTCCTCCGCTATGAACAGATGAAGGACAAATACGACTATATGCAGGTCTGGGGCGTGGAAACCAAGGAAGATATCGCCAAGACCCTTGCGGTATTCGGCGGCTTTACCGAAGGGCTGCAGCTGTTTGCTTCCTTCGCCATCCTGATGAATTTCCCCCGCTTCAACAAGATGAAGGGCATGGGCCAGGTGGTGACCTGGTCAGTCAGGGATGAAAGCCTGCATACCAACAGCATCATCAAGCTGTTCCATACCTTTGTGAAGGAAAATCCGGAAATCTGGACCGAGGAACTGCAGAACGACCTGATCGAGGCCTGCAAGACTATTGTCGAGCATGAAGATGCTTTTATCGACTTGGCGTTTGAGCTCGGCGACGTGGAAGGCCTGACCGCCAAGGAAGTGAAAAATTATATCCGCTATATTGCCGACCGGCGCCTTAACCAGCTTGGCCTCAGTCCGATCTATTTCGTGGGCAACAACCCGCTGCCGTGGATGGATGAGATCCTCAACGGTATCGAGCACACCAACTTCTTCGAGAACCGGGCGACGGAATATTCCAAAGCCTCCACCAAAGGCTCCTGGGAAGAAGCCTTCGACTGATCGTACCGGCGCTGCCAGATATTCAACAGGCACCCTCCCGCCGGGGAGGGTGTTTTATTTCCAGCTGTCAAAAAGTTTCCGCGCCTCGTCGCGACCGTCAAAGGCCTGATCCGACTGCAGGGCTTCGGCCAGCATCTTGCGGGCTTCCGACCGGCGGCCAAGCTTATCAAGGGTGACTGCCAGGTGATATTTGGTCTCCGGGCTGCTGTAGCTGATCACCAGCGCCTTCCTGAGCAACGGCAACGCCTTTTCCGGGTTGCCGTTCCGGGTCTCGATCCAGGCCAGCGTATCCATGATGTTGACGCTTTCCGGGGCCAGCGCCAGCGCTTTCTGCGCATAGGCCAGGGCCTTGTCTGTGTTGCCCTGGTCATAATGCAGGTTGGCGGCATTGTTCAGCAGGGCCGGCATATTGGGATAGTGCTGCAAAAGTTCTTCATAATGGCTGAGTGCCTTTTGCGGCTGGCCATTGAGCTTGTAGGCAGTGCCAAGGGTCATGGCCGCCACCAGATCCTCGGGATATTTGGCGAGCCAGGTCTTCAGCCGGGCGATACCCTTGGACAGCTGGCCGCTGTCCTTGTAGGCGCGGAACAGGCCCAGCATCGCCAGCGGGCTGTCGCCGACCTTGAGGGCGGCATTATAGGATTTCTCGGCCGCAGCCGTATCCCCCACCGCCATATGCAGGTCCCCTTCCAGAATGTCGGCGGCCGGCGACCCCTCGGTCAGGCGGCGCAGCGGCTTTAGCAGTTCCAGGCCGTTCAGCCGGTCCTTGTCCTCAATCGCCATATGCACGAGGGCAATATAGGCCTCCTTGAGTTCGGGGTCCCAGGCGATGGCTTTTTTCAGGGACGTCTCCGCCCCCTGGCGATCGCGGACGGCCAGCTCGGCCCGGGCCAGGGTCATCAGGGCCGCGCCCCGGTTGATGGAATATTCCACTGCCAGTTCATAGGCGTCGATGGCCTTGTTGGGGTTGTTGGCTTTCATCTGCAGATCGCCGATCATGGTATAGACATCTTTGTCTTCCGGGAACCGGTTGGTGAATTCATCGGCAGTCTTGATCGCCTCGTCGAGTTCACCGAGTTGCTCCAGCATGCCGACCACCTTGCTGAGCGTGATGGCATTGTTGCTGTCCATGCTGTAGGCCTTCCGGTACCACAAAAGGGCCTGCTCATTCTGTCCGGTATTCTTGTAAATATCGCCCAGTTCCACCATCAGGTTATAGGCATCCGGCAGTTCCTCCATTTTTTTCTTGATCCGGGCGATCGCCTGATCGGTCTTGCCGTCCACCACATCCATCCGGGCGAGGCGGATCTGGGCGTTCAGGTTGTTGGGGTCGAGCTCGATGGCTTTTTCAAGATAGGTGCGGGCTTCTTCCCTTTTGCCCGCAAAACCGAGGGCCGTGGCATAGAGCTCGTTAATGAAGGAGTTATCCGGCGCCTTGTCCTTGAGGCCGCGGACAATTTCGATGGCTTTCTCATGCTCCCCTGCCCGCTGGTAGGCCTGGGCCAGCAGCAGTTTCACCGTGGTCGAATCCAGATTATGCTGTTCGGCCTGGATCAGGCTTTGGATCGCTTCCTGCATGGACCCGGCGGCCATTTTGCCCCGGGCCAGGTTGGTATGGCTCTGGGCGGAGTCGGGCATCAGCCGGACCACCTTCTCGAAATAGCGGTTTGCCTTGGTGGTATTGCCCATCTCGAGATAGGAAATACCGAGCAGGGTCAGAATGGTCGGGTTGTTGGGCTGGGTCCGGTCGGCATTGGTAAGGACGATACTGGCGGCCGTCGGATCTTCCGCCTGCAACTCAAGGGCGCCCAGCACCCGCATGGCGCTGACGTCATCCCGTTCCATTTTCAGGTAATCCTGCAGGAACTGGCGGGCTTCATCCAGGTTGCCGAACTGGAAGTTGGTCAGCCCGGCCAGATAATAATAGCTGGGGTTGGCTTTCATGACCTCGTCCGGCACGGCGCGCAGGGTATTGATCACCTCGCTCATGGTGGCGCGGGATTCTTCTTCCTTACCGCGGGCGGCGCGGATCACGGCCTTCAGGTATTTGGCCCGGGGTTCCTGGGGGATAAGGTCCAGGATATAGTCCACGTCTTCCTCGGCCTGGTCCAGTTGCCGCTGGTCGATATAGAGGGCGGCCCGGGTCAGGCGGGCGGCAAGATGGCTGTCGTCAATGGCCAGGGCCTCGTTGACGGCGTCTAGGGCTTCCTTGTTGTAGCCCCTGATCTTGTAGATCTTTGATTTCATGATCCAGGCATTCGGATCCGGGGTCAGGCTTTCCAGCGCGCTGTCGATATATTCCATGGCCTTGCCATATTGCTTGCGCGCGGAGGCGACCTTGGCCCGGCCCAGCTTGGCGATATGATAGTCGGGGGTCATTTCCAGGGCCATGGCGTAACTTCTGTCCGCATTGGCCAGTTTGCGCTGTCCGAAATAGGCTTCCCCTCGCAGGAAAGCGATTTCCGTTTCGATCCGTCGGTCCCGGTTGCCGTTGCGGATGGTTTCCAGCAGCCGGTCATATTTGCTTTGCAGGACATAGGCGCGGCCGAACAGCACGGACAGCCGGTCCATGTCGGCGCCATGTTCGCGGGCGAACTCCAGCTCGATTTCGGCGCCGGCGCCATCCCCGGCGGCAATCAGGGTTTCGGCCAGAAGAATACGCGAGGGGATATGTTTGGGGTCGGCCTTGAGGGCATTCTTCAGATGAATGAAGGTTTCTTCATATTTTTCCTCATGGAAACTGGTCAGGGCTTTCTCATAGGCGGAGCTGGCCTCCGAGCCGGCGGCGATAGTGACAGCGGGCGCGCCTATGGTCATCGCCATGGTGATGAAGGCGGCAATCGTTACTGTCCGGAGTTTCATGAAGTCTAAAGCCATTCCTGGTCCCCATACCCTATGCAACTAGGTTGTTCTTAATAATTTGGTCATGAATATCATCTATTTAGAGATAATATAAAAGACAATAGAATGACAATGGTTACAAAAGCTCTAAACCCGGTAAATTAATTCAAAAGCGGTTTCGAACGGCAACGGACGATATATACCAGAGGTGGAGTAACTATGGTTGTACCGAAATGGGACAGTTGCAACTGATTTGTCGGAATATTTTACAGAATCTTGAATCAATCTCGCAGGCAGTTTTTGTAAGTCATTGAAATTACTATATATCATTTTGTGGCACGGAAATTGCTTTTGGTTGTTCAGAGATTGTAATTCTGGTTGATTTCTATATAAGAAAGTCAACATATAGTATAGCTCAGCAGAGATTATAGATTTAAGCGTTTACGCACAGAGGTGGGTCATGAAAATCTTAAAAACTTTTGGAATTGCGGCAGGTCTGTCCATGGCAGCCATGTCCACAGCCCAGGCGGTTGACTACGATATTGCCGACAATCTGGGGAATCATCAGTACAGCTATATTGGTGCCGGCAGCAACCAGGACCATATCGGTGGCGGTGATTATGACGTGTACGGCATGACGGTAGACCGTGCCGATAACGGCATGATGACCGTGCGGATCTATACCGAATTTGTCGACCATGTGGGCCAATATGATTTCGGCGATCTGTTCATGAGCGTGCAGAGCGGCGGGGATTCCGCGGCCTGGAAGCCTTATGGTTCTGCGCCTTATTATCAGGACGAATTCAATAACAACGGTGAAGACACCACTTGGGAATATGCCTATAACATCAATAACGGCTCCAACGATCCGCAGTTTGGCCAGTTGGTAAGCATCAACAGCCCGATGGATTCAGACTCCTACCAGTTTGGGACTGTTCGTTACACCGGTGGTAGTGCCAACGAGCATGTCTATGCGCTGGATGAATCAGCTCACCGGGAATGCGCACCGGGCCAGGGCTGCCAGTGGGTTAAAGACCATTACACAACTATTGGCGGATTCGGTACGGTGGACAAGAACACTTCCCAGGATTATCTGGAGTTTGCCTTTGATGTGTCCGGAACTTCCCTGGCGACAGCCAGCCAGATTGCGTTCCACTGGACCATGAGCTGCGCCAACGACATTATCGAAGGCATGGTTGAGTTCCGCCCGCCGCAGGTTTCCGAACCAGCCATTTTCGGCCTGCTGCTTGCCGGACTGGGCGGTATTGCCTACCGCCGCCGCAAGGCCCGCGCCTGATCCTTCGGGCGAAAAGAAATTAACGGAAGCGGCCCCCTGTCCGGGGGCCGTTTTATTTTGCCTTTTTGAAATCCAGCGAGGCGGAATTGATGCAATAGCGCAGGCCGGTGGGGGCCGGGCCGTCGGGGAAGACGTGGCCGAGATGGGCGTCACATTTGGCGCACAGCACTTCGTCCCGCACCATGCTGTGGCTCAAATCCTGATGAACGGTAATGTTGGCAGGATCAATGGGCTCGTAATAGCTGGGCCAGCCGCTGCCGGAATCATATTTGCTTGCCGAACTGAACAGCGGCGTGCCGCAGCAGATACAATGGTAGGTGCCGGCTTCCTTGTGATCCCAGTATTTATTGGCGAACGCCCGTTCCGTGGCGCCCTTGCGGGTGACTTCATACTGCAGCGGGTCCAGCTGGTCGCGCCAGGCGTCGTCGTCTTTTTCTATCTTGTCGCTCATCATTCATCCTCCAGATCGACAATCTTGCCGGGATTGAGAATATTTTTCGGGTCGAACGCCCGCTTGATGGCCTGCATATAGTCAAGCGCCGGGCCGTGTTCCAGAGGCATGAATTTCTTTTTGCCGATTCCCACCCCATGCTCGCCGGTGCTGGTGCCCTCCAGACGCAGGGCCCGCTCAACCAGGCGGTCGTTGAAGCTTTCAATCATCTTCACATCCTCGGGATCCTGTTTGTCAAATACCAGCGTCAGGTGGAAATTGCCGTCCCCCACATGACCGACCAGCGGGGCGATAATCCCTGTCTCTTCAATATCCCGGTAGGTGTCCAGCACACATTCGGTCAGCCGTGAAATAGGAACGCAGACGTCGGTCGCCCAGAAGTCCTTGCCCGGATACCTGGCCTGCACGGCATAAAAAGCGTCATGCCGGGCTTTCCACAATTTGTTGCGGTCTTCGGTCCGGGTCGCCCACCGGAAATTGCTGCTGCCATGGCCGGCGGCAATATCGCCGAACAGTTCGGCCTGTTCCTGCACCGACTGTGTGCTGCCGTGGAATTCAAGGAACAGGGTTGGTTTCGCCGCATAGTCCAGTTTTGCATAGTCGTTGATCAGCTCCATCTGCAGCGGATCGACCAGTTCGATCCGGGCGACGGGGATGCCCACCTGTATGGTTTCCACCACCGTTTTGACCGCGCTTTCCAGGTTGTCAAAATGGCAGACGGCGGCGGACATGGCCTCGGGAATGCCATAGAGCCTGAGCGTGATCTCGGTGATGATGCCGAGCGTGCCTTCCGCCCCGGTCAGCAGGGCATTGAGGTCATAGCCGGCGGCCGATTTCTTGGCCCGGCTGGAGGTACGGATGATCTGCCCGTCGGCCATCACCGCCGTCAGGGCCCGCACATTGTCACGCATGGTGCCGTAGCGCACCGCGTTGGTGCCCGACGCCCGGGTTGACGTCATGCCGCCAAGGGAGGCGTTGGCGCCCGGGTCGATGGGAAAAAACAGGCCCTGGTCCCTGAGCGCGTGGTTCAGCTCTTCGCGGGTGACCCCGGCCTCTACCGTAGCGTCCAGGTCTTCCGCATGGATGCTGACAATCCTGTTCATGCCGCTGAGGTCGATGCACAGCCCGCCTTCCAGGGCCAGGAAATGACCCTCCAGCGAGGTGCCGGTACCGAAGGCGATGACCGGCACGTCGGCCTCATGACAGAGTTTGACAAGACGACTCACTTCTTCTGTGGTGTTCACGAAGGCCACGGCTTCCGGCAGGGCCGGCGCCAGGTGGGTCAGGCTGGTGCCGTGATGTTCCCGGACCGCCTGGGCGACGGACAGGCGGTCGCCGAGAATATCTCTCAGTGACGGCAGTATTTTCTGGATATTTCCCTGTCGTGACATGTTCCTTCTTGCTCCCTTAACGCTTCCTGACTAGTCTCACATGATTGGCGCCAGAACTCAAACATTGATGCATCCGTCATCTCGGACAAGGGGAGAATGATATGGCCCATCGGATAATCCAGATTCATGTCAGGGAAGGGGCGGGCGACCTGTTCCGGAAAACCCACAAGATTGCCCGGGTGGTTGACAGCTGGCCGGTGGGTGATGACGGCTCTTGCCTTGCCCTTCTGGTCAGGACCCAGGATGTACAGGCGGTAACGGACCGTCTGCAGGATATTTTCCCCAAGAGCCATATCAACAGGATTATCATTCAGCCGGTCGAGGCCATCCTGCCGCAGCCCAAGGATACAGGTCCGGTGGAGTTGCCGTCGGAGGACAAGGACCAGAAGGCGAAGGAAAACGGCAAAGCCAAAAAGGCGCCAAAACCATTTGCCGGCGTCAGCCGGGACGAGCTTTATGCAGATATTTCCCGCGGCGCCGAGCTCAGCAACAGCTTTATGCTGCTGGTGGTTTTTTCCACCATTGTCGCCGGCATCGGCCTGATCGAGAATAACGTGGCGGTGGTGATCGGCGCCATGGTGATCGCCCCCCTGCTCGGCCCCAATCTGGCGCTGGCCCTGTCCACGGCGCTGGGCGACCTTGACCTGATGGGCCGTTCCATCCGCACCATGGTGACAGGATTTGCCATTGCCCTCGCGCTCAGTATCTGCCTCGGCTATTTCTGGACCGGTCCGCTCGACAGCCAGGAGCTGCTCAGCCGCACCGAAGTGGGCTTTGACAGCATCGCCCTGGCGCTGGTGTCCGGGGCGGCGGCGGTGTTGTCGCTGGCGAGCGGCATTTCCAGCGTCCTGGTGGGCGTCATGGTCGCGGTGGCGTTGCTGCCGCCGGGGGCGACCATGGGGATTATGATCGGATCGGGGAATATGGAGGCGGCCCAGGGCGCGGCGCTGCTGCTGGCCGTCAACATTGTCTGCGTCAATCTCGCCGCCAAGCTGGTGTTCTTCTTCAAGGGCGTGGGCCCGCGCGAATGGTACGAGAAGCAGAAGGCCAAACAGGCCATGATTTTTTATCTGTTTTTCTGGCTCATCAGCCTGGTTGTTCTGGGATTCGTTATTCTGGAACGGGCGCGTGTCGCTTTCTAGAGATCTGACAAGAGGTGGGACCAGTTGTCGGGGACGATGAAGCCCCGGTGAACTTCCCGCCACCCGCCGTTTTGATTGCGCAGCGCCGCCAGCAGAACCGGCCGGTCGCCATGGGCAAGCCTGTCCGACACCCGGGCCGTCATCTCCTCCGGCGAGTGGATGTTTTCCTGTTGCAGTGAGGTGCGCACGTCGAGCCAGAATGGTTTACTCAGTTCCAGCCAGAAAGCCTCCTGTCGCAGGATATCCTCCATGTTCTTTTCGCCGGTCCACCAGCCTTTCAGGTGGGCGGGGTTGACGTCATCTGGTGTAATAAATTCACCATGGACCCAGTTCTCCAGGGGATGAAACAGGCAGCCCCGGGTGAAGGCATGGACGTCGGGAGTTTCATAGCCCAGGGCCTGCAGGGTTTTTCGGCCTGCTTGCGTTCCTGACAACTGTAGTTGCCGGTCCATCATCTTGGCCAGTTTCAGGTCCAGCCGGTCCCGGCGTCCGGGCCCGATCCAGTCCTGTGCCCGTTGGCAGGAACCGGTGCCGAGGTAGAATTTGACCGTTGTTTCCACATGGTGCGCCTGGCCGTCCCGGTAAAACAGGAAATCGAATTCTCCTTTGGTGATGCCTTCGTCCGTCACTTGGATGTTTCGGCGCACACCGCTGATTTTTTCATCCCGGGCCAGGACTGCGGCGAACAGATTTTCAAAATAGGGGCCGAGCGCCCGGGAGGGGGCCAGATCAGGGGGAAGGTCGGTGTCCGCAAGCGGCCGGCGGTCTTCCAGCCACTCCGGCAAGGGACGGGAGATCAGGCTCGGCATGTCAAGAAGCCATTGAAAATCATAGAGATATCTGTGCATGGGAATATGTGGTTAAGATTAATGACTCCGCATTTGCCGGTTTTAAGTGTAGAATGACTGCAGCATGCCGGTAAAGAGGGGTGCGAAAATAAAAACAATCGAGGAGATTTCATATGGAATTTTTGTGGTTTCTGATCATTGGAGCCGTAGCCGGTTTCCTGGCGGGGAAAATCATGAAAGGCGGAGGTTTTGGACTGCTTGGCAACCTGATTGTCGGGATTATCGGCGCGGTGCTCGGCGGCTGGCTGTTCGGCGTGTTGGGCATATCTGTGAGCGAAGGCCTGATCGGCAGCCTGATCACCGCCGTGGTCGGTGCCGTCGTATTGCTTTTTATCGTCGGCTTTTTCAAGAAGAACAAGGCAGCCTGACCCGGTTAAAGCCGTCGCCGCAAAAAACCGGCAATTCCCAAATAAAAGCGACAGGGAGAATATCTCTTCTCCCTGTTTTTTTTGACCTGGTCATCACTATCTGTAAAATCGACACCCAACCATAAGCGGAGCAGGAAATCAGCAAAATGCAATTCAGTCAGTTTGGAATAACCGATATTAAGGTCTCGCGCATCTGTCTCGGCACCATGACCTGGGGGGAACAGAATACGGAACAGGAGGCATGGGAACAACTGGATTACGCCACCGGCAAGGGCGTCAATTTCATTGATACTGCGGAACTCTACCCGGTCCCCCGGCGCGAGGAAACCCAGGGCCGGACCGAAGAATATATCGGCAACTGGATGGAGGCCCGGGGCAACCGGGATAAAATTGTTCTGGCGACCAAGGTCATGGGGCGGTCGGATATGCCCTGGTTTCGTCCTTTTACCGATATTACCCGGCTCAACCGGGAACAGATCACCTATGCGCTGGAGCAGAGCCTGAAACGGCTGAAGACCGACTATGTGGATCTTTATCAACTGCACTGGCCGGACCGCCCCATCAATCTTTTTGACCAGTCCCGGGGCTACAAGCATATTGAAGACGATGACGCGGTGCCGCTGGAGGAAACCCTCGGCGTGCTTGATGACCTGGTAAGGGAAGGCAAGATCCGGGAAGTGGGCCTGTCCAACGAAACGCCCTGGGCCACCATGAAATGCCTGCATCATGCCGAGACCCGGGGACTGCCGCGGGTGCAGTCGGTCCAGAACGCTTACAACCTGCTGAACCGGCTGTATGAGCATGGCCTGGCGGAAGTGAGCCACCGGGAAGGGGTGGCCTGCCTGCCTTACTCTCCCCTCGGCGGCGGCACCCTGAGCGGTAAATATCTGGGCGGGGCCCTGCCGGAAGGCAGCCGGCGCCAGCTGTTCGGCAGATTCACCGACCGGTACCAGAAGGTCAATACGGACGACGCGGTCGCGGCCTACAAGGCGCTGGCGGAGGAACATGGCCTCAGCCTGGTGCAGATGGCCCTGAAATTTGTCGACAGCCGTGACTTTGTGACGTCAACTATCATCGGCGCCACCACGATGGCGCAGCTGGAGGAAAATATGGCGGCCTTTGAGCTGGCATGGACCGAGGAGCTGGAACAGGGCGTCAGCAGGATATTCGAGAAATATCCTAATCCGGCTCCTTGAGACCGGCCGCGCGTTGAAAACAGGAAAGGGAGCCGGTCGGGCTCCCTTTTTTATGAACGCATTCCCGTTGCGTCAGTCATCCACCGGCTTGATCATGTCGGACGGGCCGATGGGCAGGCTTGGCAGGGTGATCCTGGGCTGGTCTCCGGTCAGGCTTTCCAGGAAGGCGACAATATCGGCTACATCTTCCTTGCTCAGCTCTTCATCCAGCTGAGCCTTGGCCATAACCTGGACCGCTTCTCCCAGGTCCCAGACCACGCCGGAATGGAAATAGGGCGCGGTCAGCGCCACGTTGCGCAAAGCGGCAGAGCGGAAACTGTAGGCATCGCCCTCATCCCCGGTGAGATCCTGGACACCTTTGTCCTCCCGGGGCAGGATTTTCTTGTCCGGCATATTCATCACGCCGAACTGGAAGAAACCGCTGCCGCCGAGGTTGACGCCGGAATGGCAGGCTGTGCAGCCGTAATCCATGAAGGCACGCAGGCCGCGTCTCTGCCGGTCGCTCAGGGCTTTCTCGTCCCCTTTCAGGAAACGGTCAAACGGCGCATTGGGGGTAATCAGCTCCCGGGCTTCGAAGGCGGCAATGGCCTTGGCCACATTGGTGTAATTGACCGGCTGCTTGTCACCCGGAAAGGCTTTCCGGAACAGGGCCACATACTGCGGGATAGAAGACAGGGTTTCCACCGCCAGATCCTCCCGGTGCGCCATCTCCACCGGATTGGTGATCGGACCCTTGGCTTGCTCGGTCAGATCGGCGGCGCGGCCGTCCCAGAACTGGCTGTCGTTAAAGACCGAATTCAACACGGTCGGGGAGTTGCGGCCGCCCAACTGCCAGGTGTGGCCGACAGATTTGGGACGCATGTCCACGCCGGCGGTGGCGACATTATGGCAGCTGTTGCAGCTGAAGACCCAGCTTTTGGACAGACGGGGCTCGAAATAAAGCATTTTGCCGAGCTCAACCTTTTCTTCAGTCAGCGGATTGTCCTCTGACTGGGGCACCGTTTCCGGCAGCGGCTCGAAATAGTCACGGGCCTCGTCCAGAAGCTCGTCACAGCAGGCGGGAGGAGTCGAGGCGGCGGCGGAAGCAGCCATGGCGGACAGCACAGCGATCAAAGTCTTGCGACGAAAAATTCTGGAGATTTTCATTATCAGACCTCATTCAGAAAGAACCGGGGAGTCAAAATTATATTTCAACACAAATAAATTATAAAATATTGTTTTCTCTAACTTCTACTGGATGCTTTGATAAATACCGGAATTGAGTTAAATGACATTGATGTGGAACAATACGCGACATATTTTTGACAGACGTCCGGAGAAAACAGAATGACGAAGGAAATTGCAACATTTGCAGCGGGGTGCTTTTGGGGGGTGGAGCTGGAATTCGGTAAGGTTCCGGGCGTGACCTCCACCCGGGTCGGCTATACCGGCGGGCATCTGGAAAATCCGACCTATGAAAAAGTTTGTGAGGATACGACCGGTCATGCGGAAGCTGTGGAAGTTGAGTTCGACCCGGCGGTGGTGAGTTATCAGGAGCTGCTTGATAAATTCTGGGGCATGCATGACCCGACAACACGCCATCGGCAGGGACCGGATATCGGTTCACAGTATCGCTCGGCCGTTTTCTGCCACAGTGAAAGTCAGAAGACGCAGGCTGAAGAATCGCTGGCCCGGGAGGACGCTTCCGGACGCTGGGCGAACCCGGTGGTCACAGAAATTCTTACGGCGGAGAAATTCTGGCCGGCAGAGGAATATCATCAGAAATATTTGCAGAAACGCGGCATAGATATTTCCTGCCACTAGGAAAAGATAATAGAAATCAAAGGGCTTATGCTGGTTCGTTACCTATGGCATCGGTATGTTTTGCAGAAAGAGTCGACCCGGCGGATGCTGCTGTCTTCGAACTTTAGATGCAATAGATTGTTGTGTTTTTGTTAGAGGGCTCTAAATTTGTAAGCGTCTTTTAAACGGAAGTTCGGCTGGTATGTAGCCTGGTTCGATAAGTTGACTCGGGGAACATGGGGATTAGGTCAGGGAAAAAAATGGGTACTTCAGCCGAAAAGCGGGAAAAGGGACGACAGATCCTTTTCCAGTTGCTCTTTGGCCTGATTATCATTGTTTTCATCATTGCCTCGCTGGTGGTTACCACAAATTTGCAGAAGCAGAATGTCCTGGAGGAAGCCCGGCAGGAAACCCGCCGCAAGCTCATGGATACCGCCTTTTTTATCCGACAGCAGTTGGACAGGGACATTTATCTGCTGAAAAGCCTGACATCATATGTCTCGGTTCATCCTGACCTCAAGGAGGCCCAACTGAAGCATTTTACCGGCGATGTATTCCAGCGGGACTCTCATGTTGCAAGTGTAGGCATTTCCGCGGGATACCGGATCGGTTTTGTCTATCCCGAAAACGGCAATCGTGTTGTGATCGGCCTGAATTATTTTGACTTGCCGGATCAGCTTTCTTCCATAGAAAAGGCCCGTAAAACCGGAGAAATTCAGCTGGATGGTCCCAGCCTGTCGATTCAGGGCAATGTTGTGCTGTTTCTCAGGGGACCTGTTTATGGGCCCCAGCCCGAAGGTAAGGAAGGACAAGCGGAATTTCTGGGCTTTGTGTCCCTGCTGCTCGACGTGGACCGTCTTTTTGCAGAAACGGCGCTTGCGATGTCGTCGCCGACCTATACAGACTTCGAGTATACTGTCAGGACCAGGGATAAGAATGGCAGCGGCTATATTACAGTTCATGGAGAGGATATCCCGCCCGGCATGCCGGTCCTGACAACCGAGATGCAGGTGCCTGGGGGAATCTGGGAACTGGTGGCCAAACCGTCCCCCCTCCCGACCACAATACAACCGGTGCAGTGGATAATCTGGGCCGGCGGATTGTTCCTGATCATTTTTGTGATTATTTTCACCGTTACCCGCGTCAAATATATTGAGAACAGATTTGAAGCCCAGGCGAATCTCCGCAAGGCGCTGCTGCAGGCGGAAAAGGCGAACCGTGCCAAGTCGGAATTCCTGGCCAATATGTCCCATGAACTGCGTACGCCGCTCAACGCCATTATCGGGTTTTCAGACATCCTTAAACAAAGCGCTGACCTGAATGTCAGTCGTGAAAAATTTACCGAGTATGCCCGCGATATCAATGAAAGCGGCAGCCATCTGCTGGAAATTATCAATGACATTCTGGACCTGTCCAAAGTTGAAGCGGGAAAATATGTAGTTCATGAAGATGTTGTCTGGCTGGAGGAAATTGCCGGACAGTGTGCGCGTCTGCTTGTGGACAATGCGAAGGTCAAGCGTATCCACTTATCCAGCCGGTTCCAGGAAGGGTTTCCCGCCCTGAAGGCGGATGACAGGCTGATGAAACAAATCCTGATCAACCTGCTGACCAATGCCATCAAATTCACACCGGAAAAAGGACGGGTGGATATTATCGGCACCTTCCAGCCGGGTGACGGTGTCATGGTTACCGTGGCAGATACCGGGATCGGCATGTCGGAGAGTGATATCGAGCGGGCGATGGAGCCGTTCGGTCAGGTGGAATCCTATCTGACAAGATATCATCAGGGCACCGGCCTGGGCCTGCCGCTGGTCCGGGGGTTTGTGGAACTCCAGGGAGGCGAGGTGGAGATTGACAGCACACCCGGCCAGGGGACCAACGTCCGGATAACTTTTCCAGAAAACCGGGTTGTAAAGCCGTAAGACTTGTTATGCCAGCCTGGGGAGCCGGACGATGGCGGTTGTGCCGAAATGTTTTTCCGACCTCAGTTCAACCTGCCCGTTCAGGAGGCAGGCAAACCGACTGACCAGAGTCAGGCCAAGTCCTGTGCCCTCGCGGGACCGGCTGTAGCTGTTATCGACCTGAACAAACGGTTCCATGACTTTTTTGAGTTCTTCGGGGGACATGCCGAGGCCATTGTCCTTGACGAATATTTCCAGTGTATCGCCGTCGACTTTCGCCGCGGCCTGCACCCTGCCGCCTTGAATGTTATATTTTACGGCATTTGATAACAGGTTGATGACGATCTGCCGGAGCAGCCTCATGTCTGTCCGGAATTCACAATCAGTTATTTCGATCTCCAGCTTGATATTTTCTTTTTGTGCCAGTGTGGCGATAAAATCACGGCATTCCTCCATCATGCCGCCGACGTGGAAGTCACCCACAGAAAGTTCGATCTTCCCGGCCTCCACCTTCGCCAGGTCTAGGATGTCGTTGATCAGGTCAAGCAGATGCAGGCCGCTTTTGCGGATCGCCTGGATATAGTTTCTTTGCCGTTGTTCATCCAGCGGGATGTCATGGAGCAGCATGAATTCCGCGTAGCCGATCACCGCATTGAGCGGGGTGCGCAGTTCATGGGACATGGTGGCGAGGAATTCCGATTTGGCCTGGTTGGCTTCCTCGGCCTTGATAGCAAGCTGTTCTGAATGTTTGTGGAGGTGGCGCAATTCCTCCTCGACATTTTTGCGACGTTCAATTTCGTTTGCGATTTCGTTGATGGCGGGCAGCCAGTTGAAAAGGCCGAAGGCGATCAGAAATATACCCGGTATGTACAGGGTATAGGTGACGAGCGGGCTGGCATGCCACTCCGTGCCGGTCAGATGGATGAAGAGCTGCTGGCCCGGGGAGATTTTTTCGAGATAAAGGACCAAGGCAACCAGTGCACAGTAGACGCTGCCGGTCATGAAAAACATATGTCCCCGGTTCAGGCCGGGAAGCAGGGAGCGCCGGAACATAATCGCGAGCGGAACCGACGTGACAGTCAGAAACAAAATTAGATAAGGATGCCAGAATTGCTGCAGCACTCATTAGACCTCGAAAAATTTCCGCCGGAACTGGGCCGGGGGCTCCAAGGTATAATCATAAATTGCTAATATTAGATTAAGTGGAATCGATGTGACCGGGGGGGGGGTGAAATGGTCGGAGAGAGAGGATTCGAACCTCCGGCCCCTACGTCCCGAACGTAGTGCTCTACCAGGCTGAGCTACTCTCCGACTGCGGACCCTGATTTATACGTTAAATTCACGGCGGTCAAGAGGAAGCATCATTTTTCTGCCAGTCCAGAATAACCTTGCCGGATTGGCCCGATCTCATCCTGTCAAAACCGGCCTGAAAATCGTCGACCGGGAAGTGATGGGTGAGAATCGGGTCCAGGTTCAGGCCGCTTTCCAGCATGGCGATCATCTTGTACCAGGTTTCAAACATTTTGCGGCCGTAGATGCCGTGAATCTCCAGCCCCTTGAAGATCACATGGTTCCAGTCCACGCCGGTTTCCGCCGGCAACAGGCCGAGCAGCGCCACCTTGCCGCCATGGTTCAGGGTGTCGAGCATGTCGGCGAAGGCGGTCGGCACGCCGGACATTTCCAGCCCCACATCGAATCCCTCGTGCATATGCAGCTCATCCATGACGTCGCGCAACTTTTCCCGGCTGACATTGACCGCCCGGGTCGCGCCCATCTGCCGGGCCAGTTCCAGGCGATAGTCATTGACATCGGTGATGACCACATTGCGGGCGCCCACATGGCGGGCGATGGCCACGGCCATGATGCCGATCGGGCCGGCGCCGGTGATCAGAACATCTTCCCCCACCAGGTCAAAACTGAGCGCCGTATGGGTGGCGTTGCCGAGCGGGTCGAGAATGGCGCCCATATCGTCGCTGATTCCGTCCGGCAGCGGGCAGATATTGACCGCCGGCACCGACAGATATTCGGCGAAGGCGCCGGGGCGGTTGACGCCGATGCCCAGGGTGTTGCGGCACAGATGGCGTTTGCCGGCCCGGCAGTTGCGGCAATGGCCGCAGGTGATATGCCCTTCGGCGGACACCCGCTGGCCGAGGGCGAGGCCCTGGACCTCCGAACCCAGTTCGACGATCTCGCCGACGAATTCATGGCCCACCTGCATGCCGACCGGGATGGTCTTTTGCGCCCAGTTGTCCCAGTTATAGATATGGATGTCGGTGCCGCAGATCGCGGTTTTCCTGATTTTGACCAGCACATCGTTGGGGCCGATTTCCGGCTCCGGGATGTCCTGCATCCAGATGCCTACTTCCGCCTTGCTTTTGACCAGGGCTTTCATGGAGGTGCTCCTTTAAATAACGCCCAGCTCGCGGCCGATGCGGCTGAAGGCGTTGACGGCACGGTCGATCTGTTCGGTGGTGTGGGCCGCGGACATCTGGGTGCGGATCCGGGCCTTGCCTTCGGGCACTACCGGATAGGAGAAGCCGATCACAAAGATCCCTTCCTCCAAAAGACGGTCGGCCATCTCCCCGGCCAGGCGCGCATCGCCCAGCATGACCGGCACAATGGGATGTCCGGCCCCGCCCAGACTGAACCCGGCCTGTTCCATCTTTTCCCGGAAACGGGCGGCGTTGGCATGGACTTTTGCCCTCAGGTCACCGCTTTCCTTCAGCATGTCGATGACGGTGCAGCTGGTGGCGGCAATGACCGGCGCCAGGGTATTGGAAAAGAGATAGGGGCGCGAGCGCTGCCGCAGCCAGTCGACAATCACCGCATCGGCGGCGGTATAGCCGCCGGAGGCGCCGCCCATGGCCTTGCCCAGGGTGCCGGTGAGGATGTCAACCCGGTCGGACAGGCCGAAATATTCCGGGGTGCCGGCGCCGCTCTCGCCCATGAAGCCGACCGCGTGACTGTCATCCACCATGACCATGGCGTCATATTTTTCCGCCAGGTCGCAGATGGCCGGCAGGTTGGCAAGAATGCCGTCCATGGAAAAGACGCCGTCGGTGGCAATCAGCCGGAAGCGGCAGTCCTGCGCCTGTTTCAGGCAGTCTTCCAGGGCCTGCATGTCGTTGTTGGCATAGCGGAACCGCTTCGCCTTGCACAGCCGGATGCCGTCGATGATGCTGGCATGGTTGAGAGCGTCGGAGATGATGGCGTCCTCTTCCGTGAGCAGGGTTTCGAACAGGCCGGCATTGGCGTCGAAACAGCTCGGATAGAGGATCACATCCTCGGTGCCGAGAAAGGCCGCCAGCTTGTGTTCCAGCTCCTTGTGGATATCCTGGGTGCCGCAGATGAAGCGCACCGACGACATGCCGTAGCCATATTTGTCGAGCGCCGTCTTGGCCGCTTCGACCAGCTGCGGATCATTGGCCAGGCCCAGGTAATTGTTGGCGCAGAAATTGATGAAATCCTGGTCGCCCTTTTGCGCCACATGCACCACGGCCTGCTGCGGGCTGGTAATGGTGCGTTCGGACTTGTAAAGCCCGGCTTCTTTCAGGGCGGCGATTTCGGAAGTGAGATGGTCGATATAGCGTCGGGACATTTGGCCAGCATCCTGTAACGATGTTTGAGAAGAAGCCGGTAATATATCATGATAATGGAAAATTCAATATATTAAATATTAAGTATAATATATAGGATTTAAAAAGCACTAGCCTGCGATGACCACCAGCATCGCCCGGGCTTTTGATTTTCCAATATTTTCAATGGCATGGGGGATGTCCGCTTCATATCGGGCGGTATCTCCGGCCGCCAGGTCCTGCTGGTGCAGGCCGTTGCTGATGCGGAGCGCGCCTTCCAGCACGGTGATATGCTCCCGCGTGCCGGCGGAATGGGGCTCCGACTCGAGAATGCCGCCGGGTTCAATCTGCATGTCGTACCATTCCATCTGTGAGACAAGGTCGATGGGGCCGAGAATGCGCAGGCTGCATTTGCCGTCGGCGCTCTGGATGGCCGGGCACTGGTGGCTTGGCAGCACCGAGATTTCATGGCGGGTGGCCTGGTCCTCGCCCTTGCTGTCCAGCAGGTCGGCGAGGTCGATGCCCAGCGGAGCGGTCAGGCTCCACAGGGTGGCGACCGTCGGATTGGTGCGCCCGCGCTCGATCTGCGACAGCATGGATTTTGACACGCCGGACGCCCGGGCCAGCTGTTCCAGCGTCATTTGCCGGGCGCTGCGCAGTTCCTTGATCTTGCTGCCGACATCAGGGGGGGAATGTCTTGACATTTGGGTGGCTCCTCTGTTTTTCCACTATATTGAACAAGGTTGCCGGTGGAAAGAGGAATTTGCTCAGTCTTGACGGGGGTGTTTCAGGTTCATGAGCTCTTCACTGCGGTGGATGATGGCATCGGTCAACTTTTTCATGAAGGCGTCTTTTTCCAGATCTCCGGGCAGGGCCGGATGGAATTCGGCGACCACGGTGCCGGGGATTTTGCGGAAGTCGTGCTTTTTCCAGTGCTGGCCTGAATTGCTGGCCAGGGTGATGACCGGGATGTCCCGCTCCGCCTGGATATGATAGGCGCCGCTTTTCAGCTTGCGCCGTTCCCCCACCAGGGTGCGGGTCCCCTCCGGATAGACCAGCAGCGGCAGCTTCTGGTGATAGATAATGTCGGCCACCACCGGGGTGACTTTATGGGCGGTGCCGGACTGGCGATCGATGGAGATAATATTGAGCTTGCTCAGCACCTGGCCGAGGAACGGCACCCGGAACAGTTCCTTCTTGCCCAGTGCCGTCAGGGTCGGGGCTTCACGGAAAGCAAGAAAAGCGTCCAGGTTGCTCATATGCTTGGCACACAGGATGAAGCCCCGGTCTTTCGGGATATTTTCCCGTCCCCGGATTTCAACCTTGATCCGCGCCACATGTTCCAGCATCCAGACCACCACATTGGCCCACCACAGGATCACCCGCCGCATGGGACGGTCGGTCTTGCACAGCATCAGCGGCGTGAGGATCAGCAGAATGACAAGAGGGGTTCCCACCCAGAAGAAGGTGTTGAAAAGGATCGAACGTAAATACAGCATTTCCCGGATGTGCCTACTTATTATGTTTTGCCGCAGTGTAGTCCTTTTTCCCGCCGATTGCAAAAGCTCTCGCGCCCGGAAACCGTCCCGTCAGGCGGGAGCTTTCTGCTGCGCCGCCTGCCAGTCATCATAGGCAAGATAATAGAATCTGCCCGCCGCCAGGGCCAGGGCCAGGATGCTGGTCAGGATCACTGCCTCAACAAGGCCCTCCGCCTTGCGGTCGAGCGCAAAGGCCATATACCAGGACAGGGGAATCATGACGATATTGAAGGCAAATATATAAATGATCGTCGGCATCCATACATCCTGTCGCCCCCGGAGCGCATTGCCCATGATGGCCTGGGAGGTGTCAAACACCAGCAGGAAGCCGGACAGGCTGATCAGCGGCGTGGTTAGCGCCACCAGCACTTCTGCCGAGGTGAAGAACAGGGTGAGGTTTTCCGCATAAAGCACCATCAACACCGCCAGCGGCAGCATGGTCAGGATATTAAACCCGAGGCCGGCGCTGCCTGCCAGCATCAGGTCGGCAGGATCCCGCCGGCCGAGGGCAATGCCCACCCGGACAGAGGTCGCGCCGCCCAGGCCGATGGCGATCATGAACGGCAGGCCGAACAGCTTGAAGGTGATGGTGGTGGCGGCCAGGGTTTCGGCGCTGATCCAGCCGGCAAACACCATCAGTCCGGCAAAACCGAGATGCTCGGCGCCGTTGGTGATCCCGGCAGCATAGCCGATATGGCGCTGGCGTCGCCAGCCCTTCCAGGACAGGTCCGCTTTGTCGCGAATGCCGAACCTCTCACCATCCTTCAGGACCAGGATGAAGAGCAGCAGGGCGAAAAAGATAAAGACCCGGATCAATGTTGTCGACCAGGCCGATCCGACCGCGCCCATGGGCTCAAAGCCGAAATGCCCGAATACCAGCACCCAGTTCAGGAAGATATTGAGGACATTGGCAAAAATCATGACGATCAGGCCGGGCAGCGGGCGGCTGATGCTTTCCAGGAAAAAGGTGCAGGCCAGCAGCAACGTCATGAACGGCATGCCATAGCCCAGCACCTGCGCCACTTCGCCGCCGCCCCGGGCAATATCGGCATCCTGTCCCAGCGCCAGCAGGATTTCTTCCCCGAACATGCAGATCATCAACCATAGCAGGCCCAGGCCCAGGGCATAGACCATGCCCCGTTTCCAGATGGCACCGGACTCCCGGGGGTTGCCGGCGCCGACGGCGTTGGAGCTGAGCACGATGATGCCGGTCAGCAGTCCGATGGTCAGGACGATCAGGGTGATGACCGGGATGTCGCCGGCGCTCTGGTAGGCCAGGTCCCGGGCGCTGTAGTGGCCGACCATCAGGGTATCCACCAGCCCCATGGCCATGGTGCCGATCCGTTGCAGGACAATAGGAAACGACAGGCGCAGCAGTTCTGACATTTGCCGTGTCAGTCGCTCGCGCAGCCAGTTCTCCGTCGCTGTATTTTGTTTGTCATGCATCCTGTTTTTCCGAAAAAAGGGCACAACCCATACGCCTCTTTCCCGGGGCTGTCATTAAAAAAGAAACCGGAAAGCCATTATTTTCCGGTGCCCCAGCGCAGGGCGATAAGGTTTCATTAACCATTAGATGGGAAAATTGTCGGACAAATGCAGAAATGCAGGGCTGTAAAACTGCGCCCCAAGCAAGATATCAGAAGGATATTGTTATGTCAGGCTATTCACTGGCGGGATTGTTTTCCGCCTTTTCCGGCACCGATACGGGGACCGGATATAAATCACTTTCATTTGATCATTTCCGTTCCCGGGCGACCGACGGGCACCGCCAGGGTCATTCCCGTCACGGCCATTCCGTCCATGACGGGCGCGAAAAGCCGGCGGCGGAGAATAGTTTCCAGATCAGCCTCAGCAAGGTGGGCCGCAGCTATCTGCAGTCGAACGTTGCGGGCACCGAACAGACCACGGAAGAGACGCCGGCAGAGGAACAGGAATTCGCCCTGTTCCGCAATCATGGCCAGCAGCGCCGGGCCCAGGCCTTTCTTGACAACCTGTTGCGCAAGCTGGTGAGCGTCTTCGCCATCAAGATCCTCGGCGATTTCCTCGGGGCCCTGAAGGACGGCGCCAGCCTTGACCAGCTGGCCCTGGATGAAAGCCAGACCGATATTGGCGAGGCAACGGAAAATGAACAGTCTGTGGTGACAGTGGAGGAGCCGGCCGAACAGGAGGACACTCCCGCAGCGCCTTCGCTGGCAACCTTGTCCATTTCTGTCGGCCTGCAGATCGATATCACCATCGGCCAGCTGTCACAGGACGGCGGGGTGCTGTCGTCCCAGACCGTTGAGGCGGACAATCCGCTGGTCAGCGACCAGACGGCGACCAACCTGGTGGCCTGATCCGGTCCCGATCGAAAAAAAGCCCGGCTGTGTGAGCCGGGCTGTCAGGTTCTCAGGCAATTATGACGTCCGGGATAGAGGTCACGGGTGGTAATTTCTCCCCATAATTTCTCTTGGCGCCTGTCTCAGGCGAAAGTCAGGGACGCGCGACGCTGGCGACGCAGCCGGCGGCCGTGGCTTTTTTTCAGGGGCAGCGTTTTCAGAAGCGGGTTGCCGCATTTGCTGTTTTTGATCAGGGTCCAGATTTCCATTTTCACTCTCCGTTCAGATACGATTTCAATCATTTTGATTTCGGTTTTGAACTCGTATTTGCAGGAAGCGTGCCAGTTTTTTCAAAAATAACCAAGTCATTGAAATATAGGGAAAAAATAAATTTCGAGTCTCTGGCAGGAAAAGAAAGACTTCAAAAGTTAGCAAAAAACAAAATAATAATTATTGTTTTTCGCTAACTATTTAAAAAATACAAAATTTGGCGAAGGGTTGCGTCAGCCGCCGAGAAAAGTGATCCGGATACCGTCGAACATATACTGGGTGGCGAGCGCGGCCAGGATCACGCCGAGAATCCGGGTAAAGGCATTGGCGGCAGTATGGCCGACCAGTTCCATGATTTTTGTCGCCAACAGCAGGATCAGGGTGGTGGAGGCGATCACGGTCAGCAGGGCGGCCAGGATCAGTCCCTTTGCGCTCCAGTCTTCGCCCGCCTGACCCATCAGCAACATAATGGTGGCGATGGCGCCGGGGCCTGACATGAACGGTATGGCGATGGGAAAGACCGAGATATCTTCCGGCTCCTCATGCAGTGGATCATAAAACTCATCGTGCTCGGCTTTTTTCTCGCGCCGTTCAGTGCGCTTTTCAAATACCATTTCCATGGCGATCAGGAACAGCATGAAACCGCCGGCGGTGCGGAAGGCCGCCATGCTGATGCCCAGTACCGAGAGGAAGCCTTTGCCGACAAAGGCGAAAAACACCAGGATGATGGTGGCGATCAGGGTCGCCCGGAACACCATTTTCCGCTTATAGGCCGCCTCATGGCCCGAGGTCATCACCGCGAAAATGGGGGCGATCCCGGGCGGGTCGATCACGACAAACAGGGTCACGAAGCTGGTGATGAAAAGTTCAAGCATGAAACGCCCTTCAGGCCTGCGGCTCTTTCACACCGGCCTGGCGGCAGGTGGCGGTGACGGTATTCTTCAGCAGGCAGGCGATGGTCATGGGACCGACCCCGCCGGGTACCGGGGTGATGGCGCCGGCCCGCTCGGCCGCGGCGGCGAATTCCACATCGCCGACAATCCGGCTTTTGCCGTCGTCGGTGGCGATGCGGTTGATGCCCACATCGATGACGGTGGCGCCTTGCTTGATCCAGTCGCCCTTGACCAGTTCCGCACGTCCGACGGCGGCGACCACGATATCGGCGCGGCCGACTACTCCCGGCAGGTCCCTGGTGCGGCTGTGGGCGATGGTCACGGTGCAGTTTTCATTGAGCAGCAGCTGGGCCATGGGTTTGCCGACAATATTGGAGCGGCCGACCACCACGGCATCCAGGCCGCTCATGTCGCCGAGCCGGTCCCGCAGCATCAGCAGGCAGCCGAGCGGCGTACAGGGGACGATGGCGTCGCCGCCGGTGGCCAGCAGGCCGGAGTTGATCACATGGAAACCGTCCACATCCTTGGCCGGGTTGATGGCGTCGATCACGGCGCTTTCATTGATGTGCTTCGGCAGCGGCAACTGCACCAGGATGCCGTTGATCGCCGGATCATTATTGAGCTGCTCCACCAGCGCCAGCAGGTCAGCTTCGGAGGTGTCTTCGGGCAGAACATGTTCAAAACTGTTCATGCCGGCCTCAACGGTGGACTTGTTTTTGTTGCGCACATAAATCTGGCTGGCCGGATCCTCGCCGACGATTACCACGGCAAGCCCGGGGGTGATGTTGTGCTTTTCCTTGAGGATCGCCACCTGTTTGGCAATGTCCTGTTTCAGGTTGGCTGCAAAGGCCTTACCGTCGATAATTTGCGCGCTCATGTGGACCGTCCCTTCATCCAGTCGGTTATCTGTGTGAACAAGTCATCGGGATCGCCCGATATTTCAATTTGTTTATTGCGGTTTGTCGCCCCGGATGCAACCGAAATCTGGCTTGCGGGAATGCCCAGTTCCTTTGACAGCAGTTTGACCAGGGCCTTGTTGGCCTTGCCCTTTTCCGGCACCACGGTGACCCGCGCTTTCAGTACTTGCTGTCCGGCGGCATCCCGTTCGACATCCCCCAGTTCGTTTTTTGACGCGTTGGGGGTAAGCCGGACCGGCAGCAGGACCGAGGATTTTGTCTTGCGGATCAAGACCGTCACATGAGCGGCAGGAGAATGTCCTGCAGGATGAAAACCTTGAGGACCTGCAGCAGGATAATCAGGATGATCGGTGAAATATCCACATTGCCCATATCGGGCAGGATTCGCCGGATCGGCCTGAGCGCCGGTTCGGTAATCTGGTACAGCATATGGGAGATGCTGTAGACGAACTGGTTGTGAGTATTGATCACGCCAAAGGCGATCAGCCAGCTGAAAATCACGGAAAGAATAAGGGCCCAGACATACAGGGTGAAGACGGTGTCTACCAGAAAATACAGCGCGGTCATTTTTTGTCCATTTTATCGGTTCTAATGCGATGTTTGTTAATAAATAGGTGCGTTGCCGGGACAGTGCAACTGTTTGTTCGGAAAAGCGTAGTTTTTCAGGGGGTTGCCACTAGGCAAATTCGCCCTATTGGCAGCATTTGGACCCTGTGCTACCGTCAAATCCTAACCGAATGTTAACGATTCGACTCTAGTATCGAAGGGTTGAGTCACGCCATGGTGGCGGGCACAGGAAAAGAATGGCCGGATATGTCGGATTTTTCGATTATCTCTTTTGATACGTCATTGCTTGCGGGCTACTACAGCGCGAAGACCAATCTTCGTGTGACGTCCGCCCTGTCCTCCGGCACCGCCAGCACCACGACGACGGCGTCGGCCAGCGACATCACCACCCCGTGGGACACGGCGGATGACCGGTCGCTCGGCACCCGCTATAACGAGGTCAAGAATCTCCGCAAATTCATCAATATTGCCGATGAGGAAGTCCAGCTCGCAAATGGCGACAAGGATGTCCAGGCGCTCTTTGCCCTGTATACGGCGATCGAAGACCTGCGCACCATCGCAGAATATGCGTCGTCGGACACCACGTCTTCCTCCCTGCTCGAATCCCTGAGCGAACAATATAACAAGGGCATGACCGAGGTTCAGGATTATCTCCAGGGCCTCGACCTGGAACAACTTACCCTGTTTAGCGGCGCAAAGGAAAGCAAGGTAACCACCGAAGTCGCCTTGGGCAAGAATACCTATGAACGTGTGGGCTCAGTTGTCGCTTACGGCACTGAATATTCTGCCATCAGCGGGATCAACGGGGATGAGGTTTTCACCATAACCTTGGGGGACAGCGGCGGTACCGACGACATTGTGATCGACCTGTCCCAGATCTCCGGCACGGTCAGTATGACCAGTCTGAAAAATTATGTTAACACGCAGATCACCTCTGTCACCGAACTGGACGGCGAGGGCCAGGAAGTGCCCAAATATAATACCCGGTTTGATTTCGAAGAAGTTGAGGACGGCAGGTTTGCGCTGGTGATTGATGCCGGGATCGGCGAAAGTGTTTCCCTGTCTGCGGCAGCGGCGGATCCGGCGGTCTATCTGGTGGGCGATACCCATGAAGGCAGCAGCGGCACGGAATCCGCGTCCATTACCAAGCTGGTTGATAACGGCACCTCCGGCAATATCCTGTCGACGACGGAACATTATGCCACCGACCTGGAAAATCCCCTGCACGAGATCAAAGACGACGAAGGCGAATTGATTGACCAGGATCCAGTCGTCGAGCAAACGACGACGGCCGCTTCGGCGGTGGACGGCCAGGGTAACCTCTATGTCCTGGGCACGACCGTGGGCGACTTGGGGGCCAATATAAATGTGGCGGAAACATCCGATGTCTATCTGAGCAAGTTTGATGCGTCCGGAAATCTGCTCTGGTCCCGCCTGGTGGGGGCAACGGACACCGCAGAAGCCTTTGATATCGCCATTGACGGTGACGACAATGTCGTCATCGCCGGTCAGATCGACAGTGAACTGGAAGACCTGGATGTCTTTTCCGGCAAGGACAGTTTTATTATAAAATATGATAATGCCGGCGAGGAGCTCTGGACCCAGCAGCTGGATACGGCCGGTACGGACTCTCCGGCAAGTCTCGCGATTGATGCCAGCGGCAATGTTTTTGTCACCGGCCGGATCACCGGCGCCTTTGACGGCACGGTGACCGCGGGCGGCGGTCTTGATACCTATGTCGTGCAGCTGGATGCGGCGTCGGGCGGCGTGACCCAGAAAACCCAGTTTGGTGGCGCCGGGTCAGAAACCGGCCAGGCCATCGCCATCGATGCCGACGGCAACATCCTGGTCGCTTCCGAAGAAGACGACCAGGCCGTTATCCGGACTTTTGACGCCGCAGACCTGACGAACCAGCTGTCCAGTTTCACGGTTGGTGATCTTGCCGGCGGGGAGATTACGGATATTGCCGTCGACGGCAGCAATGTTTATCTGGCGGGAACATCGTCCGCGTCTTCCTTCAGCGGTGGCGGCTCGGTGGTGTCGGCCAGCAGCGGCGGCAAGGACGGATTTGTCATTGCCCTGAACAACACTGCCGGCAACCTGTCCTCAAACTGGACGTCATTCCTGGGGACCGGTTCAACAGATTCCATTGAGGACCTGACGGCGGTTAACGGGTCTGTTTATGTGGCAGGCACCACTGCCGGCGCCTTGCCCGGGGACAGTAAATCCGGCTACAGCGATGCCTTTGCGGCAAAAATAGATGGCGCGACCGGTGCCACGGACTGGGTCCAGCAGGTGGGTTCATCGGGAAGCTTTTCCAGCGGGGCGGCCGTCGGGTTTTCCGAAGCGGGGTCTTCCATACTGACCAAGCTTGGGCTGCCGACCGGCGAACTGGTATTCCGGGAAAGCCGCGATCTCGAAACGCAGACAACTGCGACGGCAGGGGATTATTTCTATATTTCCGTCAATGGGCGCACTCCTTACAAGATCAAGGTTCGCGAGGGTGATGATTTTTACGATATCGCCGATCGCATCAATGGTCAGTCTTTCAGCTATCTCAATGCGACTGTGACAACTTCTGACGGCGGCCAGCGACTGAAGATTGCGACCAAAAACGGCGGTGAAGTGCAGCTGTTTGCCGGAGAAGGGGCGCAGGATGCGTTGCGCAAGTTTGGACTTGAGCCCACCACGGTCCTGTCGGCGGATGAGCTGTTCGGTCTCGGGGACGATTCCATTGGAACTGACCCGGATAACCTTGGCGGTGCTTTCGGTCTCGAAATTGAAGATTTGACGCAGCTGCGGTCCAAAAAAGAGGCAGAGTATGTCTTCAACCAGCTTTCCAACACCCTGAGCACCATCAGTCGCGCTTATCGTTCCCTGTTCTATGATCCGATCAAGGCCCAGCTCCTGCAACAGAACCAGGTTAGCGGCGAAGCACCGGCCTATCTTTCCAAGCAGCTGGCAAATTATGAAGCGGGGCTCAGTCGCCTCCTTGCCGGATCATCTTCAGACGCGAGCATCCTGCTTTAGGTTTTCGTCCTGCCGGATCTGAAAAAAAGATGGCCCCGCGAGGGGCCATAAGAGATCAAATATTTAAGGCAGAGAGAGGCGGAAACAGTTGCTAGGTCCGTTGGGGGTCGGAAAATCTGCTGCTTCCGCCGCTGCTCCAGAGGCATTAATTATATTAGCAAATGCCGTGCCAATTCTTGGAAAAGCCAGAAAACTGCTGTTTCGAAAGAGCGTCCTGTCACGGGAGAAGTAAAATATATGCAAAATGCGTTGCAATATGCAAAAAATATATTTTGCACGTATATATTGCAAAAAGCTTATAAGGTGTTGTTAACGGCTTGCATACTATTCTGTCGCTATAGTCGGATAACTGAATCAAGCGAATAAAACTCGGGTGCCGGATTATTATACAATGCTCAGACCAGTTCTTTTAATATTCCTGATGCTGACACTTCCCTTGCCGGCCATGGCCGAAGACAAGAAAGACCAGGGTGAACTCGGCGAGGAGATTTACCTCCCGGTTGCACCGGTCATAGTCACCATGTTTTCCCAGGGCCGCCCCGGCGGCGTTTTGACGGTGTCATCGCAGTTGAAAATTCTGGATCCCGGGAAACGGGCGGAGGCGCACAAGCTGATGCGTCGGCTGGTCAGCGCCTATACTGTAGAAACAAATCGACTGGCGTTGAAATATTTTGATATCAACCGGCCGATAAATATTGCATTATTAAGTAGGGTTTATCAGCGCGCCACCAACCGCGTGCTGAAACATAAAGAGGCGCAAATTCTGATCTCCAATGTGGTGGTGCAAAAGCGCTGACCGGAAGAATCAGAGATCCAAAAGACCGTGGGGGTCGAAACATGCATCATAATTCAAAGAAGCTGGATACAGACCAGCTTGAACAAATGCTTGGCGGCGTCAACAAGACCCAGGTTGCACCAATTGTCGAGGAGCTTTTCAGGGATTTCTCGGAACGCAGGGCGATTCTTGCGGCCGCCATTCAGGACCGGGATTACAAGTCCTGCCGAATTCAGGCCCACAGCCTCAAGTCACTCAGCCAGACTTTCGGTTTCGAAGCGCTAAACCAGCTTGCCCGGAAACTCGAAGAGGCGTGCCGCAACAATGATGACCGCGACATCGAGCAAATTGCCCAGGGTGTCTTTGACCTGATGGGGGCTTCCAAGGAAGCCCTTACGCTCTATCTGGCTGAAAAAGGGCGATGAACGGGGACAACCCGTCGGTTTCTCCGGGCGCGGGATTTCTGAAGCGCAATGTTCGTCTATGCCGGACGGCAACTCTCACCAAAAAAACAAACGACTGTTTTATAGTTGAAGGACAGATTATTTTTGTGTACCATCTTTCTAAAGCTGTGCAATTGATGGATATCTCCAAAGGTGATTTCTTTTCCAGTTTGGGATATATGAAAAGAATTGCCGGTTCCGCGATCTGGGAGTTGTGCGGAATCAGATGGTATCGCGGGATGTCCGGCAGCCAGTTGCCTGCTTAAAACAATATAACGGGCCAACCTAACAATAATGGGAGGATTTATGTCCTATCTTAAATATTTGAAAAATACCTCAGCTCTACTTTCCGTCTCGCTGCTGGCAACCAGTATCCAGATGGCACAGGCGCAGGAAGACGAGGCCGTCGTTCTGGAAGAGATCGTTGTGACATCCCAGTATCGGGAACAAAGTCTCAGCGACGTGCCGATTTCGGTGAATGTGGTCAGTGGCGCCAAGCTTGAAGAACAGTCCATCGAGCGTATGGCCGATCTGCAGTTCGCCGTACCCAACTTCACCATGGCGGAAAGCGGCATCGGCACCAATGTTTTCATGCGCGGTATCGGCTCCGGCAACAACCAGGGTTTTGAGCAGTCCGTGGGCGTTTATGTGGATGGCATCCACCATGGCCGCGCCCAGCAGACCCGCCAGCCGTTCCTTGACTTGGCGCGGGTGGAGGTCCTGCGCGGGCCGCAGTCCATCCTGTTCGGCAAGAACAGCGTGGCCGGTGCTCTTAATATGACGACGGCCAAGCCGACCGAGGAATTTGAAGGCTATATTACCGGCGCCTATGAATTTGTGGATACCGCCTATGAAGTGACCGGCGTCCTGTCAGGTCCCGTGTCCGACGACATGCGGGTCAGGGTTGCCGGCCGTTATCATGACTTCGACGGCTATATCGAAAACCTGACGCTCGACCGCAAGGAGCCGCAGCAGGAAGACTGGGCGGTGCGCGGTATCCTGGAATGGGATGTCTCCGACGACCTGACCGCTACATTCAAGGTGGAGCGCAGCGCCTTTGATGTGGTCGGCCGTAACATTGAAATCGCCAACGAACTGCCCAACGGGGCCTTCCCGGCCGGTCACCCGCTGGCCGGTCTGACCTATAGCCAGATCATGGTCTATGGCTTTGGCCAGGACGCCTCCGTGCTGAACAATACACTGGACGGCAAGCGCAGTGCTAACGGCGACTGGAGCAACAACGACGCTACCGAAGCGGTGATGACCCTCAATTACGCCATCGGCGACCACGTGCTGGAAAGCATCACCGGTTATTCGAAATTCGAATATGATGAAGTCTGTGACTGTGACTTTACCGGCGCCAATGTGTTCCTGCTGCCGATCCAGGAAAAATACGAGCAGTTTTCCCAGGAAATCCGCCTGACGTCACCGGGCGGCGAGACCATTGACTATATCCTGGGCGCTTACTTCCAGACCAGCAACCATGATTTCAGCGACGATTTTACGCTGGCTCAGAATTCTGTCCTGGTTCCGGCGTTGAATGCTAACAGCGCTCTGGATCCTTTCGCACCGTTATTCGGCGCCCTGGGCGTGGCGGGCGCAGGTGATCTCCTGTCCGATACCGTCACCCAGCGTGAAGCCCATGTGGATGCGGATGTCTATTCTGCCTTTGCCCAGCTGACCTGGAACATCAATGAGCAATTCTCCCTGCAACTTGGCGGGCGTCTGACTCATGAGAAGAAGAGCGGCACTAAAGACATCTGGGTGACGAATATTGACGGTTCGGATCTGGAAGGCGCCAAACAATTGGCACCTGATTTCAGCGGTCTGGTTTTTGACCTTGCGGCCTCCAACGCGGTCGCCGGAAATCTGCAAGAGGTATTAACTCCCCTTGTGGGCGCGCCGACAGCCGCAGCTTTGGCCGCTGGTTATGATCCGGTGTTCCTTGGACAAGCGGCTTACCTGGGATACTATCCGGTGGCCAAAGATCGCAGCGAAACCAAATTCAACCCTGACATCAAACTGATGTACCGTCCCAATGACGACGTCATGCTGTATGCCAGCTTTGCCACGGGCAGCAAATCCGGTGGTTTTGACTTCCGCTCCAACTTCAAATCATTCTATGATGATATGGTAGATGCCTTTGAGTATGAGGATGAAAAAGCCACCAACTATGAAGTCGGCGGCAAGCTGACCCTGGCGGGCGGCGCGGCGGAGCTGAACTTTGCCGGCTTCTATACCGAATATGAAGACCTGCAGGTCTCCATTTTCGATGGCAAGCTCGGGTTTAACGTGGGCAACGCCGGTCAGGCCGAAGCCCTGGGCTTCGAGCTGGACGGTCGCTGGCAGGTGGCAGAAGGTCTCACTCTGTCCGGCTCCCTGGCGTACCTCGATTTCGAGTTCACGGATTATCCCAACGGTCAGTGTTACTTCGGACAGACGCCATTCGGTCCAGGCGCAGCTGACGGGTTGTGCGACTATACCGGCGAGACGAACCAGCTGGCCTCCAAGTGGCAGGGCTCCGTGGGCATCAACCACTCGAAGGATCTGACCGATGGTCTGGTGGTGCACACCAACCTCAATATGTTCTTCACCAGTAAGTATCATGCCTCTGCCAACCTGAACCCGAACCTGATTCAGGACGGTTTTGCCAAGTTGAACGCCCGCATCGCCCTGACTGATCAGGACGACATCTGGGAACTGGCGGTACTGGCTCAGAACCTGACCGACAAAAAGACCCTGCTGTTCGGGGGTGAATCACCTCTGGCCGGTAGCACATTTGCGGCCCAGTCCACCTACAACTTCCTGAGCCAGGGACGGACCATCACCGTTCAGGGCAAATTCAAGTTCTAGGGTTCCTGACATAGAATAGGGAAAGGCGGGAAAACTTCCCGCCTTTTTTATTGTCTGTGATGTCTTGTATCAGTGGGCCTGGTCCCAGTTGTCGCCGACACCGCAGTCGACGATCAGCGGCACGGAAATCTCCACGGCCGGCAGGGCGGCCCCTTCCATGATCTTTCTGACCACCGGGATGGTCTTCTCTACCTCGCCCTCAGGCACTTCAAACACCAGTTCGTCATGGACCTGCAAGAGCATTTTCGCCTGGAGGCCGGCCTCTTCCAGCGCCCCCGGCATGCGGATCATGGCTCGGCGGATGATGTCGGCGGCCGACCCCTGCAGCGGCGCATTGATGGCGGCCCGCTCGCCGAAGGCCCGACGGGCGCCGTTCTTGTCATTGATGCTGCTGATGTGACATTTGCGCCCGAACACGGTCTGCACATAGCCGTGTTTGCGGCAGAACTCCTTGGTCTCCTCCATATAATGGCGGATGCCGGGGAATTTCACAAAATAGGCGTCGATATAATCCTTGGCCTCACCTTTGGAAATACCCAGCTGGCGGGCGAGGCCGAAGGCGCTGATGCCATAGATAATGCCGAAGTTGATGGCCTTGGCCCGGCGGCGGACAATGGGGTCCATGCCCTCGATCGGCACGCCGAACACTTCGCTGGCGGTGAGCGCATGAATGTCGATGCCGTCATTAAAGGCCTGTTTCAGGCTGTCCATTTCCGCCACATGGGCCAGCAGCCGAAGCTCGATCTGGCTATAGTCGGCGGCCAGGAACTTGTGCCCCTCTTTCGGCACAAAGGCCTGGCGGATCTTGCGCCCTTCCTCGGTGCGGATCGGGATATTCTGCAGGTTGGGGTCGTTGGAGCTGAGCCGCCCGGTGGTGGTGGCGGCCAGCGAGTAGCTGGTGTGAATGCGGCCGGTCACCGGGTCAATCTGTTCCTGCAGCGCGTCCGTATAGGTGCTTTTCAGCTTGGCCAGCTGGCGCCAGTCGAGCACCCGTTCCGGCAGTTCATGGCCGTCCATGGCCAGCTTTTCCAGCACATCGGCACCGGTGCCCCAGGCGCCGGTTTTGCTTTTCTTGCCGCCCTCGAGGCCCATTTCGTCAAACAGGATTTCGCCTAATTGTTTCGGGGACGCAATATTAAATTCCTTGCCGGCCAGTTTGTGGATGTCCTTTTCCAGCACCGCCAGCCGCTCGGCAAAATCATTGGACAGCCGGTTGAGTACCTGGCGGTCGGCGAGGATGCCCTCCTTCTCCATATTGGCCAGCACCGGCACCATCGGCCGCTCCAGGGTTTCATAGACGGTGACCATATGTTCCTGCACCAGCCGCGGCTTGAGAATCCGCTGCAGCCGGCCGGTAATGTCCGCATCCTCGGCGGCATAGTCTGTGGCCTTGTCCAGCGGCACCTTGTCGAAGGTAATCTGTTTTTTGCCGGTGCCGCACACCTCCTTGAACGGAATGGGTTTATAGCCCAGGTGCAGTTCCGACAGTTCGTCCATGCCGTGGCCGTTGCGCCCGGCGTCCAGCGCATAGGACATCAGCATGGTGTCGTCCAGCGGATGAATGTGGATATCGTGCTTGGCGAGGATCAGATAGTCATATTTGATATTCTGGCCGATCTTCAGCACCGCCGGATTTTCCAGCAGCGGCTTCAGCAGGTCGAGCGCCTCCTTGAGGTCAATTTGTTCCGGAGCCGTACCATCCCCGAGATCAAGCTCCCCGTCGGTGTCGGAGACATGGCCGAGCGGGATATAACAGGCCTTGCCGCTTTCCACGCTCAGGGACACGCCGACCAGTTTCGCCCGCATGGCATCCAGCGAGGTTGTCTCGGTATCCACCGCCACCTGGCGGGATCGTTCCGCCATCGTAATCCATTTTTTCAGAGCCTTGATATCTGTTACGCATTCGTAACTTTCATCGCCTGGCCCCGGTTCTGCCGGTTGTGTGCTTGCCGTCGGATCGCTGTTGCCCATGAAGGACAGGATCTTGGTCTGTAGCGAGCGGAATTCCATCTCCTCCAGGAACGGCAGCGCGGTATCCGGGTCAATGTCCCTGACCTTGAAGCTGTCCAGGTCCGGCAGGTCCGGTACATCCCGCTTCAGCGTCACCAGATCGCGGCTGATCCGGGCGAGGTCGGCATTCTCCAGCAGCTTTTCCCGCCGTTTCGGCTGTTTGATTTCCCCGGCCCGCTCGAGAAGTTCGTCCAGGGTGCCATATTCATCCAGCAACTGCGCCGCGGTCTTGACCCCGATGCCCGGCACACCCGGCACATTGTCGGCACTGTCGCCGGCCAGGGCCTGGATCTCGATCACCTTGTCGGGACCGTGGCCGAATTTCTCGATCACCTGCTCGACGCCGATTTCCTTGTTCTTCATGCTGTCATAGAGCGTGATATTGTCGGTGATCAGCTGCATCAGGTCCTTGTCCGAGGAGACGATGCTGACCTCGAAACCCTTTTTCTCGGCCTCGGTGGCATAGGTGGCGATGATATCGTCCGCTTCATAGCCGTCGCTTTCGATCGCTTCCACATTGAAGGCCTTGACCGCGTCGCGGATCAGCGGGAACTGGGGCACCAGGTCTTCCGGCGCCGGCGGCCGGTGCGCCTTATAGTCGGGATAAATCTCGTTGCGGAAGGTCTTGCGGCCCGCATCGAAAATCACCGCCAGATGGGTCGGCCGTTCATTGTCATCCAGGTCGCGCAACAGCTTGAACAGCATGTTGCAAAAGCCCATGACCGCATTGACTGGCAGGCCGTCATGACGGGTCAGGGGCGGCAGGGCGTGATAGGCGCGAAAGATGAAACCCGATCCATCGACCAGATAAAGATGTTCGGGTTTTTTCTCTGCCATAAAACGATCCCTGAGGGTGATTGAGGATGGATAAGGGGGTTAGCTCTTCAGCACATATTCGCGGCTGCAGTAGGGGCAGAGCACGCTGGTCTTGCTGCCCATTTCCAGGAATACCTGGGGGTGGCCCAGGGGGCCGCCGCCGCCGTTGCAGGCAACGCGTTTCTTGTCTGTCTCAATGATTTCATGGGCAGGTGTCGGGCTGGTGGCAGCGACCTGTGTCTGTTCAGTCATGAAATGGGCTCCGTCCATAAATTCTTTAATGTTGGCAACCGGTTCAGCCCGGGTTTTTCAGCGAGAGTCTGTAAGATTTCTCATTGACCGCAGGGGGGCCGGATGCTACCGATAACCGTTCGTATCAGAATTAACGTTCGGCGTTGCATTTAACAAGAGATTTTTGGCCTCCGGGCCCCTAATAGTCAGAGGCGAATTTCTGCCACCGGTGAATTTCAGGATAGGAAGCTTTGTCAGACCAAAACACCCAGACAGATCCCGCTGCCGACGCAGCCATTGAGATCCGCGGCCTCGAAAAGACCTACAAGGGGGGCAAGCGGGCGCTCAAGGGCATTGACCTGACCATTCCCCGGGGCTCCATCTTCGGCCTGCTGGGCCCCAACGGCGCCGGCAAGTCGACGACGATCAATATCCTGGCCGGTCTGGTGAGGAAATCGGCGGGGACGGCGAAGATCTGGGGTTTTGACATTGATGAAAACCCCCGCAACGCCAAGGCCTCCATCGGTATCGTGCCCCAGGAAATCTTTTTTGACGTCTTTTTCACCCCCCGCGAGGTGCTGGAACTGCAGGCCGGCTATTACAATATTCCCAAGGACCAGCGCCGCAGCGACGAAATTCTTGAAATCCTGCGCCTGTCCGACAAGGCCAATGTCTATTCCCGGACCCTGTCCGGCGGCATGAAACGCCGCCTGCTGGTGGGCAAGGCCATGGTCCATAATCCACCGATCCTGGTACTGGATGAGCCTACGGCCGGGGTGGATGTGGAGCTCCGGCAACAGCTGTGGCAATATGTGCGCGAACTGCACGGGCGCGGGGTCACCATCGTGCTGACCACCCATTATCTGGAAGAGGCGGAAGAGCTGTGCGACCAGATCGCCATCATCAACCAGGGCGAGCTGGTGACCTGCGACACCACGCCGAACCTGCTCAAGCAGCTGGACGAGAAACTTCTTATTATCCGGCCGACTGACCCATTGAAGGCGGTGCCGTCGTCAATGACGGACCTGAATGCCTCGGTCAATGAGGACGGGGAACTGCTGATTCACTTCAGCCCCAGCACCGTCAATGTGGGCCAGCTTCTGGAACGGGTGCAGCGGGAAAATATCGGCATTAACGACCTGTCCACCCGGGAAAGTGACCTGGAGGATATCTTCCTGCAGCTGACCCGGGCCGGCGTGGCCGAATAAAGCTTTGGATGGCCGTAAGGCCCCCGGGAGGAAAAAGGGGCAAAGGACTGAACAATGTCTAAGAAAAAATATGAATTTGATGTACTGGTAATCGGCAGCGGGGCCGCCGGCCTGACGCTGGCGCTCAAGGTGGCGGACAAGGCCAGGGTGGCGGTCCTGTCGAAGACCAAGCTGAGCGACGGCAGCACCAGCTGGGCCCAGGGTGGTATTGCCGCGGTCCAGCACGACAAGGATACCCTTGAATCCCATATCGAGGATACCATGATCGCCGGGGCGGGACTTTGTCACCGGGATGCCGTGTCCTATATCGTCGAGCGCGGCCCGCAAGCCATCAACTGGCTGGTCGAGCAGGGCGTGGATTTCACCCGCCGCGAAGAAAACCACGGCCATGGCCGGGACAGCTTTTCGGAGCGGGAATTCCACCTGACCCAGGAAGGCGGCCATTCCCACCGGCGCATCCTGCATGCGGCGGACGCCACCGGCAAGGAAATCCAGATGTCGCTGGAGGACCAGGCCCGCGCCCATCCCAATATCACCCTGTTTGAAAATCATGTGGCGGTGGACCTGGTCAGCGACAAGGACCCGGACCCGAAGCAGCGCAAATGTATCGGCGCCTATGTGCTGGATACCAAACGCGACCTGGTCGATGTCTACCAGGCCAAGATGACGGTGCTGGCCACCGGCGGCGCCAGCCGCGTTTATCTCTATACCTCCAATCCGGACGGCTCCACAGGCGACGGCATTGCGCTCGCCTGGCGGTTCGGCTGCCGGGTGGCCAACATGGAATTCAACCAGTTCCATCCCACCTGCCTGTATCACCCGGAGGCCCGGACCTTCCTGCTGACCGAGGCGTTGCGCGGCGAGGGCGCCTATCTGCGGCTGTCCAACGGCGAACGCTTCATGCCCCGCTTCCACGAGCGGGCCGAGCTTGCGCCCCGTGACATTGTCGCCCGGGCCATCGACCATGAAATGAAGCGCCTCGGCGAGGCCTGTGTTTACCTGGATATCACCCATAAGGACCCGGAATTCGTCAAAGGCCATTTCCCGACTATTTACCAGCGCTGCCTGAAGCTCGGCTACGACCTGACCAAACAGCCGATCCCGGTGGTGCCGGCAGCCCATTACACCTGCGGCGGGGTGATGACCGACCTGCACGGCCGGACCGACGTCAACAATCTGTATGCCATCGGCGAAGTGACCCACACCGGCCTGCACGGCGCCAACCGCATGGCCAGCAACAGCCTGCTGGAGTGCGTGGTCATGGCCGATGCCGCGGCCGAGGATATCCTGGGCAAGGTCGGCGCCATCAGGGAGACTATGGCGATCAGGGCGTGGGATGAATCCCGGGTCACGGATTCCGACGAGGAAGTGGTGGTGAGCCACAACTGGAACGAGCTCCGGCACTTCATGTGGGACTATGTGGGCATTGTGCGCACCACGCGCCGGCTGCAGCGGGCCCAGCGCCGCATCGATATGCTGGCGTCGGAAATCCGCGAATATTACAGCTATTTCCGGGTATCCTCGGACCTGTTGGAGCTGCGTAACCTGGTCACCGTGGCCAACCTGATCGTCCGCTCAGCCCTGCAGCGCACCGAAAGCCGCGGCCTGCATTACACCCTGGACTATCCGGAGACTGATCCGGATATGGAAGGGATCGACACCATCCTCAAACCGCCGCGCCGACCGATCGCGCGCTAGATACAAAAAAGCCCTCCGGAATGGAGGGCTTTTTCGTTTAAGGCTGCAACTCTCAGAAGTTATAGACCAGGCCGGTCAGGAGCTGGATGTTGCGCACATCATTTTCATAGTCGGTGTAGGCAAAGGTCGCGCGGAGGCTCAGGTTGTCAGCAAAGGCATATTCTCCGCCGACACCAAAACGAATGCCGTCCAGGTCGGATGAAGCTTTTTCGCCGGCATAGTGGGCGGTTGCACGAAGATTTTCATAACCAACAAAGGCGAAGGCAAGGATATCGTCCTGTTCACCGAAGGTGGTGCCGACGGTGGCGTCAATGCCGAGCTGGCGGCCAAAATCGATGGTCACGGATGAACCGCCATCCACTGATGCGGTGGACTCGCCGATCCGGGCTTCTGCGCCGAGCAGGATGCTGCTGTCCAGCTGATAGCGATAACCGGCAAAGCCGCCGTAGGTGAAACCATCGGAGCTGGCGTCGACGGGGCCGGCATCATAGTTGAAATCATTGTAGCCGATTTCCAGTCCGGCATAGGGGCCGGCAAAAACAGAGTCTTCTGCCTGGGCGGAAACGGTACCGGCCAGCACAGCAGCGGCGGCGAAGGAGATGAGTGTTTTTTTCATAAGATTTCCTCTGAAATAGCGTTTATAACGAATATTATTCTGTATTTATCCAGCATGGCTGAAACTAATTATATAGCCCCGCTTTTCTGAATGGAAAATGAATGTATTGTTCATATTCTACCTTAAAAACAAATGGATAGGCGGCATACCAAAAAGCAGAGAGAATGTGCAGTTAGATCTGAATTATGGCGGAATTATGTGCGATGAATATCACTTCATCGCAAGAATATGTGATTTCACCGAATTATATTCTGGAAACCGTATGCATATGGGAAGCAGCGGTTTTGAGAAGGCGGTTGTCGGGTGACAGCTAGACCAGCTTGATCAGCTTGCGGTCGAAGAATTTCAGCAGATTGTTGAGGTCATGTCCCCGTTTCAACACCTTGCCCTGGGCGGACAGGATCGAGAAGGCCCCCTGTTTCTTGCGCAGGGCGGGATTTTTGACAATCTGGTAGATGGGCCGTTCGCTGGCATTGCGATAAAAGGCAAAGCTGGCGATTTCCCGGCCGGGACTCATGGCGTAATCCTTCCATTGCCCTGCGGCCACCATACGGCCATAGACATTGAGGATCGCCTGCATTTCCTGCATGGTGAAAAAGATCTGTGACGGGGCCTGCCCTGGACGGGCGCCCTGGAACGGAATGACGCTCGGGATTTGCTCGCTCATACCCTAAAGGATGGGGATTTTTCGCCCCGATTGCAAGCCTCACCTGCATGCAGTGAACTATTCGCGCAGAAATTGCCCCAAAATTGCCCAGATTCCATCTCACTCGCGCCCCAATCGGTGCTTACTCTTGGAAACTGCTAAATCCCCTCGGCCAGTTATCCGGATTGAACGACATCTTACTACCCCTTACACCCTGTTTCGGTCCGATAACTGGCTTCTTTTTTTCTCCCAACCTGTTATTGTTTTTGTCCGGCTAATCGTCACGGGAGAAGATTATGAAACTTTTCGAACTGGTCGGCCGCGACCCTTCGCAGGGCTTCAGCCCCTATGTCTGGCGGACGCGCATGGCGCTGGCGCACAAGGGCTTTGAGCCGGAGCTGGTGCCGCTCCGCTTTACGGAAATTGCCGACCGGCTGGCTTTTGCCGAATCCAGGACGGTCCCCGTGCTGGTCGATGACGACAAGGTGGTGACCGACAGCTGGCATATCGCCTGTTATCTGGAGGAGGCCTATCCCGAGCGGCCGAGCCTGTTCGGCGGCGATGTCGGCCGGGTCCAGGCGCGGCATTTCAACAATTCCAGTTTCAATCATCTGGTCATGCCCCTGTTCAAGGCCATCGTCGGGGAAATCTTCGAAATGCTGGAGGAAGAGGACCAGGCCTATTTCCGCGAAAGCCGCGAGAAACGCCTCGGCAAGGCGCTGGAAGAGATGGAGGAGCACCGCGAGGAAAACCTCGATCTGTTCCGGGCCAACCTCTGGCCCTATGAAATGACCCTCCGGGAATATGACTATTTCGGCGGCGAGACGCCGGCCTATTGCGACTATATCCTGTACGGGATTTTCCAGTGGGCGAAAGGCACGTCCCGGGCGCAGTTTCTGGAGGAAGACAGCCGCCTCCATGACTGGCGCAGCCGGATGGACAGCATGTTTGACGGCCTTGGCGGCCAGCTGCAGCAACGAAGCTAAGGAAACGTTGGCATTTGTGGCGCGCCGGGGGTTGAAATCACCGGCCGCTTTTCCATATCTGAACCACGTAAAGACGATCTAAGTGAGGGAAAATACAAATGACCAGCAAAACCGACCAAGAGGCGCCCAAGACCGAAAAACACGGTTTCCAGGCGGAAGTCTCCCGGCTTCTGCATATGATGGTTCATTCGGTCTATTCGGACCGGGAAATTTTTCTCCGGGAACTGATTTCCAATGCCTCCGACGCCTGTGACAAGGTGCGCTACGAAGCCCAGACCAACAAGGCCCTGCTGGAAGAGGATTCCGACTTTGCCATTACCGTCCGGGCTGACAAGGTGGCGCGCACCCTGAGCGTCTCCGACAACGGCATCGGCATGAACCGGGACGATCTGATGTCTCACCTTGGCACCATTGCCCGCTCCGGCACCTCCGCCTTCATGGAGCAGCTGTCCGGCGACAAGAAACAGGACATGAACCTGATCGGCCAGTTCGGGGTCGGCTTTTATTCCGTTTTCATGGTCGCTGACAAGGTGACGGTGACAAGCCGCCGCGCCGGTGAAGAGCAGGCCTGGTCCTGGGTTTCCGACGGGCTCGGCGAATATGAAATTGCCGAGGCGGCAAAGGCCGGCCGCGGCACCGATATTGTCCTGCATCTCAAGGAAGATGCGGGCGAGTTCCTCGAGCCGCACCGGTTGCAGACGATCATCAAGACCTATTCCGACCATATCGCCATCCCCATCAACCTGGTGACGGAAGGTGAGGAAGGTGAAACTTCCGAGAAAGTCAACGAAGGCACGGCACTGTGGGTCCGCCCCAAGTCGGAAATCAGCGAAGACCAGTATAAGGAATTCTACCATCACGTGGCCCATGCCTTTGATGAGCCCTGGCTGACTTTGCATTACCGGGCCGAAGGCATGATTGAATATACCGTGCTGATGTTTGTGCCGACCCAGCAGCCCATGGACCTGTTTGACCCGGCCCGCCGGCCCCGCACCAAGCTCTATGTCAAACGGGTGTTTATCACCGACGACTGCGAGGACCTGGTGCCCGGCTACCTGCGCTTCATGCGCGGCATTGTCGACAGCGAGGACCTGCCGCTTAACATCAGCCGCGAGATGCTGCAGAACAACCCGGTCATGAACAAGATCCGCAAGGCGGTAACCAATAAGATCCTTTCCGAGCTGGAGAAAAAAGCGACCAAGGAGCCGGAGGCCTATGCCGAGTTCTGGCAGAATTTCGGCCCGGTTCTCAAGGAAGGCATCTATGAGGATTTCGAGCGCCGCGACCAGCTGCTGAAACTGGCCCGTTTCGAGAGCACCGGCGCGGAGGGGCTGACCAGCCTGGCCGATTATGTCTCGCGCATGAAAGAGGGTCAGGAAACCATCTATTACATCACCGGCGACAGTCCGCAGCGGGTGCGGCGTTCGCCGCAGCTCGAGGGCTTCAAATCCAAAGGCATCGAAGTGTTGCTGCTGTCCGACCCGGTGGATGATTTCTGGCTGCAGATGGTGCCCGAGTTCGACGGTAAAAAGCTGCAGTCGGTGACCCGCGGCAGCGCCGATCTGGAAGACAAAAACAAGGAAGGTGATGAGGCCGAGGCAAAGCCGGAAACCCCGGAAATGGATGCCCTGATCGGGGCGCTGAAGGCCAACCTGGGCGAGGTGGTCAAGGACATCCGGCCCTCGAAACGGCTGACCGACAGCGCGGTGTGCCTGGTGGCCGATGAAGGTGATATGGACATGCACCTGCAGAAGATCCTCCAGGCCCACAACAAGCTCGACGCCATGTCCGCCCGGGTGCTGGAAATCAACCCGGACCATGACCTGATCAAGACCATGGCCGCCATCGCCACCGGCGATGGCTCGGTCGACAAGCTGAAGGATGCTTCCCTGCTGTTGCTGGACCAGGCCCTGATCATGGAGGGGGAAGCGCCGAAAGACCCGGTCGCCTTCGCCCAGCGCCTGGCGGGTATTATGAAGCTTGGCCTCAAGTAAATCACCAATCACGCTATTGCATTGTATATGCAAAAAAAGAGGGCTCTGCCGGTGAGGTGCAGAGCCCTTTCAGTTTGAGGGGGGGTAATATTCTGAATTGGCGTCAGGACGGAGATCCCAGTCTGACCCGCGCCGCCGACAGGATGGCGCCGGTATCCTTGTCCTGCACCAGCACCGCATAATTGTCACATTTTTCCGCCGCGACCTTGGCCGGATCCAGGGACAGCATCACTTCCCGCCCGATCCAGCTGCCGATCTGTTTCAGGCTGCGCACCACATTGCTGTAGTCCCGGGTCTGGCCGGCCAGTTCGCCGCTTTTGATTTTGACGGACCGTTTGTCGTCATAGGCCACCAGCCAGATGGTCGCCGGTTCGTTTACCGACCCGTTGCCGATGGTCAGGTTGATCATGCCCTCCTGGAAAGCAAGGGAAATGTCGGGGCCGGCGACGGGGATTTCCCGTTGCGCGGCCAGATATTTGGCGACGAGGTCGCGGCGTGATCCGACCACAGCGCTGCGGCCGTTGATGATCATTTGCGGGGTGTAGACCCCGCCGTGACTGAGGGTCCGGCTATAGTCTTTCTGGCGCTGGGTAAATTCGGGTTTGGCAAAAATATCCTTCCAGCCCAGATAGTTCCAGTAGTCCACCGAAAAGCTCAGCGCCAGGATATTTTCCTTCTCGCTCAGTTCGCGGAGCAGGTCATCCGCCGGCGGGCAGGAGCTGCAGCCCTGTGAGGTAAAAAGTTCGACCACGGAAAGCTTTGCGGCCCGGACCGGCAGGGCGACCAGGCTGACAAGGCACAAGACAGATAAAATTCTAACTATTGGTAATTGCTTTTTCATGCCTGTAAGATACATTTTTTGCTTATCAAGTACTAATCACACTATGGTGAATTTGCGTAAAATAGTTCTAGTCAGGGGCGGTCATTGTCGAAGCGGGCATTCCAAGTAGGCTCATCCATAGCCGAGAGTTACAATTTTTTCCTCAACCATCTGCCGCATTTTTTCCGGCTGGTAACCGGACCGTTTATCCTGTGGATTTTTTTCAAGGGCCTGGAAAAGATCCTGATCCATGAATACGGCATCAAGTTTGACACCACCTATGTGGTCAGTCTGTTTACCGCCTCCTTTGCTCTGGTCTGGTATCGGCAGTTCCTGCTCGGCGCCCAGCATGCCAGCTACACCCGCCTGGTGGCCCAGGGCTTCCAGGGCGGAAATTTTTCCCTGCTGCGGCTGGGGCGAAGTGTCCTGCGGATTGTGGTCATCGCAGCCGCCCTTGTCGTGCCCACCATTGTCCTGTCCATTATCGCGCTGCTGCTGTTTAACGGCGCCGGCGAGCCGATGACCAAGAAGGAACTGCATGAACTGGTGTTCAAATGCACCGTTGTGGTGATGGTCCTGGTGTCGCCGCTTCTGGTGCGCTTTTCGCTGCTGTCAGCAGCAACGGCGCTGGGACGGCGCAACATGAGACTCAGGCACATCTGGCAGAAAACCAGCGGTTTCACCTTTGCCCTGTGGATGATGACCTTCCGGGCTTTCCTGCCCATCAGCCTCTATGCCTGGGTCCTGTCCTGGATGCTGAAGGAAATTGTCGCCAATGTGGAAATGCATTATCTGTGGGCGGTGCTGGTGGTCAATGTTCCCGCGTCCCTGATGACCTTCTTTATGCTGGCCATCGTGGTGGCGGCCAATGCGGAAGCCTTCCGGGTACTGATCGGCGTGCGCGAAGGCGATGCCCCCCATCGCGCAGATGCCGGCAAGCCGCGCACGGAAAATGTTGCCCGCGAGGCGCACTAGAGCCCACTATGTCTGGCGGCACAGTTGCAGTAATTCCCCAACCGACCTGATTCCCAGCTTGCGGCAGCTGTCCTGCCACAGCGCGTCATCCTCCGGCGTGAAATCATCGCTCTTTTCCCGGACCGCCCGTTTGATTACCGTCTCGCAAAATTCCCGGTTCGGCCCCGGCAGGAAGGAGACCGGATCGATCACCAGCCCCGGATCCGCATGGCGGATATGGCTCAGCAGCATGGAGCCGACCATGGCCGGCAGGCCGGAACTGCCAATCCCCGCCTGATCGTTTTCGTTGCGGCAATAGAGGATGAAATAATAGATCGTCCGCCCGTCGCGCCGGATCAGGGAGACCCGGTCATACCGACCGTCACTCAGTTCCCGGAACGGCAGCACCTGCCAGTGGTCGGCCGGGGCCGTTTCCAGCAGGGCCAGGTTCTTGTCCTGCTGCAGGGTGCCCGCAAGATAGGCGCTGGCCAGGGCCGGGGGTCCCTGCTCCCGGCTGAAATTGAGTGACAGCAGGCATTTGAGCGCTGCCGGATCATCAAGCCGGTCCTGCGGCAGGGCAAACAGCAGGCATTGCTCTACCCCCAGGCCTTCCTCCAGCAGGCTGGAGAAATTATCGCCGAAAGCCGTGCTGCCTGCATTTCTGCTGCAGTTCTCCAGGGCCTCGAACGGATATTGTATCGGCGTTGTGTTCATACTGCCCCGGATAGCACAAGTGTAACGTGCCATAAACAAAAAAGGCCGGGACGAACCCGGCCTTTCGAGTTTCGGTGGTGTAACCCGGCTTAGGAGTTGGCCAGGTTGCGCAGTACGTAATGCAGGATGCCGCCGTTGGCGTAATATTCAACTTCGTTGGCGGTGTCGATCCGGCACAGCACCTTGATGTCCTTGGTGCTGCCGTCTTCATAGGTGATTTTCACGTCAACGTCCTGGCGCGGGGTGATGCCGTTGCCGATGCCGGTGATGTCGAAAGTTTCCTTGCCGGTCAGGCCCAGGGTTTCGCGGGTTTCGCCGTCCTTGAACTGCAGCGGCAGAACGCCCATGCCGACCAGGTTGGAGCGGTGGATACGCTCGAAGCTTTCCACGATCACGGCTTTGACGCCCAGCAGGTTGGTGCCTTTGGCGGCCCAGTCACGGCTGGAGCCGGTACCATATTCCTTGCCGCCGACCACGACCAGCGGCACACCGTCGGCCTGATACTGCATGGAGGCATCATAGATGCTGGTCACGTCGCCGGACGGATAATGGGTGGTCCAGCCGCCTTCGGTGCCCGGCGCCATCAGGTTGCGCAGGCGGATGTTGGCGAAGGTACCGCGCATCATCACTTCATGGTTACCGCGACGGGAACCGTAAGAGTTGAAGTCCTTGCGCTCCACGCCGTGCTCCTGCAGGTATTTACCGGCCGGGCTGTCGGCTTTGATGGCGCCAGCCGGGGAGATATGGTCGGTGGTGATGCTGTCACCGAGCAGGGCCAGCAGGCGGGCGCTCCTGATGTCGGCAAAGCCGCCCTCGGCGGTTTTGGACATGCCCTGGAAGTAAGGCGGGTGCTGCACGTAAGTGGACTTGTCGTCCCAGGCGTAGGTTTCGCCCTCGGCCACCTTGATGGCCTGCCATTCCGGCGTGCCGGCGAAAACGTCGCTGTAGCGTTCGATGAACATTTCGCGGCTCAGGGAGTGGGCGATAGCTTCATGCACTTCGGCATTGCTCGGCCAGATGTCTTTCAGGAACACGTCATTGCCGTCCTTGTCCTGGCCGATCGCATCCTTGGTGATGTCGATGGTCATGGAACCGGCGATGGCATAGGCCACGACCAGCGGCGGTGACGCCAGATAGTTGGCTTTCACATCCTGGGACACGCGGCCTTCAAAGTTACGGTTACCGGACAGCACAGAGGTGCAGACCAGGTCGTTTTCGTTGATGGACTTGGAAATCGGCGCGGCCAGCGGACCGGAGTTGCCGATACAGGTTGTACAACCGTAGCCCACCAGGTTGAAGCCCAGCGCGTCGAGATGAGACTGCAGGCCGGCTTTTTCCAGATAGTCGGTCACCACCTGGGATCCCGGCGCCAGCGAAGCTTTCACCCACGGCTTTTTGGTGAGGCCCAGTTCGTGGGCTTTCTTGGCCACCAGGCCGGCAGCCATCAGCACGCCCGGGTTGGAGGTGTTGGTACAGGAGGTGATGGCGGCAATCACCACGTCGCCGTGGCGGATGCCGTTTTCGTCACCTTCCACCTCGAAGGTTTTGCCTTTTTCAGCAAGCTTGCCGAAGCCGTCGAGCACGCCGTCAAATGCAGAGGCGGCAGTGTCGAGGGCAACGCGGTCCTGCGGGCGTTTCGGGCCGGCCAGGTTCGGCACGACGGTGGAGATGTCCAGTTCCAGGGTGGTGGTGTAAACCGGCTCCGGGGAGTTGGCGTCACGCCACATGCCCTGTTCCTTGGCATAGGATTCGACCAAGGCGACAGTGTCGTCGTCACGGCCGGTAAAGCGCAGGTAATCAAGGGTCTGGGCGGACACCGGGAAGAAGCCGCAGGTGGCCCCATATTCCGGGGCCATGTTGGCGATGGTGGCCTGGTCGGCCAGGGTCAGGTGATCGAGGCCGTCGCCGTAGAATTCAACGAATTTGCCGACCACGCCCAGTTCACGCAGCATTTCCACAACGCGCAGCACCAGGTCGGTGGCGGTGATGCCTTCCTGCATTTCACCGGTCAGCTTGAAGCCGACCACTTCCGGGATCAGCATGGAGACCGGCTGGCCGAGCATGGCGGCCTCGGCTTCGATGCCGCCCACGCCCCAGCCGAGAACGGCGAGGCCGTTGACCATAGTGGTATGGGAGTCGGTGCCGACACAGGTGTCGGGGTAGGCCACGGTGCGGCCGGCCACGTCGGCGGTCCAGACGGTCTTGGCGATATATTCCAGGTTCACCTGGTGACAGATGCCGGTGCCCGGCGGCACGGCGGAGAAGTTATCGAAGCTTTTCTGGCCCCATTTCAGAAACTGGTAACGCTCGGCATTGCGTTCCATTTCCAGGTCCACATTTTCCTTAAACGCGGTCGGCGTGCCGGCCTTGTCAACCATCACGGAGTGGTCGATGACCAGGTCCACCGGGCTGAGCGGGTTAATTTTCTGCGGGTCGCCGCCCAGGTCAACCATGGCGTTGCGCATCGCGGCCAGGTCGACAACGGCGGGTACGCCGGTGAAATCCTGCATCAGCACGCGGGCCGGGCGATACTGGATTTCGCGGCTGTCCTTGCCGCGGTTTTTCTGCCAGTCAGCCAGGGCCTGAACGTCTTCTGTGGAGACCGTCACGCCGTCTTCGTAGCGCAGCAGGTTTTCCAGCAGCACTTTCAGCGTATAGGGAAGACGGGATACGTCACCGATTTTTTCGGAAGCTGCGGAAAGTGAAAAATAATCATATTCCTTGCCGCCGACATTGAGCGTGCGGCGGGTGTTCAGGCTGTCTTGACCAACAGATGCCACGATTGTTCTCCTTTGTTTAGTAAGGCCGTTGTGGCAAGCGTTCTGGGCCCGGGTGGACGGGCACCGGTAGTGCTTGCGGGGAATACAGCCGTTTTCTGCACCAAAACCGTGGATTTCTCAAGGGAAAATATGCTTTTGAGAGCCGTTCTTAACTACTTCAGCGCTGATCAGTGGAGGAGATTCCGGCATGAGGGCAAAGGGCCTGGGGATTTTAAGGATTTTGTCACAAAAGCTTCACCTCTAAATTGACGAACTATTAAGTATTTCAGTGCAAAAACTTTTGCGTCTAATGAATGGAATTTCTTTTATAAGTAATTGTTATTTCTAGTATTTCTAATATATTGCTATGCAGCAAAAAGCTTCAGGGGTAAAGGATGTTTAACTGGCTTTTTTCGCTTACCGATAATTTATTGAGTAAATTTACCATTTCCCGCCGGATCTTTCTTCTGGCCGGGCTGACGATCCTGTCGATGGTCATGCTGACGATCGGGTTTGTCTGGAATTACGGCAAAATCAACAGCGAGTTCCATAGTTACCAGGATTATGAACGCCAGGGTCGACTGGGCTCCGAACTCTTCAGTCTTGGCCGGGAAATCCGCCAGGATGAAAAAAGCTTTTTGCTGCACCCTGAGGACGATCTGCTGGCCCAGCACGGAAAAACAAGCCGGCGACTGACATCTATCCTGGACGACTATGCGCAACAGGCGGAGAACGGGGAGGTCAAATCGGCCCTCAAGTCCCTGCAGGATAAATCAAAAACATATCAGGACCGGTTTTCCAGCCTGGCGTCAGGCCTCAGGCAGCTCGGCTATACCGAGGAAGACGGCCTGCGCGGCAAACTGAAACAGTCGGGACAAAAGGCCGAGGAAGCCCTGGATGAAACCAACCTGCCGGAAATCCAGGTTGCCCTGCTCAAAACGCGCAAAGCCGAACAGGATTATATCCGCCTGGGGGACAAGGCCAGCCAGCGCTGGTACAAGATCCATCTTCGCACGGTCAAGAAAGGTATCCCGCAGACTAATATTTCCAGGGAACGGAAGGACCTGTTGCTGGGATACATCGCCGCCTATGAAAAAAGCTTCGCCGATTTTGTCCAGCATAATGAAGAGGTGAAGGAAGCATCGACCCGCCTCGATGAGATTTATAGCTCAATGGTGCCCGATTTTAAATCCGTGATGGATCTTGCGCGGACCGGCCGGGAAAATGCAGAGCGGACCTATGACGAGGCAAAAAGCCGGTTTGTCGTGACCATGGCGCTGGTGGCGGTGATCGCCCTGGTTGCCTACCTGTTGCTGTCCCTGCCCCTGACCCGCAGCCTGACCCGCCCGATCCGCAAGATTACCGAAGCCATGCGGGCGTTGTCGGACGGCGAGGATGATGTGCAGATCGATCTTCCTGCCCAGAACAATGAAATCGGCAAGATGGTCTCGGCCATCGAACGGTTCCGGGAAAACCTGGGACAAATGGAGCAGGCCCGGCTTGAGCAGGCCCGGGAGAAGGAGCAGCGCCTGGCGGCGGAGAAACGGGCAGCCGAGCAGGAGCGCCAGCTGGCCATGGAAAAAATGGAACGGGAAGAGGAGGACAAACGACGGAGCGCCGAAAAACAGGCCCGTCTTGAACAGGTCTGCCTCGAGTTTGAGGCGACCATGCGTGATGTGCTGCGCCAGGTCCGCAGTGCCTCGGTTGAGATGGAAGGGTCCGCCCGCGAAATGTTCTCGCTCGCTGATTCCACTAGTGCCCGTACGGAAGCCCTGGCCGCCGCCTCGGAGCAGTCGAACCAGAATATGAGCGCCGTGTCTGTGTCCGCCGGTGACCTGGAGGCCACCGTCGACCAGATTTCCGGCCGGGTCCGGGAATCAGCCCAGGGGACAAGCGGTGCGGTCGAGGAAATCGAACAGGCAAATATCCACATCCAGCACCTGGAAGACGCCAGTCAGAAAATCGGCGCCGTCGTCAGCCTGATCAATGATATCGCCGAACAGACCAACCTGCTGGCGCTCAATGCCACCATCGAGGCGGCCCGGGCCGGGGATGCCGGGCGCGGCTTTGCCGTGGTGGCCTCGGAAGTGAAGAACCTGGCCGGCCAGACCGCAGAAGCAACCAGCGAGATTGCCGCCCAGGTCAGCGGCATGCGGGACGCCACCATGGAGGCCGTCCGGACCATGCGCCTGATCGGGGACACCATCAGGAGCATATCCGGTACATCGGAGGATATTGCGTCTTCCGTCCATGACCAGGAGGAAGCCACCCGGGAAATCGTGCGCAGCGTGAAAGAAGTGTCCGGTGGCATGGGCGGCATCCTGGAAAATGTCGTATCGGTCAGCCATGACGCCCAGAACACGTCACGGGTTGCCAATGATGTGCTGTCCAATGCCAACAGGCTCAATGCCGAATCTGAAAAACTGAACCAGAAGTTCGAGCAGTTTCTGAGAGATATCAAGTCGGCGTCCTAGTCGCCAAATCTGAATATCCTCTCCATTGTCGGGCAGAATGTGACCAGATGGCCATATTCTGCCCGATTTTTTTCCCAATGTGGTCTCATTGAAACCCCATTGCCGGTCTAACGTTGCAAACATAGAGATGTGTCGGAGAGAAAACTGGAGAGAAAAATGAAAACAAGAATCGTTGCCCGCCCTTCAAAAAAGAAGATTTCCTGGTCGCGTCTGTTTTTGCCCGTCGCCACGATCGTCACATTTGCGATTTTTGCCGCCGATCTTTTCGCGACCGGCCCGCTCTCGGCCGACGGACCGTCTATCACGAATATTCTGGTCGGGACCGCCCTGTTTTCGCTGTCGACCGCATTTATCCTCTGGGCCGGGGATCTGTACCAGCGCGTTCTGAGATAGGCCTCACCAACAGTTTTATCGAGTGGCGGGCACACTCCAACCTGTCCTCTAAAATGCCCGCCCCGGGGTGCCTGCTTCCTGTCCTGTCCGGGTACAGGAGCAGGCACTTTTATCAGGCATACCCCAATTTTTCTTCTGTCTTTGATGTCAAAATGCTATAGCTCTCAGGACGTTATGTGAATGTGAGGAGGACCGGACCATTCTCGAGGCAAACGGCCTGTGCTGTGTGAGGGGCGATTTTACCGTTTTTACCGACCTTGGGTTTTCCCTGCCACGGGGAAAGGCGCTGGTGCTTCGTGGTCCCAACGGATCCGGGAAATCGACCCTGATCAAGGCCATTGCCGGCCTGTTGCCGGTCCGGGCCGGATTCCTTGCCTGGGAAGGCGAGGCGTTTACCGGTGATGGCGACTGGATCGCCGAAAATATCTGTTATCTGGCCCACAAAAACGCCCTGAAGCCGGAACTGACCGTGCGCGAAAATATCGCCTTCTGGGCCCGCCTGCACGGGGTGGAGGACGGCATCGACGGGGCCATGGCCGCTCTGGGAATCGATCATCTTGGGGATCAGCCGGCCCGCTACCTGTCCTCGGGTCAGGGCCGCCGGACGGCGCTGGCCCGGATGGTCTGCCACCGGGGGGCGATCTGGCTGCTTGATGAACCGACCGTGGGACTGGATCAGGACAGCGTTCAGCGGCTGTCCGCGGTCATGACGTCGCATCTGGACCGGGGCGGGCTGATTGTCACCGCGACCCATATCGACCTGGGACTGGCCCGCGATCGCAGTATCGTTCTCGATCTTGGTCAATTTTCCGGAAAAGGTGCGGTGGCGGACGACTGGTCCCTGTCGGAGGTCTGGTCATGAGCGCGTTGTTTTTCCAGATCATCGGCCGGGATGTGAAACTGTCCTGGCGCCAAGGCAGCACCGGCCTGATGGTGGTGTTCTTTTTCGCCATTGTCGTGTCGCTGTTCCCCTTCGCGGTGGGGCCGGACCCGGACATGCTGTCGCGCATTTCCGTGGCTGTGATCTGGGTCGCCGTGCTGTTGTCCTCGCTGCTGTCGCTGGACCGGATTTTCCAGGCCGACTTTGAAGACGGCTCGCTGGACCAGTTTGTCCTGCTGCCCCTGCCGCTGGAACTGGTGGTGCTGGCCAAGTCGCTGGCCCACTGGCTGACCACGGCGCTGCCGCTGATTATCCTGTCGCCGGTACTGGGAATTATGATGCATCTGCCGGCGAACGGTTATCTGCCGATGATGGTGGTGATGGTGCTGGCCTCACCGACGCTCAGTTTTGTGGGGGCGGTCGGGGCGGCGCTGACCGTGAACCTGCGCCGCGGCGGGGTCCTGCTGTCCCTGTTGGTGCTGCCGCTTTATATCCCGAGCCTGATTTTCAGCGTGCTGGCGGTCAATGGCGCCCTCGACGGCCAGGATATTCGCCTGCCGCTGATGATTCTGGCCGGCTTCACCCTGGGCAGCGCCGTGCTGGCACCCTGGGCGGCCGCGGCGGCGATCAGGTCCGGCCTTGACTAGGCGATCCCGGCCCTAGACATGTTTCGAGTTCTTGTTCAGGTGAACAGGATCGGTCCGTTCAATCAGTATTTTCAGAAAACCGGGCAGGTGCGGTTTGGCTTTGGTCAGCTGGCGGCACAGCCCCGGGATGCGTCGGCGCAGCTTCTGGACCCAGACCCTGACTTTTTCACTTTCGGACACCAGCAGGCTTAAGCCGACCAGGGCTGTGATCTGGCCGATGGGGATCGGCATTGGCGCAATGATGACTCCGGCAATGAACAGGATCCAGCCGATAATCAGTTTTACGGGTCTTTTTACGGTCTTCCAGGACATGGTCACTATTCAGCCAGAAACAACTTAACATTTGGTGACAGACGACGGGTCTGTAGCAGGATTTATTTTAACCATGGATTCGCGGCGGAACTATGGCCATTCGATGAAAGATTGGTGACATGCGACAAACAGACTCAAGGGGCCGGCCGAAGGGGCCGTCGGCGGCCCAGGGGATAGTTGCGGAACTCGGCCAGCAGTGTGGCATAAAGGTCCTGGTCACGATTGTTATAGCGCCACTCACATTCCTTCAGGTGCAGCAGGAAAGTGGATTTGTGCATGCCCCGGAATTTGGCCAGGCGCAGATGGGCAAAATCCCAGAAACCGGCAATGCCGGTGGCGCGAAGCCGGATGCGCCGGTCATGGCTGACGTCTATCAGTTCGTCATACCCGGGCCAGTGCCGATGACGGACGACATCCTTGATGCCGGGCTTTTGCGACAACAGTTCGGCTAACGGCTCATGGAGGTCGGCGGTGATGATTTCCGCACAGGCCTGTTCCCGTTTCTCCAGGACTCCGATCAGGATATGGTCTGCTTTTTGGGGATAGCTATCCTGTAGCAGGTCATTTTGCGAGACATTTGTGCCGGTCAGCAGGACCACTCGTTCCCGGAATAATCTGAAGTAGCGGTCGATACTGTTGATATTCATATTGGTCTCGTCAGCCGTCTGCTGGGCTGTTCTGTCGCCGATGTAGCTTTTCAGGAGTTGCCTGAATTTATCCTCGGAAATGCGGGAACGAATGCAGTATTTGTTTTTCATTGTATAACAATAGCTTAATCGCGGTTTTATTCCCTGAACTGGGGATGTTCCCATCATTCATATATTTACTTATAATTTCAATAGGTTATAGTTTTTCCTATAACTTGTCTAATTATAGTGTGGATTGTGGAAGACTACAGGGGAGACAGGTTGGTCTTCACTGACAAATATGGGAGACGGATGATGAAAAGGACCATTCTTGCAGCCGGCGCCTTCTGTACCGTGCTGTTTGCGCCATTGTCAGCGTTGGCGGAAACGCCGCTTGGATTGCCGCCGGTGCCGGTGCCGGCAGATAACCCGATGACCGCGGAAAAGGTGGCGCTCGGCAAAAAGCTTTTCAACGACAAGAGATTCAGTACCACCGGCGAGGTAAATTGCGCCACCTGCCATGACGGCGGCAAGGCCTTCACCGACAGTCCTCTTCGGGTCTCCGAGGGAATCAACAAGCTGACCGGGACCCGCAATGCGCCGACCGTGATCAATGCGGCTTATATGAAGACGCAATTCTGGGACGGCCGCGAACCGGACCTGGAACATCAGTCCAAGGGGCCGATTGTCAATCCGGTGGAAATGGGACAACCAAACCATGACCCGGTGGTTAAACTTGTCCAGGGCGACAAGGAATATCAGAAGATGTTCAAGGCCGCCTTCGGCATTTCCCCGAAAAAGATTACTATCGACCATGTGGCCAAGGCCATCGCTTCCTTCGAGCGCACGATCCTGGCCGGAGACAGCCCCTTCGACCGTTATATGTACGGCGGGGACAAGACGGCCATGTCGGAATCTGCCATCCGCGGCATGCGGGTATTCCGGTTCGAGGGCCGCTGCGTGTCCTGTCACACCACCAGCGAAACCTATGCCCTGTTCTCGGACAGCAAATTTCATAACCTCAACGTGAATTTCGACAAGATTTCCGGCAGCATCGATTCGGTGACCGAGGCGTTCAAGCGTGACAAGGCAGGCGGCATGGATCTCGATGTTACGGTCCTGACCGATGCCGAGGCCTCCGAGCTTGGCCGTTTCGTGGTCAGCACCCATGCGGCCGACATCGGCGCCTTCAAGACGCCGACCCTGCGCAACGTTGCGCTGACCGCGCCCTATATGCATGACGGCAGCCTGAAAACCCTGGAAGAGGTCGTTGACTTCTATAACAACGGCGGCCGGGTAAACCCGGACGACCCGATCAATGATTTCCAGAGTGGCGGCATTCGCCCGCTGAACCTGACCGATCAGCAGAAAGCCGATCTTGTGGAATTCCTCAAGGCGCTGACCAGCCCCCGGGAATCCCTCAATAAACTCGCCGAACTGACCAAATAGGAGGCTTCAATGAAACATATTGACGATGTGAATCTGACCACGGCACAGCTTCTTGAAGATACTCCTGTGGCTGAAAATACCACCCGGCGGACGGTGTTGCGCAACGGCGTGGCCCTTGTGGCCGGCGCCTGCCTGCCGATCACCAGCGTGAAACTGGCGTTTGGCGGCGAACGTGAAGACTTTACCTTCGCCTATATCTCCGACAGCCATATCCAGCATATCCGCGGCAACAAATTCGTCCGCAACTGGGATCGCGGTCTGATCCGCGCAGTGGCCGAATGTAATCTGATGAACCCGCGTCCGGACTTCGTCATCTACGGCGGCGACCTGGCGCAGCTGGGTAAAAAGTCCGAGCTTGATCACGGCTTTGAAATGATGGCCGGGCTGAATAACTTCGATGTTCACTATGTCATGGGTGAGCACGACTATTATCTGGATCTTGGCGAATACTGGTCCGAACATAACGGTCCCCAGTATTACAGCTTCGACCACAAGGGCGTGCATTTCGTGGTGCTGAACAGCATCATTGTGGATGACGACTGGACCCATAATACCTGGAAGGACGGCACCGAGCGCATGGGCGTGATGGCCGGCCTGGACGATCCGCGCGGCTCTCCCTTCATGATCGGCAAGAAACAGCTGAAATGGCTGAAAAACGATCTGAAGAAGGTGAGCAAGGATACACCGGTGGTGGTCTGCTCCCACTCGCCGATCCAGAAAATCTTCAAAAACTGGAACTTCTGGACCGAGGAAGCCGAGGACATCCAGAAACTGCTGAAGAAATTCGACAAGGCGACAGTGCTGTATGGTCACGTCCATCAGATCCAGTATAACCAGATCGACAATATCAGTTTCCATGCGGTGATGGCGACGGCCTGGCCCTGGCCTTATCCGCAGTCATACGTGCAGGCGGAAAGCCACCTGCCGCAGCTGACCATTCCCATGAACCGGGCCAATCCGTTCTTTGAACGGGATGCCACCGGCTGGCAGTATATTGACATCAACAGCGGCAGGGCCTCTGTGAACTACAGCCTGCCCCAGAATAAATCCCGGACCGTTGCCTACGATCCGGACAAGGGTCATCCTGTGGACACGACTTATCAGGAAGCAGGTCTGACTTTGCCGCAGAAACGTTATTGAGGATGGGAGACAAACATGAAAAAGACGCTTAGGAATTTTGCTCTTGTCCTGGGGGGGATGATGATTCTGTCACCCGTTGCCCAGGCGGATGAGTTTAACAAACAGGATGTGGAAACCTGGACCAGGGAATTCATGGCCGCAGTGGAAAAAGGCCGTGCCGCCTGGGTGGATGGTAATCTCGGCACCAACGGCGTGGCCTGCGCCCAGTGTCACCCCAATGCCGCCGACACCCACCCGGAAACCTATCCCAAATACCAGCAGCAGATCGGCCGGGTGGTTGTGTTTGGCGAAATGATCAACTGGTGCATCATCAACCCGCTGGAAGGCAAGGCCCTGGCGCTGGATGATGAAACTCTGATCGCCATGCAGGCCTATGCCCGCTATGAGCGCCGCGGCGTTGCCCTCGATCCGGGCAAGCACTAAATCTATTCCAAGTTCCGGACAGCCTTTTACTTAATAGTGGAAGATATCAGGGGAGGCTGTCCGGATACCGGCGGGGGCGTTTGTGAATTTATCGGGGAATATGCCCAAATAACTTGATTAAAACATAAGTTGGCGATAGACCTCAGATCATGCATAAGTTCGCAAATCCCGCCCGCTTCATGCGGTTGAGTAAACTGATCCAGCCCTGGGCGATCGCGCTTGCTGTCGTCCTCCTCACCATTGGCACCTATATGTCCCTTTTTGTCGCTCCTGAAGACTACCAGATGGGGGCGACTTTCCGAATCATGTACGTCCATGTGCCGTCGGCCTATATGTCCATGTTCGGCTATGTGCTGATGGCGGTGGCCAGCATTGTCGGCATCATCTGGAAACATCCGCTGGCGGACTATACCGCCCGGGCGACGGCGCCGATCGGCGCGGCCTTCACCCTGCTGGCCCTGATCACCGGCAGCCTGTGGGGCGAACCCATGTGGGGCACCTACTGGGACTGGTATGATGCGCGGATGACGTCGGTACTGATTCTGTTTTTTCTCTACCTCGGCTACATGTCGGTATGGCAGGCCATTGACGACCAGGTGCGGGCCGCCCGCATTGCCGCCATTGTCGCCATTGTCGGGGTGGTCAATATCCCGATCATCAAATTTTCCGTGGAATGGTGGGCGACCCTGCACCAGCCGGCCAGCCTGATCCGCATGGACGGCCCGAGCATCGCCCCGTCGATGCTGTGGCCGCTGCTGATCATGATTGCAGCCTTTAACGCCTATTTCGTGGTGGTGCTGATCTGGCGCCTGCAGCGTCTGATCCTGGGGCGCCGGATCCGGACCCTGCGCCAGCAGCTGACGGCAAGGAGTGGTGACTGATGGGACCCTATGCAGCCTTTGTCTGGTCAAGCTTCGGCATTGTGGCGGCGGTAATGATCCTGCTGGCCCTGCAGAGCTGGCTCGGCCGCCAGCGGGATATCAGACAGTTGCGCCAGCTGGAAGAGCTGATGGGCGGCGGCGAAAAAACACCTCAGGCGGATCAAGGTAACGGACAAGAGGGATGACAACACAGCAAACCGGAACAGTTCAGAGCCCGCGCAGCCGGGCGGCTTCCCGCAAGCGCCGCCGCATGTATCTGGTGCTCAGCAGCCTGGCGGTGCTCGGCTTGGCGGTGGCGCTGGTCCTGACCGCGCTGGGCGACAGTATCCGTATGTTTTACGATCCCACCGAGGTGGTGGAACGGCAGATCCCGGCCGGCGAGACTTTCCGGCTCGGCGGCCTGGTGGAAAAAGGCAGCCTGGAGCGGGGCGGCGATAAGTTACTCTATAAGTTCCGCGTCACCGACGGCAATGAAACCATGCAGGTGATCTATCATGGCCAGGTGCCGGACCTGTTCCGGGAAGGACAGGGCGTGGTGGCCGAGGGTCACCTGGACGAAAACGGCATCTTTGTCGCCAATGAAGTGCTGGCCAAGCATGACGAAAACTACATGCCCAAGGAAGTGGCCGAAAGCCTGAAGGAACGCGGGCTGTGGCAGCATGAAGGGGCGCCTCAATGATTGTCGAGACCGGTCATTTCGCCCTGGTGCTGGCCTTTGCCCTTGCGGTGGTGCAGGGCGTCTTTCCGCTGATTGGCGCCTCCCGGCGCGATGACCGGCTGATGGCGGTGGCCGCCCCGGCGGCCTACGGCCAGTTCCTGCTGGTGCTGCTGGCGTTTCTCGCCCTGATGCACGCCTACATCACGTCGGATTTTTCCGTAAAAAATGTGGCCATCAACAGCCATACCCTGAAGCCCATGCTGTACAAGGTTGCCGGGGTGTGGGGCAACCACGAGGGTTCGATCCTGTTCTGGGCCCTGATCCTGGCCCTGTTTGGGGGGCTGGTGGCCTTGTTCGGCCGCAATCTGCCCAAGAGTCTGCATGTGCGGGTGCTGGCGGTGCAGGGACTGATTTCGGTGGGCTTTTACCTGTTCCTGCTGTTGACCTCCAATCCGTTTGAGCGGGTGTTTCCAGTGCCGCTAGAGGGCAACGGCCTCAACCCGCTGCTGCAGGACCCGGGACTGGCCTTCCATCCGCCGTTCCTGTACCTCGGCTATGTGGGCCTCAGTGTGGCTTTCTCCTTTGCCGTGGCGGCCCTGCTGGAAGGCCGGGTCGATCCGGCCTGGGCCCGTTGGGTCCGGCCCTGGACCCTGATTGCCTGGTGTTTCCTCACCATCGGCATCACGCTCGGCAGCTGGTGGGCCTATTATGAGCTCGGCTGGGGTGGTTGGTGGTTCTGGGACCCGGTGGAAAATGCCTCCTTCATGCCCTGGCTGGTGGCGACGGCGCTGCTGCACTCCGCCATTGTGGTGGAAAAACGCGACACGCTGAAAAGCTGGACTATCCTGCTCGCCATCATCGCCTTTTCCTTCAGTCTGCTCGGCACCTTCCTGACCCGCTCCGGGGTGATTACCTCGGTCCATGCCTTTGCCACCGATCCGGAGCGCGGCGTCTTCATCCTGATCTTCCTGCTGATCGTGATCGGCGGCAGCCTGCTGCTCTATGCCCTGCGCTATGACCGGCTGCAGCCCGGCGGCCTGTTCGCGCCGATCAGCCGCGAAGGCGCGCTGGTGATGAACAATATGCTGCTGACCGTGGGCGCGGCCACGGTGCTGTTCGGCACCTTGTATCCGTTGCTCCTGGATGCGCTGACCGGCGACAAAATCTCTGTTGGCGCCCCCTATTTCGAAATCACTCTCGGCTCGCTGATGATCCCGCTGGTGCTGATCATGGCCGCCGGGCCGTTTCTGCGCTGGAAGCGGGCCGATCTGTTCGGTGTCGTGCACCGCATGCGCCTGGTCCTGTTTGTGTCGCTGGCGGTGATGGTGGCGGGCTATTTCATCGCCCACCATGACGCCGGGCACCGGCCGTTGCTGACCGCCCTGTGGCTGGGGCTCGGCATCTGGCTGATGCTCGGCACGCTGGCCGAGCTTGGGGAACGGATCAAACTGTTCAAGGTGCCGGTCATGGACAGCGTCAGGCGCCTTGGCCGCCAGACCCGGGCCAGCTGGGGCATGACTCTCGGCCATTTCGGCCTGTCGGTCATGATCCTCGGTATCGCCGTGACCTCAAGCTGGCAGAGCGAACATCTGGATGTGCTGGTGGCCGGGGAGAAGATCGAGATCGGCGGCTATGAACTCACCTTCAACGGCGTCAGGCCGCTGGCCGGCCCCAACTATACCTCGCTGGCCGGGGAGTTCACCGTCCGGGACAAAAACGGTGATGAAGTGACCCAGCTGCTGCCGGAAAGCCGGACCTATGCCAGCCCGCCCATGACCACCACCGAAGCGGCCATCTACGCCCGCTTTTTCGGCGACCTGTTTGTCGCCATCGGCGAGGGACAGGGCCAGAATGCGGCCGGTCAGGACCGCTGGTCGGTCCGGGCTTATTACAAGCCGCTGCAGTTCTGGTTGTGGGGCGGGGCCATGATCATGGTGATTGGCGGCCTGGTGTCGCTCAGTGATCGCCGCTTCCGCATCGGGGTGCCGGCCGGACGCAAAAGGACAGCCGCGACCGGGAAATCAGAAGGGGGAACAGCCCATGCAACTTAAGGCGATCCTGCCACTGGCCATCTTTGCGCTGCTGGCCGTCGCGCTGGGAGTAGGGCTGACGCTCAACCCGCGGGATATTCCCTCTGCCCTGATCGATCATCCGGTACCGGAATTCAGCCTGCCCAACCTGGAAGGCAATGATGACGGTTTTGCCGCCGCGGACCTGATCGCCGCGGGGGATGAAGTTGTCCTGGTCAATTTCTTTGCCTCCTGGTGCGCGCCCTGCCGGATCGAGCACCCGCAGCTGGAAAAGCTGGCCTCGGATTACGGGATTAAAATTTACGGCATTGCCTATAAGGACAAGCCGGAGAATTCCCGGTCTTTCCTGAATAATCTCGGCAATCCCTATGCCCGGGTGGCGGCCGATTTCAACGGCCGGGTCGGAATCGACTGGGGTGTGTATGGCGTGCCGGAGACCTATTTCATCAAAAACGGCCGCATTGTGCATAAACATCTGGGTCCGATCCATGAAATGGATATCGAGGACAAGATTATTCCGGTTCTGAAACAAATACAGGAAAAGGACCAGTGAGAGCAGTAGTCCTGTCAGTGTTGTTGATCTTCTTCACCCAGTCCGCCTTTGCCCTTGGCGTCGATGACGGCCGCCTCAAGGACCCGATCCAGGAAGCCCGGGCCCAGGAACTGATGAAACAACTGCGCTGTCTGGTGTGCCAGAATCAGTCCATTGTCGACAGCAATGCCGACCTGGCCCAGGATCTGCGTATGGTGGTGCGGGAACGCATCCTTGCCGGCGATACGGATGAAGAGGTGCTGCATTATATGACCGACCGCTATGGCGACTGGGTATTGTTGAAGCCGCCGCTCAAAAGCGAAACCATGATGCTGTGGTTCTCGCCGCTGATTCTCCTGGTGATCGGCGCAATCTTTGCCGTGCTGTACCTGCGACGGCGCTCCTCCGCGGTCCAGCCGGCCGCCCCGCTCAGCCACGAGGAAGAGGCCCGGCTGGAAAAACTCCTGCATGACGGGGAGGAGAAATGATGTACTGGGCGATCATGGCTGTTCTGCTGTTTCTGGCCCTGGCGGTCGTGCTGGTGCCGCTGCTGCGGTCCGGCAAGCGTCAACGGGACGAGCATCCGGATGTGGCGGTCTACAAGGCCCAGCTCGCGGAACTGGAAGAGGATATCGCCCAGGGCCGCCTGTCGGCAGAGGAAGCGGAGACCGCCCGGCTGGAGATCCAGCGTCGCCTGCTGAAAGCGGCCGACCGGCAGGAGGTCGGCACCGCGCCCGTCACGTCGCTGACCGGAAAACTGATCATGATCGCCGGCCTGGTGCTGGCCTGCTCCGCCCTGTATCTCGAGACTGGTACACCCGGCATGCCCGATTTTCCGAAGGAGCTGGAACAGGCGGCCGGCGAGGATGAAGACCGGCAGAAGCTGCTGGAATTCGTCGACAGGATCAAGGCCCGGCTCAAGGAAGATCCCGACTCCAAGGTCGGCTGGATGGCGCTTGGCCAGTTTGAAAACCGGCTTGGCCATTTTCCCCAGTCCGCGGCCGCCTTCGAGCGGGCCTGGGAGCTGGATCCGGACAATTTCGAACTGATGATCATGTATATGGAAAGCCTGATCGTCCTGTCCGACGGCAAGATGAGCCCGGCGGCGCTGTTGATGCTGGAAAAGGCGCTGGCCAAGAATCCAGACCATCCCGGGGTGCAATATTATGTGGCTTTGCTGGATTATCAGTCCGGCAAGAAGAAAGAGGCGCTTGCCCGCTGGCAGGCGATTGTCGACCAGTCGCCGCCCGATGCGCCCTGGACCCGGCAGATTAACCAGGTGATTGCCATGACCCGGCAGGAACTGGGTCTGGAAGCGAACGGGGAGCAGGCGGCGCCGGTGGCTCCGAATGTGGACCAGGAACAGATGCAGGTGGTGCAGGATATGTCGCCCGAAGAGCAGCAGCAGATGATCCGCAGCATGGTCCAGCGTCTGGCGGACCGGCTCGAGGAGAATCCCGAAAATGGCCCCGGCTGGCAGCGGTTGGCAAAGGCCTACCAGGTGCTGGGAGAGCGCGAGCAGGCTATTGACGCCTACAAAAAAGCGCTTATATATTCACCGGAAAGTGATAAACCGGCCCTTGAAAAAGAGCTGGAAAAGCTGGAAAATTCCAAATAGAATACGGATCAGTCGCAGAAGTCGACGTATTCCCTTCAGAAAGAGCGGTCTTGTAAAATTAAGAGTCCGATAATATATCGGACTTATGATGATGAACTGTGGCCCCAACGTGGCATGACTGAAGACGAATGAAGATTACCTCGAACTCACAATTGTTGGCATCCCTGGGATCCCTGGTTGATACAAACCAGCGGGAGGCCCAGCAGCAGCTTGTGGATCAGCAGCAGCTCAAGGAGCAGCAGGCCCAGGCCCGGCAACAGGTGCGCGAATCCGACCGCCAGGAACAGATTCGCCAGAACCGGGAAGCGCTGAAGAAATCCCAAGAAGAACTCAGGGCCCGCAATCTGGACAAGCTGAGGCAAAGCCTTCCCGCTGAAGGCGAGGCGCAGGGGGGCCGATCTTCGGTTAACCTGAACCTGCGCGAGAGTGTCGGCGGTAGCAGCGGCCAGCCGGCCTTTGAACGCCTCGGCCAGATTGTTGATATCAAAATCTGAGCCTGATATCCTGTGGCATGCCCTTTGAAAACCAGCCATCGCAGAATCATTCCTTCACCCTGAAGGTCCCTGACGGGGACAATCGGGAACGGCATGTCTGCGACAATTGTGAATTCGTCTATTACATCAATCCCAAAATTGTGGTTGGCTCGGTGGTAACCTGGCGGGAGACGCCGGATGCCGAAGAGCAATTTCTGCTGTGCAAGCGCGCCATTGAACCGCGCAAGGGCTACTGGACCATCCCGGCCGGCTTCATGGAACAGAATGAAACCACCGAAGAAGGCGCTGCGCGGGAGGCCCGTGAGGAAGCCTGCGCCGAGATTGAGATTCGGGCACTGCTGGCGGTTTATAATATTCCGCGCATTTCCCAGGTGCAGATGATGCATGTGGCCCGGCTCCGGGAGAAGAAATTCGCCGCCGGTGAGGAAAGCCTGGAGGTGAAACTGTTCAAATGGGATGACATTCCCTGGGACGAGATCGCTTTTCCCAGCGTCCACTGGGCGCTCAATCAGTATCGGGAAATCCATGACAGGCAAGTGTTTGCCCCGTTCGGCAATCCGCCCGGAACCGAAAAACTAGTCCGCTGAATTCTGGTCGGTTTCGGCGTCCGCTTCCGGTTCGCCCATCTGGTATTTCATGATCAGCGGCAGCTGGGCCAGGGCGAAAACGAAGCTCAGCGGCATGAACAGCCACAGCTTGGCGGCGATCCAGGTATCGGTGTCGTAATTGCGCCAGACATATTCGTTGAGCAGGGCGCAGAAGACAAAGAACAGGCCCCAGCGGAAATTCATCTTGTGCCAGGCGATATCTTCCATCGGCGGAAAGCCGGCCTCCATCACATTGCGGATGAAGGGTTTTTTGAGGGCCGTGCCAAGAAGCAGGGTCACGGCAAACATGCTGTAGAGGATGGTCGGCTTGAGCTTGATAAACGTTTCGTCTTCGAAATAAATAGTCGCGCTGCCGAAGATCACCACCAGACCGACGGAAATCCACATCATCAGGGAAATTTCCTTGAGCAGGACCTTGGCGGCGATCATGGCAATGATCATCACCACCATGAAAATAGCAGTGGCGTTGAATATGCCCACTTGGGCGTTGGCGACGAAAAAGATCACCAATGGCCCGGCTTCGATCAGCAACTTATAGAGTTGATTCATGCTTTTCTTCCCAGACTAGCTTTCAAGCCCGACCAGCATACGGGAAAATTCATCCGCGTTGAAGGGCTGAAGGTCATCGATGCTCTCGCCGACGCCGATCGCATGAATCGGCAGGGCGAACTTCTCGGCACAGGCGACCAGCACGCCGCCGCGGGCGGTGCCGTCCAGCTTGGTCATGACCAGGCCGGTGACGTTGGCCACTTTCTGGAACACCTCCGCCTGCATGATGGCGTTCTGGCCGGTGGTGGCGTCCAGCACCAGGATGGTGTCATGGGGCGCAGTTTCGTCATGTTTCTTGATCACCCGGACGATCTTGGCCAGTTCCTCCATCAGGTAATCCTTGTTCTGCAACCGCCCGGCCGTGTCGATCAGCAGCACATCTATATTCTGTTCCTTGGCCTGTTTGACGGCGTCAAAGGCAAGCCCGGCGGCATCGCCGCCCACCTTGCCGGAGATGACCGGCACATTGTTGCGCTCGCCCCAGACCTGCAGCTGCTCGATGGCGGCGGCGCGGAAAGTGTCGCCGGCGGCCAGCATCACGCTCTTGCCGTCATTCTGGAACTGCTTGGCCATTTTACCGATGGTAGTGGTCTTGCCGGAGCCGTTGACTCCCACCATCAGGATCACATGAGGGTGATTGCCGGGATTGATTTCCAGGGGTTTGGCGACGGCTTCGAGGATGCCGGACACTTCTTCGGCCAGCGCGGCCTGCACTTCCTCGGCGCTGATTTCCTTGTCATATTTCTGGGCGCTCAGGCGGTCGCAGACCCGGCGGCTCACTTCCACGCCGAGGTCGGACATGATCAGCAGGTCTTCCAGTTCCTCGAGCGTGGTGGCGTCCAGCCGTTTTTTGTTGAAAATGCTGGAGATGCCGCCGCTGAGGGCGGAGGTGCTGCGTTTCAGGCCGTCTTTCAGGCGGCTGAACCAGCCTTTTTTCGGTTGTTCTTCGCTCATGGACCCCACTTAAATCGGTTCGCAGATCAGGACCCCATCCTGATAGCCGGTTACACGCGCCTTGGCAAGGGTGCCGGACGGCAGGTCGCCCAGTAATCGGGCAGGGGCGAAATGGGCGGTATGGCCGATAACAGAGGCACCGCCGTCGAGGCTTTTTTCCACCAGGATTTCCACTTCCTGGCCGACCTGGCCGGATAGGAAGGCGTCCAATTTCTCCTGGCCCAGCGCGCGCAGCCGTTCGGCCCTCTCCTTGCGCACGGATTTGGGCAGCTGCGGCATTTTCGCTGCCGGGGTGCCTTCGCGCTCCGAATAGGGAAAGACATGCAGGAAAGTGAGGTCGCAATCATTAACCAGACGTAATGAATTTTCGAACATTTCTTCCGTCTCCGTCGGGAAACCGGCGATAATGTCGGCGCCGAAGATGACATCAGGTCGGGCGGCGCGCACCCGCTGGCAGAATTCAATGCTGTCTTCCCGGCTGTGGCGGCGCTTCATGCGCTTCAGAATCATATTGTCGCCGGCCTGCAGGCTCAGGTGCAGGTGCGGCATCATCCGTTCTTCTTCGGTAATCACCTGGAACAGCGCTTCATCGGTCTCGATGCTGTCGATGCTGCTCAGTCTTAACCGTTTCAGATCCGGAACATGTTTCAGGATCTGCTGGCACAGTTTGCCGAGGGTCGGTTTGCCCGGCAGGTCGGGACCATAGGAGGTGATGTCTACCCCGGTGATGATCACTTCCTGGTAGCCGTTTTCCACCAATCGTTTCACCTGCGCAATAACCTCGCCGGCGGGCACCGAGCGGCTGTTGCCGCGGCCATAAGGGATGATGCAGAAGGTGCAGCGATGGTCGCAGCCGTTCTGGACCTGGACAAAGGCCCGGGTGCGTTCCTCGAAGCCGTCGATCAGCTGCGGCGCGGTCTCCTTGACCGCCATAATGTCGTTGACCAGCACCTTTTCGCTGTTGCCGGTGCCGAAATCCATCGCCTGCCAGCTTTTGGCCTGCAGTTTTTCCTGGTTGCCGATCACCCGGTTGACCTCGGCCATGTCGGCGAATTCGGCCGGATTGACCTGGGCGGCGCAACCGGTAACCACGATATTGGCGTCGGGGTTTTCACGCCGGGTGCGGCGGATCGCCTGGCGCGCCTGCCGGGTTGCCTCGGCGGTGACGGCACAGGTGTTGAAGATGAAGGTATTCTCCAGCCCGGCGGATTCGGCATGGCTTTTCATCACTTCCGACTCATAGGTATTGAGCCGGCAGCCAAAGGTGACAATCTGCGGGGTGCGGGAAGAGGTGTCAGCCATCAGCGCCTCTCCCGGTCGTCATGTCCTTCAAGGTTAAAGGGGGCGAAGACATGGCCGGCAAACACATAGGCCACGTCGCCGGTCATCATCACATGGTTGTCCTCGGCCCAGGCCATAACCAGGGTGCCGCCGTCGAGCTCAATGGCGGCAGCGCGCTCCACCAGGCCGCGCCGGCTGGCGGCAACCACGGCGGCGCAGGCGGCGGAGCCGCAGGCCTGGGTGATGCCGGCGCCGCGTTCCCACACCCGGAGGCGCAGGTCGCCGGGACCGCGTTTTTCGACAATGCTGACATTGGCCCGCTCCGGGAACAGTTCGTGAGTTTCGATCTGCGGACCCAGTTCCTCCAGGTCGATCCCGTCGACGCTGTCGACAAAGAAAATGGCATGGGGATTGCCCATGTTGACGGCGACCGGATTGCCGAGGCCGCCAACCACCAGCTCCACAGACTCGGTGTCCATTTCCCGGGCCAGCGGAATCTGGTCCCAGTCCAGGCGCGGTTCGCCCATGTCGACCCGCACCTGCTGGCCATTGCGTTCGGCGTGCAGCAGCCCGGCCAGGGTTTCGATGGTGATCTTGTCGGCGCCGAACTCCTGCAGCATCATGTGGGCGACACAGCGGGTGGCATTGCCGCAGGCGCCGACTTCGCTGCCGTCCGCATTCTGGATGCGCATGAAGACATCGCCGACGTTTGACGGCCACAGGGTAATGACCTGGTCGCAGCCCACCCCCCGATGGCGGTCGGCGACAAAGCGCGCGCCGTCCGGGCTCAGGTCAAAACGGTCCTCGCGGCCGTCGAAGATGACAAAGTCATTGCCGAGGCCGTGCATTTTGACGAAGGGACGCGGGTCCTGTGTGATCTGATTCTGCTGGTTCATACCGCCTTATATGGGGGGGATGGTGAAAAAGTCCACCAAAATCAGCCCCAAATCAGCCAAAGATTATGGGAACCAGCAGGTAACACAGCGGGGAGAGGACCATGATGCCGACCAGGTTGAGGCGGAAGCCGGCGTTGACCATTTCCGGGATCCGCACCTTGCCGGTGGAATAGACCACAGCATTGGGGGCGGTGGCGACCGGCAGCATGAAGGCGCAGCTGCCGGCCAGCGCCGCCGGAACAAACAGCATCATGGGATCGAAATTGCCGGCTGCAGCCAAGGCGCCGAGCACCGGCAGCAGGGTCGCGACGGTGGCGGTGTTGCTGGTCAGTTCGGTGAGGAAAATCACCATGCTGATCAGAACTGCAATCATCAGAAACAGATGCAGGGTCGTCAGGCCGGACATGCTGTTGCCGAGCCACAGGGCGAGGCCGGAGCTGCTGACGGCCGCGGCCAGGCTCAGCCCGCCGCCGAACAGCAACAGCACACCCCAGGGAATCTTGATGGCGGTGTCCCAGTCCAAGAGGGCGGTGCCCTTTTCCGTGCGGCAGCCGGACGGGATCACAAACATGAGGACGGCGCCGATCACGGCGATCAGGCTGTCGTTGAGCCAGGGCAGGATTCCCAGCTCATCCTGCAGGAATTTGCGGCTGACCCAGAAGAATGCCACCAGGGCAAAGGTGAAGGACAGGCGTTTTTCCGGTGTGCTGAGCGGTCCCATGCTGGCCAGTTCCTGGCGGAAAATATCCTCGGCCGCCGGCAGGTCCTGCAGGTCGAAGGGATAGGCCCACTTGGTCAGCACCAGCCACACCACCGGCACCATGACAATCACAGTGGGGATGCCGAACATCATCCATTTCAGGAAACTGATTTCCACGCCGTAATTCTGCGACATGAAGCTCACCACAAACAGGTTGGGCGGGGTGCCGATCATGGTGCCCAATCCGCCGACGCTGGCGGAATAGGCAATGCCCAGGATCAGGCACAGGACAAAACCGCGGTGGTGCCGGGTTGTATCGTGAATCAGTTCGGAGGACAGCGACAGGGCGATCGGGATCATCATGATGGCGCTGGCGGTATTGCTGATCCACATGCTGATCAGCGCCGTGGCGGCCATGAAACCGGCAATGATGGCGCCGGGGTGGCTGCCGGCCCGGATCAGGATATGCAGTGCCAGCCGGCGATGCAGGTTCCAGCGCGCGAGCCCGGTGGCGATGATAAATCCGCCCATCAGCAGGAAAATGGTCGGTCTTGCGTAGGGCGCCGCGGCCTCGGACATGCCGGCCACGCCCAGTGCCGGCATCAGCACCAGCGGCATCAGCGAGGTAATGGGCACCGGCAGGGCTTCGGTCGCCCACCAGGTGGCCATCAGGGCGGCGATGCCGACCATCTTCCAGGCCAGGTCGGGCATGCTTTCGGGCGCCGGCACGATCAGCACCAGCGCCAGGAAGGCGACGCCAAGCAGCAGATTGAAAACCCTGATGGTCAAGGATCAGTCCGTCAGTTCATATGCAGGACGATGCCGACGGAAATCCTCTGCTCGGACGGGTCGAAGGTGAACTGGTCGACGCCTTGGGTAATGGTCAGACTGCCATATTCCGCGCGGGTATATTCAACGCGCAGGGCGATATCCTCGATGAGGCCGATTTCCAGGCCGCCGCCGTAACGGAATCCGTTCAGGCGGTCACCTTCGGCGCTGTCAAAACCGCGGGGATTGAATTTGGTTGCCGCATAGCCGCCCAGGCCGTAAATCAGGAAGCGCTCACCAACCGGGAAGCCGACCCGGCCGTTGATATCGAAGCTGTTGGAGGCCTTGACCCCAAAGGAACTGGTGCCGTCAGTGGCGTCAGAAGCGCCGCCGGAAATACCCCAGCCGGCTTCCAGACTGGTATAGACCGGACCGAAGCTGAGGCCGTATCCGCCATAAAAGCCGCCGGCAAAGCCATTGCCGGAGTCCTCGCCGGTTACGCCGTTGAAGGTACTGTCGTCATCACCGGTGATCTGCTCATACGCCGTGTTGGCGGTTTCCTTGTAATAATCTGCCCGCAGGCCGATGAAGAAGCCGTCGAACGGCGTGCCGTCCATACCGGCCTGTGCGGGGGAGGACAGCAGCGGGGTTGTCGCGGCAATACCGGCAATGACGAGAAGCTTTTTGAAAAAGTCAGACATACTTAATTCCATTTCCCTCTGTTTCTTTATACGTGCAGGATCACAGTCAGACAGCCCCCTGCGGCGGAATTGTGTCCATATTACATTTTTTTGCCGATCATGAAACAGGAAGTTGCGCGATCCGGCAGTTAAGACTTGACTCTTGCGATCAAAGCCCATAGTTTCCGCCCATTCCGAAAGGATGAAAGATAAATAGTGTCCCCCCGACGGACGTGCGGGATACCCACCAGTCAGCGAGGTTTCGCCCACTGGTGCGATTTTACTTTGTGGAAAAGGTTATGTTTGACAGCTTAAGCGACAAGCTCGGCGGCATATTTGACAAGCTGAAAAGAAGCGGTGCCCTCAAGGAGGCGGACGTCAGTGCCGCCCTGCGTGAAGTGCGCATCGCCCTGCTCGAAGCTGACGTGGCCCTGCCGGTGGTCAAGGACTTTGTGGAAAAGGTCCGGGAAAAAGCTGTCGGCCAGGAAGTTCTGAAATCGGTCACCCCCGGCCAGATGGTCATCAAGATTGTCAATGACAACCTGGTGGAAATGCTGGGCGGCGAGGGCAAGACCATCGACCTGGCGGCCGCTGCCCCGGTGCCGATCCTGATGGTCGGCCTGCAGGGCTCCGGTAAAACCACCTCCACAGCCAAGATCGCGAAACGGCTGCAGGAAAAGGAAAAGAAAAAAGTCCTGATGGCGTCGCTTGACGTGCGTCGTCCGGCGGCCATGGAACAGCTGCAGATCCTCGGCGAACAGACCGGTGTGGCGACCCTGCCGATCATTGCCGGCCAGATGCCGGTGGATATCGCCAAGCGGGCCATGACCGCGGCCAAGCTGCAGGGCTTTGATGTGGTCATGCTGGATACCGCCGGCCGCCTGCATGTGGACCAGAGCCTGATGGCCGAGGTGGTCGCTATCCGCAATGCGGTGAATCCCCATGAAACCCTGCTGGTTGCCGATGCGCTGACCGGCCAGGATGCGGTCAATGTGGCCCAGCAGTTCAGCGACCAGGTCGGCCTGACCGGCGTGGTGCTGACCCGTATGGACGGTGACGGCCGCGGCGGGGCGGCGCTCAGCATGCGGGCCGTAACCGGCAAACCGATCAAGCTGGTCGGTGTCGGGGAAAAGATCGACGATCTGGAAGAATTCCATCCGGAACGCGTCGCCTCCCGAATCCTCGGCATGGGCGATGTGGTGTCCCTGGTGGAAAAAGCAGCCGAGACCATCGAGGCGGAAGAAGCCGAGAAGATGGTCCGCAAGATGAAAAAGGGCCAGTTTGACTTCGACGACCTGCGCTCCCAGCTGCGCCAGATGAAAAAACTGGGCGGCATGTCCGGGGTGCTCGGCATGCTGCCGGGCCTCGGCAAAATGCAGAAGCAGATGGCCAGTGCCAATATCGATGACAAGCTGCTGGCGCGCCAGGAAGCCATCATCAACAGCATGACGCCGAAGGAGCGGGCCGAGCCGCGCCTGCTGAATGCGTCGCGCAAGAAAAGAATTGCCGCCGGTGCCGGCGTTTCCGTGCAGGAGATCAACAAGCTGGTCAAAATGCAGAAACAGATGGCCACGGTAATGAAGAAAATGGGCAAGATGGGCAAAAAAGGCGGGGGCCTGCCCCTGCCCGGCCAGCTTCCCCCGGGTATGGAGAATCTGCTTCCGAAGTAGGTCTCTGGCCAAAGTAAAAAACAAGCGGCCCGGCCGCTGAAACGTAATTTTTGAATTGAAGTAAATAAGAAAGGAAGACATCAATGTCTTTGAAAATTCGCCTGGCACGCGGTGGTGCCAAAAAACGTCCTTACTACCGTATCGTGGTTGCGGATTCCCGCTCTCCCCGTGATGGTAAATTCATCGAAAAAGTCGGCACCTACAACCCGCTGCTGCCGAAAGACAGCGATCAGCGCGTGTCTCTGGTGACCGAGCGCGTGACCTACTGGCTGGGCCAGGGCGCACAGCCGACTGACCGTGTGCTCCGTTTCCTGGATGCCGAAGGTCTTATGAAGCGCGAAGCCCGTAACAACCCGAACAAAGCGAAACCGGGCCAGAAAGCTCTGGATCGCATCGAAGAGAAAAAAGAGAAAGAGGAAGCTGCAGCTGCTGCTGCCGCTGAGGCCGCTGAAGCAGAAGCTGCTGCCGCCGCTGAAGCTGAAGAAGCTCCCGCCGAGGAAGCTGCTGCAGAGGAAGCTCCGGCTGAAGAGGCTGCCGCTGAAGAAGCTGCAGAGGAAGAAGCCAAGTCTGAATAAGGCCTGGCGGGTAAGGCATGTCTGACCGGTCTTCCCATAAACCTTCCCGGGGCGCCGAGGCGGCCATCGGACCTGAATGGGTCTGTATTGCCGCCATCACCGGGGCCCAGGGGGTGCGCGGAAATGTCCGGCTCAAGGTCTTTACCGAGGATCTGGCTTCCGTTGCCGATTATGGCCCGGTGACCCTTTTCACCGAGGAACATCCCCGGGGCGAAAAGCATAAGATCCAGCTTCTGCACAGCATCAAGGGCGGCATTGCCGCCCGGCTGGAGGGGGTGAAGGACCGGGACCGGGCCCTCGCCCTCAAAGGGCAGAAGATCTATGTGGAGAAAGGCTCTCTGCCGGATCTGGAAGAGGACGACAGTTTCTATTATGAGGATCTGGTCGGCCTCACGGCCCGGGATGAAACCGGCGCGCCTTTCGGCACCGTGAAAGCGGTGTTTAACTTCGGCGCCGGCGACCTGCTGGAAGTGGCGCTGGATCCGGCGGTGAACGACGGCAGAAAGGACAAGGTCCTTTATCCCTTTTCCGGGGAATTTGTGCCGGAAGTGAATGTTGAAGAAGGCTATGTGGTGGTCGACCGCGAGGCCTTCGGCGACCGGGAAGAGTGACCGGTCCCAAGTGGAAAGAGAGAGGTGAGGCATGACAGAGCCCCTGTGGCAGGCGCAGATCCTGACCCTCTATCCGGAAATGTTTCCGGGACCGCTTGGCCATTCGCTGGCGGGCAAGGCGCTGGATCAGGGACTGTGGCGCCTGGATGTCTCGCAGATCCGCGACCATGCCCATGACAAGCACCATACGGTGGACGATACGCCGGCAGGCGGCGGTCCGGGCATGGTGATGCGGGCCGATGTGCTGGGCGAGGCGGTAGATGCCGCGCTGGCCGACCGGCCGAAGGATATCAGAGAGGAAGACTGGCCGCTGGTCTATCTTTCTCCCCGCGGGCGGGTGCTGGACCAGGAGCTGGTGCAGGAGTTCGCCGGCAAAAAGGGAATCACCCTGCTGTGTGGCCGCTTTGAAGGCATTGACGAGCGGGTGCTGGAGGCACGCAATATCATGGAGGTGAGCCTCGGTGATTTTGTGCTGTCCGGCGGCGAAGTGGCGGCGCTGGCGTTGATGGATGCCGTGGTTCGCCTGATTCCCGGGGTGATCGGGCAGCCGGATACTCTGGCGGAAGAGAGCTTTGAGGCCGGATTGCTTGAATATCCGCACTATACCAGGCCCCGGGTCTGGGAAGGGCGGGAGATCCCGGAAGTATTGCAATCCGGGCATCATGGACGGATCAAGGCCTGGCGCCAGGAACAGTCAGAACGGCTGACCCGGGAAAGAAGGCCAGATCTTTGGAAAGAATATTTGCACCGCAGCGGAAAGAATGATATGGACCCTGCGGAAGACGATTGATCGGGATTCTTGATCCCACTTAAATGATCTCCGAATGTTCCGAATGAAAAGTGTCTCGGAACCTCTGGGGGGCAAGTTTTGGAAGAAGAAAATGAATATCGTAGAAAAGTTCGAAAAAGACCAGATCGCCAAGCTGACCGAAGGCAAGCAGGTGCCGGAATTTGCACCGGGCGATACCGTGAAAGTGAACGTGAAAGTGGTTGAAGGCAACCGCGAGCGTATCCAGGCCTATGAAGGCGTCTGCATCGCCCGTTCCAACCGCGGCCTGAACTCCTCCTTTACCGTACGTAAAATTTCCTACGGCGAAGGTGTTGAGCGTATTTTCCCGCTGTATTCCCCCAATGTGGACAGCATCGAAGTTGTGCGTCGTGGTAAAGTTCGTCGTGCGAAGCTTTATTACCTGCGCGGCCTGCGTGGTAAGAAAGCCCGTATTGCCGAGAAAAAAGACTGGCTTTCCAAGAAGCCGGGCGCCGACGCGTAACCAGATCATCTGAATATGATTTCGGGGCTGCGTCAAAAGAGCCCCAGACAAGCGGGGTTCGATTTTCGGACCCCGCTTTTTAATTGCCCGATTTTATACAATATTGCCGCCGGACAGCTGAATTGGGCCCGGAACCAAATTCTGGAGAACAGGTAAAAATGGCCAAGACACTTTATGACAAGCTTTGGGAAAGCCATCTGGTAGATCAGCAGGAAGACGGAAACTGCCTGGTCTATATCGATCGCCAGATCATCCACGAGGTGACCAGCCCGCAGGCCTTTGAAGGGCTGCGTATGGCTGGCCGCAAGCTGCGTCGACCCGACGCCATGATTGCCGTGCCGGACCATAACGTGCCGACAACCGCCGACCGGGCCACTGCGAAAAATGAAGAACAGTCAGCGATCCAGCTGGCAGCGCTTGAGAAAAACTGTGCCGAGTTCGGGGTCAACTATATCCCGATGACCGATATCCGCCAGGGCATCGTCCATGTGATCGGCCCGGAACAGGGCTTTACCCTGCCGGGCACCACCGTGGTCTGCGGCGACAGCCATACCGCGACCCACGGGGCGTTCGGGGCGCTGGCGTTCGGCATCGGCACCAGTGAAGTTGAACATGTGATGGCAACCCAGACGCTGATCCTGCGCAAGTCGAAAAACCTGCGCATCGATGTGTCCGGCAAACTGGGCGCCGGGGTCACCGCCAAGGATGTGGCGCTGGCCGTGATTGGTAAAATCGGCACTGCCGGCGGTACCGGCCATGTGATCGAGTTCACCGGGTCCGTGATCGAGAACCTGACCATGGAAGGGCGCATGACCCTGTGCAACATGGCCATTGAGGCCGGGGCCCGTTCCGGCCTGGTGGCGCCGGATGAGAAAACTTTCGACTATGTCAAGGGCCGGACCTATGCCCCCAAGGGCGCCGCGTTCGAGCAGGCGGTGGCCTACTGGAAAACCCTCAAGACCGACGACGGCGCGACCTATGACAAGGAAGTTTTCCTGAACGGTGAAGAGATCGAACCGCAGGTCACCTGGGGCACCAGCCCGCAGGATGAGTTGCCGATCAGCGGCGTGGTCCCCAACCCCGCCGATGCGGAAGGCGAGCGCAAGGCGGCCATGGAGCGGGCACTGGAGTATATGGGTCTTGAACCGGGTACGCCGCTGGAAGACATCAAGGTGGACCGGGTCTTTATCGGCTCCTGCACCAACAGCCGGATCGAGGACATCCGCGCGGCCGCTGAAATCGTCAAGGGCCACAAGGTGGCTGACAGTGTGAGCGCGATGGTGGTGCCGGGCTCCGGCCTGGTCAAGCACCAGGCGGAAGAAGAAGGCCTGGACCGGATCTTCATTGACGCCGGCTTTGAATGGCGCGAACCGGGCTGTTCCATGTGTCTCGGCATGAATGCCGATCATCTGGAGCCCTATGAACGTTGTGCGTCCACCTCCAACCGGAACTTTGAGGGCCGCCAGGGCTACAAGGGCCGCACCCATCTGCTGAGCCCGGCCATGGCGGCGGCGGCCGCGATCACCGGCCATCTGACCGATGTACGGAAATTGTAAGAGGAGCGAGGACAATGGATAAATTTACCAAAATCACCAGCGTTGCGGCTCCCCTGCCGATGATCAATGTGGATACGGACATGATTGTCCCCAAGCAGTATCTGAAAACCATCAAGCGCACCGGGCTTGGCAAGATTGCCTTTGCCGAAATGCGCTATAATGAAGACGGCAGCGAAAACCCGGACTTTGTGCTCAACAAGCCGGCCTACCGCAACGCCCAGATCCTGATCGCCGGGGACAATTTCGGGTGCGGCTCCAGCCGCGAGCATGCCCCCTGGGCGCTGTTGGACCAGGGCATCCGTGTGATCATTGCGCCGAGCTTTGCCGATATTTTTTACGGCAACTGCTTCAAGAACGGCATCCTGCCCATCAAGCTGCCGCAGGAAATTGTCGATAAGCTGATGGAGGACGCAGAGCGCGGCGCCAACGCCATTGTCACGGTTGATCTGGAAACCCAGGAAATTACCGGACCTGATGGCGGTACGGTAAAGTTCGAGGTGGATGCCTTCCGGCGTCATTGCCTGCTGAACGGCCTGGATGATATCGGCCTGACCCTTGAAAAATCAGACAAGATCGACAAGTTTGAAGCACAGCAAAAAGCCTCCCAGCCGTGGCTTTACAGCGCGTAAGCGGAAACCGAGGAAAGTATAAACGTTATGAGCAAAACCCACTCCCTTCTTATTCTGCCCGGTGACGGTATCGGCCCGGAAATCATGGCGCAGGCCCGCAGGATTATCGACTGGCTGGCGGATAACCGTGGCCTGGAGTTTGATATTTCCGAAGACCTGGTGGGTGGCTGCGCCTATGACGCCCACGGGGTGCCGCTGGCCGATGAGACGCTGGCCAAAGCCAGGGAAGTGGATGCGGTTCTGCTGGGCGCCGTCGGCGGCCCCAAATGGACCGGCGTCGATTACGACAGGCGTCCGGAAGCCGGCCTGTTGAAAATCCGCAAGGAACTTGAGCTGTTTGCCAATCTGCGTCCGGCCATGTGTTTCGAGCCGCTGGTGGATGCGTCCAGCCTCAAGCCGGAACTGGTCAGCGGCCTGGATATCATGATTGTCCGCGAACTGGTCGGCGGGATCTACTTTGGCGAGCCGCGCGGCATTGAAACCCTGCCCAGCGGCGAACGCCGCGGGGTCAACACCCAGGTGTATACCACCAGCGAAATTCACCGCATCGCCCATGTGGCCTTTGACCTGGCGGGCAAGCGGCGCGGCAAGGTGACCAGTGCGGAAAAATGCAACGTGATGGAAAGCGGCCTGCTGTGGCGCGAAGAAGTTGAAGTGGTGTCCAAAGACTATCCCAATGTGGAACTGGAACATATGCTGGCCGATAACTGCGGTATGCAGCTGGTGCGCGCGCCCAAGCAGTTTGACGTGATCGTCACGGACAACCTGTTCGGCGACCTGCTCAGCGACGTCGCCGCCATGCTGACCGGTTCGCTCGGCATGCTGCCCTCGGCCTCTCTCGGGGTCAAGGGCGGCGGCGCCATGTATGAACCGGTGCACGGTTCTGCCCCGGATATTGCCGGCCAGGGGATCGCCAATCCCATTGCCACCATTCTCAGCCTGGCCATGGCCCTGCGCTATACCTTTGAGCTCGGCGAGGAAGCCGATCTTGTGGAAAATGCCGTGAACGCCGTCCTGGAAGGCGGCATGCGCACGGCAGATATCATGCAGCCGGGCAAGGCCAAGGTGTCCACCAGTGTGATGGGGGACGCCATTCTGCGTGAAATGGAAAAACTCAACGGTTAAGTGCCGACCGAAAAAGAAATTATTGTAAACTCAGGAGAAACTTAAATGTCCTATAAAGTCGCTGTCGTAGGTGCGACAGGTAATGTCGGCCGGGAGATGCTCAATATTCTGCATGAGCGCCAGTTCCCGGTTTCTGAAGTGGTCCCGCTGGCGTCACGCCGGTCCATTGGCCAGGAAGTGACATTCGGGGACACCACCATTAAGACCAAATGTCTGGATGACTATGATTTCTCCGACACGGATATCGCCCTGATGTCTGCCGGTGGAAGTGTTTCCAAGGCCTTTGGCGAAAAAATCGGCCAGCAGGGCTGTGTCGTGATCGACAACAGCTCCCATTTCCGTATGGACCCGGATGTGCCGCTGGTGGTGCCGGAAGTCAATGCGGACGCCATTGCCGGCTATACCAAGAAAAACATCATCGCCAACCCCAACTGCTCCACGGCCCAGCTGATGGTGGCCCTGAAGCCGTTGCATGACCGCGCCAAAATCAAACGCGTGGTGGTCTCCACTTACCAGTCCGTATCCGGCAGCGGCAAGGCGGCCATGGATGAACTGTGGAGCCAGACCCGGGCGATCTTTGTCAATGACCCGATCGAACCGGAAGTCTATCCCAAGCAGATCGCCTTCAACGTGATCCCGCATATCGATGTATTCATGGACAACGGCGATACCAAGGAAGAATGGAAAATGGTTGTCGAAACCATGAAAATCCTGGATCCGGACATCAAGCTCACCGCCACCTGCGTGCGGGTGCCGGTGTTCCTGGGCCACAGTGAGTCCGTGAACATTGAATTCGAAAATCCGCTCAGCGCCGACGAGGCCCGCGAAATCCTGCGTACGGCCCCCGGCCTGATGGTGGTCGACAAGCGCGAGGACGGCGGCTATATCACCCCGATCGAAGCGGCCGGTGAATTCGCCACCTATGTCAGCCGGATCCGCGAGGACGAGACTCAGCCCAACACGCTGAATCTGTGGTGCGTGGCTGACAACCTGCTGAAAGGCGCGGCGCTGAACGCGGTGCAGATCGCGGAAAGCCTCTGCAATAACTATCTCAAGAAAGCATAATGTAAGGCAAATATACGCTTTCCTGAAATTTTATGCTGGAAGAGGACGAGTGAAATTTCACTCGTCCTTTTTTTTATACAATCCGTCGTTTTTTGGTTCTGGGCGGTAGCATAGCCTGCTAGGGTCGGTCGATTAAAATTCATCGCATATGACTCTTTGTATTTTGACCAGGGGACGTAACGAACATGACCATAAAAAGAACCAGCCTACGGAAGACATTTGTTATCGGCGTCATCGGCTCGCTGATGACTGCTGCCTCCGCCTTTGCCATGGAGAAGGCGCCGGAAAATATTGACGATTTCTTCGCCCAGTATTTCGACGAAGCCATCATGGAAACGCCGGAGGGCCTGACCTATACCCGCTATATGGAAACCCAGGGCAAGCCCTGGCGCCATGACAAACTGGACGATGTGTCCCAGGCCCATCGGGACAAGATGTTCAAGACGGAGATGGAAAATTTTGAACTTCTGAAGTCCTATGATGACAGCACACTGACCGATGCCCAGGAACTGTCCAAGGAGCTTCTGGCCTGGGATATGGCGCGCACCAAGCGGCTGCATAAATATGACGATTACGGTTATATCCAGGCCCAGAACGGCGGCCCGCTGATCGACTTCCCCAATTTCCTGAGCAACTTCCATGCGGTCAACAGCAAGGCTGACGCCGAGGATTATATCGCCCGCCTGAAGGCGGCCGGTCATCAGTTCGACCAGTATCTGGTCCGCATCAAGGCTCAGGCTGCCAAAGGCATCATCCTGCCCAAGCCGCTGATGGAGAAAGTCATTGAAATCGGTGATGCCGCTGTCGCCACGCCGGTGGAAGAGGACCTGCTCTATGTCACTTTCGCCGCCAAGCTGGACGGGCTCAAAGACCTGAGTGACGCGGACAAGGCCGCCCTGCTGGCCCAGGCGAAGGACGCCATCGCCGGTACCGTGCACCCGGCGTACAAGAAAATGACCGATTATCACAAGGAGCTGATCAAGAAGGCGACCAATGACGCCGGGGTGTGGAAATTCCCCGATGGCGACAATTATTACAAAGCCATGGTCGCCAGCATGACCACCACCGACATGACGCCCGAGCAGATCCACAACATCGGCCTTGCCGAAGTGGACCGCATCCAGGGCGAGATCATGAAGATCTTCAAGAGTGAAGGCTATGACACCTCCAAAGGTTTCGAGACCCTGATCCAGGACCTCGCCGAGGAAGACCGTTTTTATTATTCCGACGATGACGCGGGCCGGGCCCAGATCCTGGAAGATTACCGCAAGATCATCGCCGAGGTGAATGCGCGGGTTCAGGATGTCTTCAACGTGAAGCCGAAGATGGGCGTGGAAGTGCGCCGGGTACCGGAATTCAGCGAGAAATCCGCCCCGGGCGCCTATTATACCGATCCGGCGCTGGACGGCTCCCGTCCCGGCATTTTCTGGGCCAACCTGTATGACATCAAGGCCACTCCGAAATACGGCATGCGCACCCTCGCCTATCACGAAGCAGTGCCGGGCCATCACTTCCAGATCGCCATCGCCCAGGAACTGAAGGACGTGCCGCTGTTCCGCAAGTATATGTTCTTCACCGCTTACGTTGAGGGCTGGGCCCTGTATGCCGAGCGGGTGGCCAAGGAACTTGGTCTGCAGGAAGATCCCTACAGCGACATCGGTCGCCTGCAGGCGGAACTGTTCCGCGCCGTGCGCCTGGTGGTGGATACCGGCATGCACTACAAGCACTGGACCCGTGAACAGGCCATCGACTATATGTATAAGAACACCGGGCAGGCGATGTCCGATGTGGTCTCCGAGATCGAGCGCTATATGGTCTGGCCGGGTCAGGCGCTGGCCTACAAGGTCGGCATGCTGAAAATCCTGGAACTGCGCCAGAAGGCCATGGACGCCCTCGGCGACAAGTTCGACATCGGCAAGTTCCATGACGTGGTCCTGACCAGTGGCGCCCTGCCGCTGTCCGTTCTGGAAGAACTGGTCGACGACTATATCGCAGAAAACAAAGGCTGAAAAAGCTGACAGAGACGGGCACCCTTGCGGGTGCCCGTTTTTTCTTATGGAGGAATAAAGGAGCACAAAATGAGAAAATTTTTACTGACCGGTACCACGGCCCTGACCCTGGTACTGGCGGCCTGCAGCCCCGCCAGCGAGGAAAAAGCGGCGGCAAAGGCGCCGACCGCCGAAGACGCCAAGGCCTTTATCGCCGAGGTGGAAAAGGAATATAACGACTATTATCCCTATGCGGCCCGCACCTACTGGATCCAGGCCAACTTCGTGACCGTGGACAGCAATGCGCTGGTCGCCAAGGTCAGCGCCGAAGGCACCGCCATGGCGGTGAAGTTTGCCAACGAGGCCAAAAAGTTCAACGATGTGGAGGTGGATTTCGACACCCGGCGCAAGCTTGAACTGCTGAAACAGGGCATCACCCTGCCGGCCCCGACCGATGAAGCCGAGAACAAGGAACTGGCCGAGCTCACCTCGGAGCTGGACGCCATGTATGCCACCGGCAAGGACCCCAAGGGCCGCAACGACCGGGAGCTGATCAAGCTGATGGCGGAAAGCCGCAATCCCGACGAACTGCTGGAGGCCTGGGAAGGCTGGCGCACCGTCTCCCCGCCGATGAAGGAAAAATACGCCCGCATGGTGGAGATCGCCAACGAGGGCGCCCGCGAGCTCGGCTACAAGGATGTGGGCGCCATGTGGCGCGCCGGCTATGACATGCCGGCGGACGAGTTCCGGGCCGAAGCCGACCGCCTGTGGGAACAGGTCAAGCCGCTCTATACCTCGCTGCATTGTTATGTGCGCGCCAAGCTCGGTGACAAATACGGCACCGACAAAGTGCCCCAGGACGGCGCCATTCCGGCCCACCTGCTCGGCAATATGTGGGCCCAGCAGTGGGGCAACATTTATGACCTGGTCAAGCCGGGTGACAGTGATATCGGTTACGATTTGACCGCCCGCCTCAAGGCCAAGGACTATGACGAAGTGCAGATGGTCAAGACCGGGGAGAATTTCTTCTCTTCCCTCGGCTTTGCGCCGCTGCCGGAAACTTTCTGGGAACGCTCTCTGATCAAGAAGCCGCGCGACCGGGAAGTGCAGTGCCACGCCAGCGCCTGGAGCATCGACAACAAGGATGATATCCGCATCAAGATGTGTACCCAGATCACGGCCGATGATTTCGAAACCATCCATCACGAACTGGGCCACAACTATTACCAGCGGGCCTATAACGATCTCAGCATCCTGTATCAGAGCGGCGCTAATGACGGCTTCCATGAAGCCATCGGCGATACCATCGCGCTCAGCATCACTCCGGCCTACCTGAAACAGATCGGCCTGATTGACGAGGTGCCGTCCGCTGAGGGCGACATCGGCCTGCTGATGAGCCGGGCCCTGGACAAGGTGGCGTTCCTGCCGTTCGGCCTGATGGTCGACCAGTGGCGCTGGAAGGTGTTCAACGGCGAACTGACGCCCGACACCTACAACAGCGGCTGGTGGGAACTGCGTGAAAAATACCAGGGTGTGAAAGCACCGGTCGACCGTGCCGCCGATGCCTTTGACCCGGGCGCCAAATACCATATCCCGGGCAACACGCCTTATATGCGCTATTTCCTCGCCCATATCCTGCAGTTCCAGTTCCACAAGGCCGCCTGCGAGATGGCTGGCTTCAAGGGGCCGCTGCATCGCTGCACCATCTATGACAACAAGGAAGTGGGCGAGAAATTCAACGCCATGCTGGAAATGGGCCAGAGCAGGCCCTGGCAGGAGGCCCTTCAGGCCTTTACCGGTGAAAGCGAAATGGATGCCAGCGCCGTGCTGGAATATTTCGCCCCGCTGCAGAAGTGGCTGGACGAACAGAACGAAGGCCGCAGCTGCGGCTGGTAACAGAAGAAGTCAGGCAGAGATTGAAAAGCAGGCCTTCGGGCCTGCTTTTTTATGTGGCGGAATTGATAATCACTCTGCCGATCCAGTTTTTCCGCCGCCGCGCCAGCCGGTCGCCGCTGTCTTCGTCGTCAAAATCATGGGGCGCTTCCGGGGCAGGCACCCGGTCTGCTTCATCCAGGCTGTTGGTGTTGATGATGCCAAAGAATTGCCCCTCTGTCTCGCACAGGACAAAGGGCGCTACCCCGCAGCGGGCGCAGAAGATGAAATCGGCAGTTTTCTGGCCGAAGCGATAGCGGCCCACCTGGTCTTCGTCTGCATAGGTGATGCGCAACTCGCCGGACGGGTCGGCCACATAACGGGCCCGTTGTTTTGTACAGTAAGTACAGCCGCATTGGCGCACGGCGAACTCCGTGACCGGTTTTGACGTCACGAAGTCATAGTCGATATTGCCGCAGTGGCAGCGGCCGTGATGAGCGTAGGAGGTCATAATACGAGCTTACCAGATTGAAAAGAAAAGCCCTGGCGGGCTTTCCTGAATGGTTGTTTTTGAATTTCTACTTCCGGAAATCCACCCCGCTTTCGGCAGCCAGCCAGGTGAACATGGTATAGATCGCCGTGTTGAACTTCATGGCCTCCGGGTCCACCTTGTCAAAGGTGTCGTTGTCGGTATGGTGATAGTCGAAATAGAGGCTGCCGTCCGGGGCGAACTCGACCGCCGGCATGCCGGCCTCGCCCAGCAGGCTCAGGTCAGAATCCCCCTTGGCGTCATTGGCCGCATTAAGCGACACGCCCATCGGCGCGAACAGCTCGGCCATTTCCCGGATCGCATTGAGGGCCTGCGGGCCGACACCCGGCTTCATGTCATAGATGCGGCCGACCCCGAAATCCCATTCGGCACCGATCACATGATGGTCCAGCTCGGCCCGGTTCTTTTCCAGATATTGCTTGACGCCGACCAGGCCTACTTCCTCGGCCCCGAACAGCACCACCCTGATGGAGCGTTTTGGCCGCTGCGGCAGGTCGAGGATATGCTTGGCGGCGGCCATGGTGATGGTCACGCCGATGCCGTCATCGACGGCGCCGGTGCCCACGTCCCAGCTGTCCAGGTGCGAACCGAGGATGACATAATCTTCCGGGGTTTCCCGGCCGGTCACTTCGCCGATCACGTTGGCGGTCTTGACCACTTTCTTGTCATGGCGTTTGGAGGATTGTTTCAGCTTGAAGGTGACTGGCTGGCCGCGGCGGATCATGTTGGACAGGATATCGGCATCGGGATTGGACAGGGCGGCGGCGGGAATGCCGGCTACACCCTTGTCTTCCCGCTGACCGCCGGTATGGGCCAGGCGGTTGTTGTCGGTGCCCACCGAACGCATGATATAGCCGACGGCGCCTTTCTGTTCAGCAGTCAGAGCGCCGTAGCCGCGGGCGATCACCGCCGGGCCGTAGCCTGAGCCGTCAATTTTCCGTTCCATGCGGTAGGAGACATAAGCGATCTTGCCCTTCAGGCTGCCTTCCGGCGCGGCCTCCAAGGCGGCGAAATTCTCGAATTCCACCACTTCCGCTTCAATGCCTTTTTTCGGCGTGCCGACGGACCCGCCAAGGGCGATGGCCGTCATTCTCTGCGGATAGGGGCCGGTTACTTCGGCTTCGATCTCGCCGCGCTCCCAATAGACATGGGTAACCTCTTCGGTCCAGACTTTATCGAAGCCCAGCGCCTTCATCTTGGCCACTGCCCATTTGATACCCAGCCGGTCGCCCGGGGTGCCGACCCGGCGCGGCCCCACTTCGGTGCTCAGCGATTCGTCCAGTTCATAGGCGAGACCGGCCTCCATCGCCGTGTCTTTCAGCTCCAGGGCGGTGGCCTTCATCTCTGCGCTGAAAATGGTTGGCGTCTCGGCGGATTCCTCGGCCAGGACAGTTTGACTGAACAGGCTGCCGGTGACGGCCAGGACGGCAAATGTGCCGGATAGTTTATTCAATAACATCTTTATATCCCCGATGGTTTTTCGTTTGTTGGTGGGCAAGTCTGTCGCAGATGGCACCAGCTTTCAACCCAAATCGTCGCCATAAAAATGAATAAGCCGCATACGTCTGGCAAAAGAATATTTTGCGGTGCAACATCTTGCATTGCACCAAAAAAATGTTTATAAGCAAATTTCAAAAGAAAAAAGGTTTGTGAAATAAAATAACAAAAATTCACGCCATTCCAGTAGAAGTTACAGCATTTATGAGGGAAATTATGTCAAACCAGTCCAAATCCAATCAAGCGCGGCCCAGAAGAAGCGTTCTCTATATGCCGGGCTCCAACCCCCGGGCCCTGGAAAAGGCCAAGGGACTTGCCGCTGACAGCCTGATCCTGGATCTGGAGGATGCGGTGGCGGTAGATGCCAAGAGCGAGGCCCGCAGGCTGGTGGCCGAGGCCATCAAGGCCGGCGGCTACGGCAAGCGGGAACTGATTATCCGGGTTAACGGCCTGGATACCCCCTGGGGCCGTGACGATATCAAGGCCGCTTCTGAGGCCGGGCCGGATGCGATCCTGCTGCCTAAGGTGGAAAGCGCCGCCATGGTCAAGGAAGCCGAGGACCTGCTGGTGGAAAATGGCGCGCCCAAGACCACGACGCTGTGGTGCATGATGGAAACGCCGCGCGGCATCCTCCGGGCCGAGGAAATCGCCGACAGCAGTCTGCGCCTTGGTGGCTTTGTCATGGGCACCAATGACCTGGTCAAGGATCTTCAGGCCCGCCACACGCCGATGCGGCTGCCGATCCTCACCAGCCTGTCCATGTGCGTGCTGGCGGCCCGGGCGGCCGGTATTGCCGTGATTGACGGCACCTTTACCGACCTCAATGATGACGAGGGCCTTGTCGCCTCCTGCCAGCAGGGCGTGGAGCTCGGCTTTGACGGCAAGACCCTGCTGCATCCCAAGCAACTCGCCGCCGCCAACGAGGCCTTTGCCCCGAGCGCTGCCGAAGTGGAGCATGCCCATGCCATTATTGCCGCCTTTGAAGCGGCCGAAGCCGAAGGCAAGGGCGTGGCTCTGCTGGACGGCAAGCTGGTGGAAAACCTGCATGTGGAAGTGGCGAAAAGCCTGATCGCCCAGGCCGAAATGATCAAGGAACTGGAGGCCTGAGAAATGGAGAAAACCTTCACTTCAAAAACTTCTGGGGGCAATTATTTCGAGGACTTCACCATCGGCCAGGTCCTTACCCATGCCACGCCGCGCACGGTGACCGAGGGCGATGTGGCGCTTTATACCGCACTCTATGGCCCGCGCTTTGCGCTGCAGTCCTCCGACGAATTCGCCCGCGCCTGCGGTTATCCCCGCGCTCCACTCGACGACATGCTGACCTTCCATATGGTGTTCGGCAAGACCGTGCCGGATATCTCCATCAATGCGGTGGCCAACCTGGGTTATGCCGACTGTAAATTCCTCAAGCCGGTTTTTCCCGGCGATACCCTGAGTGCGGTCAGTGAAGTGATCGGCCTCAAGCAGAATTCCAGCGGCAAGAACGGCAATGTCTTTGTCCGCACCACCGGCACCAATCAGCATGGCGACGTGGTGCTGTCCTATGTGCGCTGGGTCATGGTCAACAAGAAGGGTCCGGCCAGCCCGGCCCCGGACACGGTGATCCCGGAGCTGCCGGAGGCGGTCGCGGCCGATGATCTGGTGGTGCCGCAGGGGCTTGACTTCAGCACATATGACAGCACCCTTGCGGGCTCGGACTATTACTGGGACGACTATGAGGTGGGGGAAAAGATCAATCATGTGGACGCCATGACCGTGGAGGCGGCCGACCATATGATGGCGACCCGGCTCTATCAGAATACCGCCAAGGTCCATTTCAACCTGCATATGATGAAGGACGGCAGGCTTGGCGAGCGCATCGTTTACGGCGGCCATGTCATCAGTCTCGCCCGGGGCTTAAGCTATAACGGCCTCGGCAATGCGCCACTGATTGCCGCCATTAATGCCGGACGTCACGTCAATCCCTGCATCGCCGGGGATACGGTCTATGCCTGGACCGAGGTGCTGGACAAGGCGGAGCTTGCCGGCGAAGATCACGTGGGCGCGCTCCGGGTGCGCCTGGTGGCGACCAAGGACCATGAGCCGGCGGACCATGCCTATAAGGATGCGGACGGCAAATATCTGCCTTCAGTGTTACTCGACCTCGACCTGTGGCTGCTGCTGCCGCGACGTTAGACGCGAGGCCTTTTCGAGATTCTCCTCGTCCCGGAAACTGTCCGGCCCAAGCAGCAGCAGGCAGGCGGCAATGCCCGCCAGCAGCCCGATCCAGCTGTCAAAATAGACCAGCATGAAGGCGGTCATCAGGGCCACTCCCCGCTCCTGGCTGGTGCGCGGCAGGGCCATGGCGATATAGGCGCAGGCGAAGCCGGTCAGGATCAGGGTCAGGATCAGGGCGATATTCAGGAACGGCTTCAGGAGCGTGATCAGCGGCAGGATCATCAGAAAGAACGGGATGGCGTAGAGATAATAGGCAGCCAGGCCGCTGAACAGCGACTGCATTTTCTCCGGCCCTTCGCGCCAGCGCTCCACAATCAGCACATGGATGCCGGTCCACAGCACGCCCTGGGTGGGGAAAAAGGGGGCGGAAATCCCCATCAATCCGTTGCGCAAGGCGACCATCAGGTGCGAACGATTAACGTTGATGTCGATGGGGTCGTCCGGCCGGTCCTCCTGCGCCTTCTGCAGCACGGTAATGCCGGTCAGCAGGTCGCCGAACAGGATGGTATAGGTCATCAGCGTTATCGGCAGGGCGGCGACATACATCTCGAAGTCCGGCCAGCCGATGGAAAAGGGCGAGGCCTTGGCCCAGACATCCCCCAGCGGCGGCAGGAAAATTCCCCACTGGATATCAAGATGCAGTTCCCCGAGCCAGAGGCCGACCACGCCGGCGATGAAAAAGCCGGGCAGCAGGCCGAGGCTGGACAGCAGCGCCAGACCGGGGATTTTGCCCTTGAGGCGCTGGAACGGCAGGGAGAAGGTGATCAGCAGGCAGACCGCGATGGCGAGGCCGCTGGCCCAGGGCCGTTCCGCAAAATGGCTGGGATCGTCAATGAAGACCCGTTTGAAGGCGGCCAGCGCCGCGCCCAGAATGATGCCGGATTTGAGCGCCCGGGGAATATGGTTGATCAGTTTCTTGCCGAGCCCGGTCGCCCCCAGCAGGAACATCAGCAGGGCAAATTCAATACTCAAGGCGGACATGACCTGGAAGCGCTCCGTCGGCGTTTCATAGCCGGCGAGGACAAAGGCCAGCACCAGTGGCAGGGCCGGGGTGATCCAGCCCGGCGCATAGGGCTCGCCCAGGAACAATATGCTGGAGGCGATAAAAAACGACAGGATCATGCAGAAGGCGACCCCTTCCTCGAAACTCAGGCCGAAATAGGCAATGAGCAGGGGGACAATGGCGAGGCCGGTGGACAGGGCAACGACAACACCCTGGATAAATTCCGGCCATTCGATGCGCATATGAACAAGGGGCAGGCGAATATGCAAAAAGCCCCAGCGGCTGACGCGAGGTTCACTAGACATGGCTTCCCTATATGTTGTTTGCTTTTCCAGCTTATGTTGTTCCCCGGATTAGAACAGCAAACGAACGTTTGGTCAAGCAACACCGCACTAGCAGGCAGGCGGTGGGGAGCGGTCAGGGAGGTGGGCTCTGACTGCGGGCCGATTAAAATAGCGGCTGACCCTGGCCACAAAATCGCCTAGGATAAGTGCTGGAATGGAAGTGACAATATTCTGACGGCTGTCCTTGGGGGATTTTATGGAACGCTTTTCTTTCACGCGCCTTTTTGCACAATTTCTTTCGGCTTTACTCGCCGGGACGATGCTGTTGGTCCCGGCGGCGCAAAGCGCCGAGGACTTCAAGCCCTTCCGGCCCCATATCATCGACGGTGGTGACGATCCGGTCTGCCAGGTGGCGTTGAAGTATTACCAGCGGGTGTTTGACAGTCCCAATGGCGCAATGGGGAATGAGATTGAAGGGCCGGGGGTGAGTTATCCGCCTCTGGAAGAATTCTCCGCCAAATATGGTTCCTATCAGCTTCAGTCAATCAGATACGGCTCCATTTCCCTAGAGGGGAAGGAACGGTATCTGATTTATTACGATAGGCCTCTTTATGGAAATGGTTATCGTTTCCATACCGGTTTTTTGACCAGTGCAGATCAATTTGCAGATTTGAAAAAGATATTGGAAGATAACTTAAAGAGTGGGACGCCAAGAGGTGTTGAGGATCTAGAAAATAGATCCGGGGTTTCAATTATATATCCAGTTCGTCCCCCACAACGACGTCCATGGAAGTCAACCGAACAGAGCTACCCGTTTCTATATAATGGTAAACTCTACATAGTTGTGGAGACCGTGCAGCGGGGAACAACCTTCAAAAATCGATCGAAAAATATTTTTAGGGTTAGTCCTGATGGAGAAGCCTCCAACGTCTGCTTAATTGAGTTGATGCAACCGTTCGAAGATACCAATGCCAAGAATGAACTGTCTTTTTTCTCCGCCTATCATAAAACGGTTAGGGAGATGACGAGGGTTAAAGATTCCATTTGTATCCAGAGCCACACGTCTCCGGACCAACGTGCTGCAAAGAGGGGAAAGTTGCTCACCGCGATGATGGTGTCCAGGCCCTGGGCGCTTAACAAAAGATGGGAGGCAATGGGGCGGACCGAAGGGGGATTTCGCGAAGGCTTCCAGAAAAAACATTTCTCCGACTGGAAATATCAGGATGTCTGGAGTTATCGGGAAGCCGGTGTATTGGACTCCGCCAGGCGGGACGCCAAGAGGGAACTCACTAGGTATTATAAGAAATATTTCGATATGAGCGATGAAGAGGCTGCTCAATTGGCCGATGATGCGGTCGAGGGATTGCCAGGCGGCTATTATTCCCTGGGCGTCTACTATGAACAAAACAAGGACTTTGATGCCTTGAAGGGGTTGATTGATGGCACGTTTTCTGACTGGTCGGCGCTAGGGGACCTGCTTACGCTAAAGCGTCAGAAGAAAATTCCGGAATATCTTCTTCTTATGGTCGATGTCCCACAACAGATCGGCAACCTGCCTGACGCCTTGAAGGCTGATACCATCATAAATTACTTTGACAAGGATTTGTTGATGTATGCCGCCCACATGAACAACTACGACGCGGTGAAGTATCTCCTCGCTATTGATTGGCCATTGGAGCGCGTCACTAGATTTGAACAATATCGCAGAGGGAATTTTGTCGGGGGGTGCCATTACATCAACAGGACCAACCGCAGCGCCCTGACCTATGCGGCGGAGAATGCCTCGATCGAGCTGATCAAGCTGCTGGTCGAGGCCGGCATGGACACGGAGATCCACGACAGCCAGGGCAATTCGCTCGACTATTATATCAACCTCAATCCCCGCTTTAGTGCCGAGGACAAGGCGCTCGGCTTCAACGGCCTGCTCGCAAAATATGCTGAAGCGGAGCCGGTGACGCCATCCTTTGCTTGCGGCGGCAAACTCAGTCGGCTGGAAAGCGCCATTTGCAGCAAGCCCGGTCTTGCCATTTACGACCGGGAGCTGAGCCGGGCTTACGGCAAACTGCGCGGGCGCGATGATATCGGCGCGCAGATGAAGAAAAGCCAGGTCGACTGGATCGGCTGGCGCACCCGGGAATGCCGCAGGTACAAAGAAGATTTCCAGCTCAACGCCTGTATCGCCCGCACCACCCGGGCCCGAATTCGATATCTGGACTATGTATCTGAAGCTTTTGATTCCATGTGAGATATAACCAATAATACAGACCTGTCTGTTTAAAAAATGCCATGTTACCGGCCGGTTAAGGCTCAAATTCGGGGAAAAATGCAGGAAATTCTAAGAACAGTTCTCATCTAGGCAGTTACCCCCTTGCTCTCGGGCCGTGAAATGACTAAGACAGTTTCAGGGTGTATTGAGGGGACGGGAGGCGTCCCCCCTCATAAGACATAAAGGAGTAGTAGATGGCTCGGGTTCAACGACCGACTTCGCCGCATCTGCAAGTCTATGCATGGGGCCTGCACATGGTCCTTTCCATTCTTCATCGCGCCACCGGCGCCGCGCTCGGGGCTGGTACCCTGCTGCTGGTCTGGTGGCTCGTGGCCCTGGCCTCGGGTCCCGAAGCCTATGACCAGTTTATTGTGTGCATGGGCAGCCTTATCGGCCGGATCATCCTGTTTGGTTTTACCTGGGCGTTGATGTTGCACCTGTGCAACGGCATCCGCCATCTGTTCTGGGACCTGGGCAAGGGCTTCGAACTTTCGACCACTGCCAAGTCCAATTATCTTGTTCTCATCTGTTCCGTAATCCTGACCCTGCTGGCCTGGGTCGTCGGTTACGGCATGATTTAGGAGGTCGACATGAGCTTGCGCACGCCTCTTGGTAAAGTTCGCGGACTTGGTTCCGCCAAAAACGGCACCCACCACTGGTGGATGCAGAAAGTCACCGCCGTCGCTCTGGTGCCGCTGACCGTCTGGTTCGTCGCCAGCCTGGCCCAACTGACCCAGGCGCCCTATGAAGTGGCCCTCAACTGGCTGTCTTCGCCGATCCCGGCGATCCTGATGGTCCTGTTTGTGACCACCGGCCTTTATCACCTCAAGCTCGGCCTGCAGGTGATCGTTGAGGATTATGTCCACGGCGAATTCACCAAGACCGTGGTCCAGATGCTGATCACTTTCGGCTGTGTCGTGCTGGCGGTGGCCGCGGTCTTCTCCATTCTTAAAGTTGCGATCTAGGTCAGGAGCATAACAAATGACAACAGCATACGAACTGACAGATCACGTCTATGACGCCATTGTGATCGGCGCCGGCGGCTCCGGCCTGCGCGCCGCCATGGGCATCGCTGAAAGCGGCCTCAAGACCGCCTGTATTTCCAAAGTATTCCCGACCCGGTCTCATACCGTGGCCGCCCAGGGCGGTATTGCCGCTTCGCTCGGCAACATGGGCCCGGACACCTGGCAGTGGCATATGTATGACACCGTCAAGGGTTCCGACTGGCTCGGCGACCAGGACGCTATTGAATATATGGTGCGCCAGGCGCCGGAAGCAGTCTATGAGCTCGAGCATTTCGGCGTGCCCTTCTCCCGTACCGAGGAAGGCAAGATTTACCAGCGCCCGTTCGGCGGCATGACCACCGAATTCGGCGAAGGCCCGCCGGCCCAGCGCACCTGCGCTGCCGCCGACCGGACCGGTCACGCCATGCTGCACAGCCTGTACCAGCAGTCGCTGAAATATGACACCGACTTTTTTGTCGAATATTTCGCCATCGACCTGATCATGGTGGACGGCGAATGCCGCGGCGTGATCTGCCTCGACATGAACACCGGTACCCTGCACCGCTTCAAGGCGCACATGACCGTGCTGGCCACCGGCGGCTACAACCGCACCTATTTCTCCGCCACCTCGGCCCATACCTGTACCGGTGACGGCGGCGGCATGGTGCAGCGCGCCGGCCTGCCGCTGCAGGACCTGGAATTCGTGCAGTTCCACCCGACCGGGATTTACGGCGCCGGCGTCCTGATTACCGAGGGCGCGCGCGGCGAAGGCGGTTACCTGGTGAACTCCGAAGGCGAGCGTTTCATGGAACGTTATGCGCCGTCCGCCAAGGACCTGGCCAGCCGCGATGTGGTCAGCCGGGCCATGTCGGTGGAGATTTCCGAAGGCCGCGGCGTCGGCGAACACAAGGACCATATCTTCCTGCACCTTGATCACCTGGATCCGGCGATCCTGGCGGAACGCCTGCCGGGCATTTCCGAAAGCGCCCGCATCTTCGCCGGTGTCGACGTAACCAAGCAGCCGATTCCGGTGGTGCCGACCGCTCACTATAATATGGGTGGCATCGGCTGTAACTATCATGGCGAGGTGTTGAACCCGACTGCTGGTGATCCGGACCGGATCGTACCCGGCCTGATGGCCGTGGGTGAGGCCGCCTGTGTCTCCGTGCACGGCGCCAACCGTCTCGGCTCCAACAGCCTGATCGACCTGGTGGTGTTCGGCCGTGCCGCAGCGCACCGCGTGGCGGAAGTGGTCAAGCCGAATACGGCCCACAAGCCGCTGCCGAATGACAATGCCGACCTGGCGCTTGGCCGTCTCGACAAATATCGCAATGCCAACGGCAGCCATACCACAGCCCAGATCCGCGACAAGATGCAGCGGACCATGCAGGCCGACTGCGCTGTGTTCCGTGAGCAGGGCAAACTGGATGCCGGCAAGAAAGCGATCGACGAGATCTACGCCATGTTGGCGGATGTCAAAACCTTCGACCGCTCGCTGGTCTGGAACAGTGACCTGATCGAAACGCTGGAGCTTGAGAACCTGCTGCAGCATGCGGTCACCACCATGCATTGTGCGGCCAACCGCACCGAAAGCCGTGGCGCCCACGCCCGGGAAGACTTCCCGGACCGCAATGACGAGGAATGGATGAAACATACCTCCGCCTGGCTGGAAGACGGCAAGATCCGTATCGAATATCGTCCGGTTCACGACTATACCCTGACCGACGAAATCGATTATATCAAACCCAAAGCCCGCGTGTATTAAGGAGTAGAGAAAATGGCTGAATTCAAACTTCCCAAAAACTCCCGCTATACCAAGGGTAAAACCTGGAAAGCCGAAGCCGGCGCCACCAACATCAAGCGCTTCAACATCTATCGCTGGAACGAGGATGACGGGGAAAATCCGCGCATCGACACCTATGAGGTGGATATCGACAAATGCGGTCCGATGGTGCTGGACGCCCTGATCAAGATCAAGAACGAGATTGATCCGACCCTGACTTTCCGCCGCTCCTGCCGCGAGGGCGTGTGCGGCTCCTGCGCCATGAACATCGGCGGTATGAACACGCTGGCCTGTACCAAGGATATTGCGGACTTCAAGGGTGATATCAATATCTACCCGCTGCCGCATATGGATGTGGTCAAGGATCTGGTACCGGACCTGACCAACTTCTATGCCCAGTATGCCTCCATCAAGCCGTGGATGCAGACCCAGACCCCGGCCCCGTCCGGCAAGGAACGTCTGCAGAGCCGCGACGACCGCGCCAAGCTGGATGGTCTGTATGAATGTATCCTGTGCGCCAGTTGCTCCACCAGCTGCCCGAGCTACTGGTGGAACTCGGACCGCTACCTCGGTCCGGCCGTGCTGCTGCAGGCCTACCGCTGGCTGGTGGACAGCCGTGATGAAAATACCGGCGAGCGTCTTGATGCGCTGGAAGACCCCTTCCGCCTCTATCGCTGCCACACCATCATGAACTGTGCCAACACCTGCCCGAAAGGCCTCAACCCGGCCAAGGCCATCGCCGAAATCAAGAAGATGATGGTCGAGCGCCAGGGTTAAATTTTGGGTTAGGCGATATAAATTCCAAACGACAAAAGCCGGGACAATGCCCGGCTTTTCAATTTGTCTCACATCTGGTGCGAACTATCAGTCGATGAATTCCTTGAGCAGCATGATATCGCCGATGATAAAACCATGCCGGGGGGGATGATGTTTTTCGACGATGCGCAGGGCGTCTTCCTCGGATTCCGCTTCCACTTCCAGATACCGCAGATCACCCCACGCTTTGTCATAGTTGGGGTGCTTCTTGCCTTCAGCATAGGCTTGCCGCACGGCTTCGTTATAGATGGCAACTTCATATCGGTTCACGGGATCGGCCTCTTATCGGTCTCAATAAACCTATTGTACAGCGAATAGTAAAAACCTGGTTAACAGCAACCTGATTGTCACTGATTTACAGCCAATATATGGAATATACAACTATTTATGTTGTTCGGAGCCGGATCTTTCAGGTCTTGGCCGGCGTCAGGCCACGGATTCTGCAGCGTCGCCGAGGACGAAGCCCATTTTTTCCGGATGCTTGCGGCGGCAGATTTCCATGGCTTCGCCGGCGGTATGGGCGCGAATTTCGATCAGGTGCATATCGGCCCAGCTGTCTTCCAGGGTATTGTGGGAGCGCCCGGCCCGGACGATTTCACGGACTTCCTCATTGTAGACAGGGATTTCAAATATTTTCTTCATTGTTCTTCCATTCCCTTTATTGTACTGCTTTGTTTACTCGTGCGTATGTGACATTTATTCGTACTTTAAAATATAGCGTATGTATAAACGGTTAAAATTTTAATTAAATTCCAAAATCACCTGGCCAGCTTTCCAACCATGACCGACGCTTCCCGCCATTCCGCTCCCTCCTCCGGCCCGCTGGCCCGCTATTACCGGCGGCGCGCCGCCGGCGAATTGCGGGAGGATCCGGTCCAGGAGCAGGTGATGGTCCGGCTGCAAAAACTGCACGAGGCGCTCAAGGGCTATGAAGAGCAGTTTGCGCCGTCAGCGAGGAACAATGGCAGGCTGTTCTCCCGCTTGCTCAGCCGCGGCAAAAAGCCGGACTTCCCGACCGGCTTTTATATATATGGCGATGTGGGCCGCGGGAAATCCATGATCATGGACCTGTTCTTCGAAGAAGCCCCCGTGAACGCCAAACGCCGGGTGCATTTCCATGCCTTCATGCTGGAGATCCATGCCGCCATCCATGAATGGCGCTATATGCCGGCCGCGGACCGGATTGCCAGATGGGGCACCGACAAGGATGACCCGATCCCGCCGCTGGCGAAAAAGGTGGCGCGGGAAAGCCGCCTGTTGTGCTTTGACGAATTCCAGGTGACCGATGTTACCGACGCCATGATTCTGGGCCGGCTGTTCGGGGAACTGATCAGGCTCGGGGTGGTGATCGTCCTGACCAGCAACCGGGTGCCGGATGATCTCTATATCGGCGGCCTGAACCGGGAACTGTTCCTGCCCACCATCGCCATGCTCAAGGACAAGATGAATGTCATCGCCCTCGACGGTCCCACCGATTACCGCCTGGAGCGCATGAAAGGCATGCCCACCTATTACCATCCGCTGGGCGAGGAGGCGACCCAGGCCCTGTCCGAAGCCTTCTGGCGCCTGACTGACCATGATGTGGCGGACCGCTCCAAGGTCGGGCCGGAAGTCCTGGACGTAAAGGGCCGCAAGCTGACGATCCCGGTGGCGGACCGGGGGGTGGCCGTGGTGTCGTTCAAGAAAATGTGCGGCGCGGCGCTGGGCGCGGCAGACTATCTGCAGATTGCCTGGCACTATCATACGGTAATTATGGTCGGCATTCCCAAACTTGGGCCCCATAATCGCGACGAAGCCAAGCGGTTTATCACCTTCATCGATGCGCTCTATGAAAATAATGTAAAGTTCCTCTGTTGCGCCGAGGTGCCGCCGGAGGAGCTGTATGAGGAAGGGCATGGCCATTTCGAGTTCCAGCGCACCGTTTCCCGGCTGATGGAAATGCAGAGTCAGGAATATCTGGCTAAGGGGCATGCGGTTTAACCGTAAAATTCACACATCAAAACAGACAGGTCTGTATATTTTTTTGCAGTTTAGACTAAAATCGTACCTGATTTGCCTCAGAGTCGGGCGAAAGCGGTCTGATTTTATGAATAAAAGGTAAATATTCTCTGCCTGCAACCCTTGGATTTCCTTGAAAAAATCGGTATTTTGGGAAAATATGCCAAATATTGCCCGCCAGGGGGGCAAAAAGTCGGAAAATCTTGCGCAGGCGTGCAAATCGCGTTACATGCGAAGAGGAAAAAATGCACAAGCATGTGACCGGTAAACATAAACCGGACAAACCTAATCAATTTAATTCAGGAGATAGATCAACATGGCACGTAAAAAGATTGCGCTTATCGGCGGCGGTCAGATCGGTGGCACCCTTGCCCATCTGGCAGCTCTCAAGGAACTGGGGGATGTGGTTATTTTCGACATCGCCGAAGGCCTGCCCCAGGGTAAAGCCCTGGATCTGGCCCAGTCCGGCCCGGTCGAAGGATATGATGCGAAGATGACCGGCACCCAGGATTATGCCGATATCAAGGACGCCGATGTCGTGATTGTGACGGCCGGTGTCCCGCGCAAGCCGGGCATGAGCCGCGACGACCTCCTGGAGATCAACCTGAAAGTGATGAAGTCCGTTGGTGAGGGCATCCGCGACAACGCCCCCAACGCTTTCGTAATCTGCATCACCAACCCGCTGGACGTGATGGTCTGGGCGCTGCAGAAATTCTCCGGCCTGCCGGCCAACAAAGTTGTGGGCATGGCCGGTGTTCTGGACTCCGCCCGCTTCCAGCATTTCCTGGCGGAAGAATTCAATGTTTCCGTCGAAGATGTGAACGCCTTCGTTCTTGGCGGTCACGGCGACACCATGGTGCCGCTGGCCCGCTACTCCACCGTGGCCGGTATTCCGGTGCCGGATCTGGTGGACATGGGCTGGACCACACAGGAGAAACTGGACGCCATCATTCAGCGCACCCGTGACGGCGGTGCTGAAATCGTCGGCCTGCTGAAAACCGGATCCGCTTACTATGCGCCGGCAACTTCCGCCATCGCCATGGCCGACTCCTATCTGAAAGACAAGCGCCGGGTTCTGCCCTGTGCCGCCCAGCTGAATGGCGAATACGGTCTCAGCAACCTCTATGTGGGTGTGCCGGTGATCATCGGTGAGAATGGTGTCGAGAAAATTGTCGAGATCAAATTTGACGAACAGGACAAAGCCGGTTTCGCAAATTCAGTATCTGCCGTTGAGGGCCTGATGGACGCCGTCAAGAAAATCGATCCGTCTCTGGCGTAATCGCGACTGACTGAGAACAGATAAGGGTAAGTATTTGTTTATCCTTATCTGTTAAGACCTAAGCCCTGTTTCTGTCGCTGTCCGACAATGCAGGGTGTTCAACAAGGAAAGCAGTATGAACATTCATGAATATCAAGCGAAAGGCCTGCTGAGCCAGTTCGGGGCGCCCGTCCTGAAGGGCGGCGTGGCCTATACGGCGCAGGAAGCCGAAGCTGTGGCCAAGGAACTCGGCGGCCCGGTCTGGGTGGTCAAGGCCCAGATCCATGCCGGCGGCCGCGGTAAAGGCGGCGGCGTCAAGGTGGTGAAATCCATCGAGGAAGTCAAAAAGGTTGCCGGCGAAATGCTCGGCATGACCTTGGTCACGCACCAGACCGGCCCGGAAGGCAAGGAAGTCCGTCGCGTCTATATCGAAGACGGCTGCGCCATTGCCAACGAACTGTACCTCAGCCTGCTGGTGGATCGCGCCACCGGTCATGTGGCCATCATGGCCTCCACCGAAGGCGGCATGGACATCGAGGAAGTGGCCGCGGCAACGCCTGAAAAAATCATCACCATCAGCATCGACCCGGCGACCGGCCTTTCCGGCTTCCATTGCCGCAAGGTGGCCTACGGTCTCGGCCTCGAAGGCAAAACCGCGTCGGCCTGCGTCAAGGTGATTGCGTCCCTGTATAACGCCTTTGTCGAAAAAGACGCCTCCCTGCTTGAAGTGAACCCGCTGGTGGTGACCGAGGACGGCGACATGGTCGTGCTTGACGCCAAGATGGGCTTCGACGGCAATGCCCTGTTCCGCCACAAGGATGTGGTTGAACTGCGCGATCCCGATGAAGAAGATCCCATGGAGCTGGAAGCTGCCAAGCACGAACTGAACTACATCAAGCTCGACGGCAACATCGGCTGCATGGTGAACGGCGCAGGCCTGGCCATGGCGACCATGGACATCATCAAGCTGAAAGGCGGCGAGCCGGCCAACTTCCTGGATGTGGGCGGTGGCGCCACCAAGGAACGGGTGACTGAGGCCTTCAAGATTATCCTGTCCGACAGCAATGTGGAAGGGATTCTGGTCAACATCTTCGGCGGCATCATGCGCTGTGATGTGATTGCCGATGGTGTGGTTGCCGCAGCCAAGGAAGTTTCCCTCTCCGTGCCGCTGGTGGTGCGTCTCGAGGGGACGAATGTGGATAAAGGCAAGAAGATTCTGGCAGACTCCGGTCTGACCATTCTTTCTGCCGATGATCTGGGTGACGCCGCTGAGAAAGTGGTCAAAGCGGTGAAGGAGGCTTCCTGATGTCAATTCTTGTTAATTCCGAAACAAAAGTAATCTGTCAGGGATTCACCGGTGCCCAGGGCACCTTCCATTCCGAACAGGCCATTGCTTACGGCACAAAAATGGTTGGTGGAGTAACCCCCGGCAAGGGCGGTAATACGCACCTGGACCTGCCGGTGTTCAACACCGTTGCCGATGCGGTTGACGCCACCGGCGCCAACGCCTCCGTGATTTATGTGCCGCCGCCATTTGCGGCCGACGCCATCCTGGAAGCGATCGATGCGGAAGTCGAGCTGGCTGTCTGTATCACCGAAGGTATTCCGGTGCTCGACATGGTCAAGGTCAAACGCGCCCTCGAGGGCTCCAAAACCCGCCTGATCGGCCCGAACTGCCCGGGCATCATTACCCCCGGTGAATGTAAAATTGGCATTATGCCCGGTCACATTCACAAGAAGGGCAATGTGGGCATCGTGTCCCGCTCCGGTACGCTGACCTATGAAGCCGTGGCACAGACCACTGCGGTCAACCTCGGCCAGTCCACCTGTGTGGGCATCGGCGGTGATCCGGTGAACGGTACCAACTTCATCGATGTGCTGGATGGGTTCCTTGGCGATGACCAGACAGAATCCATCATCATGATCGGGGAGATCGGTGGTTCTGCAGAGGAAGAAGCTGCGGAATTCCTGAAAGCCTCGAAGGTCAAGAAGCCGGTTGTCGGCTTTATTGCCGGACGTACAGCGCCTCCGGGTCGAACCATGGGCCATGCCGGCGCTATTGTTTCCGGTGGCAAGGGCGGTGCTGAAGACAAAATCGAAGCCATGAAGAGTGCCGGTATCACGGTGGCGGATTCTCCGTCCGAGCTGGGTACGACTCTGGCAGAAGTTTTGAAATCCTAACGTAACTTTAGACAGGGAGGGTGCGGGAAATCCCGCATCCGGCCAACATGAGTGCAGAACTAGAAACCGAAGGTCTCTTTAACGGCTCCAGTGGAGCCTTTGTGGAAGAATTGTTTCTTCGCTATTCCAAGGATCCCAACAGTGTGGATCCGTCCTGGCAGAAATATTTCCAAGAACTGGCGGTCGACGCCCAGACGTTGATGCAGGCCGGCAAGGAAAAGACCTCTGCGTCCTGGTCGCGTAGCGACTGGCCGATGACCGGCAATGGCGCAGAGAGCTATATTGATGCCCTGGATCCCGGTTTCGAACCGCCGGCGCCACCGAAGAAAAAGGCGGCTCCCGGCGGGGCGTCGGAAGAGGAAATCCGTTCTGCCACTCTTGATTCAATTCGTTGCCTGATGATGATCCGCACCTACCGGGTGCGTGGTCATCTGATGGCCCGGCTTGATCCGCTGGCCCTGACGGAACGTTCCTACCATCCCGAACTGGACCCGGCCACATACGGGTTCGGCGAAGAGGATATGGACCGTCCGATCTTCCTCGACAATGTTCTGGGCCTGGAAACCGCCACCGTGCGCGAAGTCCTGGAAATTGTGAAGCGGACCTATTGTTCCTCTGTCGGTGTGGAATTCATGCACATCAACGAGCCCGAGGAAAAGGCCTGGATCCAGAGCCGTATCGAGGGCCGGGACAAGGAAATTCAGTTTACCAACGAAGGCAAGCTCGCCATTCTCCAGAAACTGACCGAAGCCGAAGGCTACGAACAGTATCTGGCCAAGAAATATATCGGCACCAAACGCTTTGGCCTGGATGGCGGCGAAGCGCTGATCCCGGCGCTGGAAGGCATCATCAAGACCGGCGGGCATAACGGTGTGAAGGAAATTGTCATCGGCATGCCGCACCGCGGACGCCTCAACGTGCTGGCCAATGTGATGGGCAAGCCGCACCGCGCCATTTTCCATGAATTCCATGGCGGGTCCTCCAATCCGGACGACGTGGAAGGCTCCGGCGATGTGAAATACCATCTTGGCGCCTCTTCCGACCGCGAATTTGACGGCAACACAGTGCATCTGTCGCTGACCGCCAACCCGTCCCACCTGGAAGCGGTGAACCCGGTGGCGCTCGGTAAGACCCGCGCCAAGCTGGCCCAGCGCGGCGACAAGGAGGGCACCTCCGTTCTGACCCTGCTGATGCACGGCGATGCAGCTTTCTCCGGCCAGGGGCTGGTGGCGGAATGTTTCGCGCTCAGCGGCCTCAAGGGCTACCGTACCGGCGGCACCATCCATGTGGTGGTCAACAACCAGATCGGTTTCACCACATCGCCGCATTATTCCCGCTCGTCCCCCTATCCCTCCGATATGGCCAAAGCCATTCAGGCGCCGGTGTTCCATGTGAACGGGGACGATCCGGAAGCCGTGGTTTATGTGATGAAAATCGCCACCGAATTCCGTCAGACGTTTAAGTCCGATGTGGTGGTGGATATGTTCTGTTATCGCCGCTTTGGCCATAACGAGGGTGATGAACCCATGTTCACCCAGCCGCTGATGTACAAGCGGATCCGGAACCATCCCGGCACCCGGCAGATTTATGCCGAACGTCTGGTGCGTGAGGGCCTGATTACCCAGCAGGAAGCTGACAAAATGTATCAGGATTTCAACCGGTTTATGGATGTGGAGCTGGAAGCTGCCAGCAGCTACAAGCCGGACAAGGCAGACTGGTTCGGTGGCCGCTGGAGCGGTCTCGAACGTCCCGATGACGACCTGCGCCGTTCCGCCGGCACCGGTGTGGACACCGGCACGCTCAAGGAAATCGGCCGCGTGCTGACAGATGTGCCGGAAGGTTTCACTGTGCACCGGACCCTGCAGCGCGGTCTGGACGCCAAGGCGCAGATGTTTGAAAGCGGCGAGGGCGTGGACTGGGCGACAGCCGAGGCCCTGGCCTTTGGTACCCTGATCCGCGAAGGTCTCGGCGTGCGTCTGTCCGGCCAGGACAGCCAGCGCGGCACTTTCTCCCAGCGTCATTCCGTCTTCATCGACCAGGAAACCGAAGAGCGCTATACCCCGCTCAAGGCGCTGGCGGAAATGGAAGAGGGACCGGCTACCTTTGAAGTGATCGACAGCGCCCTGTCCGAAATGGGTGTGCTGGGCTTTGAATATGGCTATTCCCTGGCGGAACCGAATACGCTGACCCTGTGGGAAGCCCAGTTCGGTGATTTTGCCAACGGCGCCCAGGTCATTATCGACCAGTTTATTTCTTCCGGTGAGGCGAAATGGCTGCGCATGAGCGGCCTGGTGCTGCTGCTGCCGCACGGCTACGAAGGCCAGGGACCGGAGCACAGCTCCGCCCGCCTGGAGCGTTATCTGCAGCTTTGTGCGGAAGATAACATGCAGGTGGCCAACTGTACGACGCCGGCCAACTATTTCCATATCCTGCGTCGCCAGATGAAACGGAAATTCCGCAAGCCGCTGGTCATCATGACGCCGAAATCCCTGTTGCGCCACAAGATGGCGGTCTCCAGCCTGGATGAATTGGGTTCAGATACCGAATTCCACCGCCTGCTGTGGGACAATGCGGAAACCCATCCGGGCACCAGCATTCGCCTGAAAAAGGACAAGGATATCAAACGTGTCGTTCTTTGTACCGGCAAGGTCTATTACGAGCTTCTGGAAGAGCGTGACCGGCGCGGGCAGGACGATACCTATCTGCTTCGTGTCGAGCAGCTCTATCCGTTCCCGAAATATGCCTGCATCGACAAGCTGAAGAGCTTCAAGAATCTGGAAACAGTGGTCTGGTGTCAGGAAGAGCCGAAAAATATGGGGGCATGGACCTTTATCCAGCCCTATATCGAGGAAGCCATGGAAGAAGCCGGCACCAAGCCGACGCGACCGATTTATGCCGGCCGCAAGCCGTCCGCTTCCACAGCAACGGGTCTGGCCTCGCGCCATAAAGATGAACAGACAGCCCTGATCGATCAGGCACTCACCATCAAATAGGCGGTGATCGTCAGGCTATTGAAAGAATTATAAAAGACGAAGGAGTTGGGCTAATGGCCATCGAAATTCAGGTTCCGGCACTGGGTGAGTCCGTCACCGAAGCCACCGTCGGCAAATGGTTGAAATCCGTAGGCGATACGGTAGCCGTTGACGAGCCGATCTGTGAACTGGAAACAGACAAGGTTGCCCTTGAAGTGAATGCAACGGCGGCAGGTACCCTGTCCGAGATTGTTGCCGAGGAAGGCGCCAATGTGGAAGTCGGCGCGCTGCTGGCGAAAATCACCGAAGGTGAAGGAGCGGCAGCACCGGCTGCGGCTCCCGCTGCGGAAAAAGCCGAAGCCGCGCCAACAGGCGGCGGTAGTCTGGTGGAAGTTCATGTCCCGGCGCTTGGTGAATCCGTTACCGAAGCCACCGTCGGCAAATGGCTGAAGGCGGAAGGTGAAGCGGTGACCCAGGACGAACCGATCTGCGAGCTGGAAACCGACAAGGTGGCCCTGGAAGTGAATGCGCCGGTGTCCGGCGCTCTCGCCAGGATCGCGGCCCCCGAGGGAGCAACCGTCGAACTGGGCGCCCTGCTGGCGACCATTGACGGCACCGCCCAGGGAACTGCGGCACCGAAAGCGGCGGCTCCCGCAGCGGCTGCGCCTGCTCCGGCGGCTACTGCACCTGCCGCTGCCGCACCGGCCGGCGCCAATGTGCGCGCCTCTGCTGCGGAAGTGGCAAAAGAAAAAGGCATCGATGTTTCCAAGGTTAAAGGCTCAGGCGCCGGTGGCGTGGTCACCAAGGCCGACGTGCTGGCCTATGCCTCCGGCGGCCAGGCCGCCGCGGTTGCTCCGGCTCCTGTGGCTGCTGCTGTTGCGGCGCCTGCTGAAGAAGGCGGTCTGCCGCGCGAGGAAGTGGTGCCCATGACCCGCCTGCGCCGCACCATCGCCAAACGGCTCAAGGATGCCCAGAATACCGCCGCCATGCTGACCACCTACAACGAGGTGGACATGTCTGCAGTGATCGCCCTGCGCAACCAGTATAAGGAAATTTTCGAGAAGAAACACGGCAGCCGCCTCGGCTTCATGTCCTTCTTCGTCAAGGCCTGTGTCCAGGCCCTGAAAGAAGTGCCGGAAGTGAATGCGGAGATCCGCGAAGACGCCGTCATCTATAAAAACTACTATGACATCGGGGTTGCCGCCAGCACGCCGGCCGGCCTGGTGGTTCCGGTGGTGCGCGGTTGTGAAAACCGCAGCTTCTCCGAAATTGAGAACGAGATCGCCCGCCTCGGCAAACGTGCCCGCGACGGCAAGCTGAGCATGGACGAAATGACCGGCGGCACCTTCACCATCTCCAACGGCGGTATTTTCGGTTCGCTGATGTCTTCGCCGATCCTGAACGCGCCGCAGTCCGGTATTCTCGGCATGCATGCCATCAAGGAGCGCGCGGTGGTGGAAAACGGCCAGATCGTGGTCCGGCCGATGATGTATCTGGCGCTCAGCTATGACCACCGGATTGTTGACGGCAAGGGGGCTGTGACCTTCCTGGTCCGGGTAAAGGAAAACCTGGAAGATCCGCAGCGCCTGATTCTGGATCTTTAAGGTCCTGGACCTCTAAAACAAGAAGGGAAGTTTGATGAGCGAGACATATGACGTTGTTGTCATCGGTGGTGGTCCTGGCGGTTATGTGGCGGCCATTCGCGCCGCCCAGCTTGGCCTGAAAGTGGCCTGCGTGGAAAAACGCGGCGCCCTCGGCGGCACCTGCCTGAATGTGGGTTGTATCCCGTCCAAGGCCCTGTTGCATGCTTCCGAGCTTTATGAAGAAGCCGGGCACGGCATGGAGAAATTCGGCATCAAGACCGGCAAGGTCTCCCTCGACCTGGATGCCATGATGGAGCATAAGTCCAAGACCGTCACCGATCTGACCAACGGCATCGCCTTCCTGTTCAAAAAGAACAAGATCGACTATCTGGAAGGCACCGGTTCCGTCAAAGGCGCTGGCGAAGTGGCGGTCAAGCTCAACAAGGGCGGCGAGGAAAGCCTCAAGACCAAAAACATCGTCATTGCCACCGGCTCCGATGTGGCCAGCCTGCCGGGCATCGAGATTGACGAGAAGCAGGTGATCTCCTCCACCGGCGCCCTGTCCCTGCCCAAGGTGCCGAAACACCTGGTGGTGATCGGCGGCGGCGTAATCGGCCTCGAGCTCGGCTCCGTCTGGCGCCGGCTTGGCGCCGAAGTGACGGTGGTTGAGTATCTCGATCGCATCACCCCGGAAATGGACGGCGAAGTGTCCAAGAACTTCCAGCGCATCCTGAAAAAACAGGGCATGAAATTCATGACTTCTTCCAAAGTCACCGAGGTCAAGAAAACCAAAACCACCGTTACCGTGACCGTTGAACCGGCCGCAGGCGGCGATGCCGAGAAAATCAAATGTGACGCGGTGCTGGTGGCGGTGGGCCGACGTCCCTATACCGACGGCCTCGGCCTGAAAGAGGCCGGGGTCAACATGACCGACCGCGGCCAGGTGGAAATCGACGATCATTTCCGTACCAACGTGCCGGGCATTTATGCCATCGGCGATGTGGTGCGCGGCGCCATGCTGGCGCACAAGGCCGAGGATGAAGGCGTGGCCGTGGCCGAGGTAATCGCGGGCTTCGCCGGTCATGTGAATTATGACGCCATCCCGGGTGTGATCTATACCATGCCGGAAGTGGCTTCTGTCGGCAAAACTGAGGAACAGCTCAAGCAAGCTGGCGTCGACTATGCGGTGGGTAAATTCCCCATGTCCGTCAACAGCCGGGCCAAGACCAACGGCCAGACTGACGGCTTCGTCAAGATTCTGACTGACAAGGCCACTGACAAGATTGTCGGCGCCCATATCATCGCGGCCGATGCCGGTAACATGATTGCCGAACTTGGCCTGGCGGTGGAAAAGGGCCTGACGGCCGAGGACCTCAGCTATACCTGCCACGCCCATCCGACCGAGATGGAAGCGGTGCGCGAAGCGGCCATGGCCTCCGGCGGCAGTGCCATCCACATGTAGTCCTTTGACGGACTGCTTGATCCCTGATGTAAAAACGGCATCCCGGTGGATGCCGTTTTCTTTTTATGGGCGGGCCCGGTCGATCATTGGGTGTTTTTTCTGATACTGCCGTCAGTGGCGTCGACCAGAACAACCCCCTGCCGCATGCCGTAGCGGGACCCGTATTCCACCTGGACGACCCAGAGGTCGTTCTGCAATTCGGCATCGCCGATTTTTGCTGAAAACAGGGTGTGGCCGGCAATGCTGTAGCCGATTTCCCGCATAAATCTGCGGGCTTGCTGCTGCGCCTCCTCCGCGCTCAGTTGGTCGCCGGCAGGGGGCAAATCTGCTGCTGTTGCCGGGGACGGCAGGCTGGCGAGAGCCGCCAGAAGCAGCGCCAGTGTCGCGACAGATCGTGTCAGTCTTCTCATCTCATTTCCTTTATAATAAGAAGAAATCATAAATAGCCGGCCAATATGGTTTCTTTGTTGAAGATATTTAAGAAAATACAATGAGTTGATCTAAGGAAGCAAACGAGCTATTTTTATATAAATATGAGAAAAACTAATAAAAAGGATTTCCGTGCCCCCTTTGTCACTGGTCATGTCCGCGCTCCCCGTGTTTGATGCGGTCGCCCGCCTTGGCAGTTTCAGCCTGGCGGCGGAAGAACTGAATATTACGCAAAGCGCGGTCAGTCACCGCATCAAGCAACTTGAACAGGCCCTCGGCATATCGCTGGTGCACAGGACCACGCGCCAGCTTGAACTGACGGCTGAAGGGCAGCGTCTGGCAGAGGCGGCCAAGCGGGCCCTGACGGAAGTCTCCCAGGTGCTGGGCCTTCTGTGCGGCGAGCGAAACGAGGGCGTTATCTCGATATCGGCGCTGTCGTCCATCGCGGTAAAATGGCTGGTGCCCCATCTGGCCGATTTTCATGACGAGCATCCGCAGCTCGGCGTGTCGGTCCTGGCCAGTGATGAAATCAGCGACCTGAGGAAAGACCCGGTCGATTGTGGATTGCGCTTTGCCACCGGAGGGTCGCCGGGGCTGCATTCGACCTATCTTGTCGGGGACTGGCTGGTGCCGTTGGCCAGTCCCGGTTTTTTCAAGGACAAGGCCGTTCCGGACAGAGCAGAGGATCTGGCGCAATTTGCCCTGCAGGAAGCGGTGTTTCCTGTCAACGCGGGAACCTACTACAGCTGGCAAACCTGGTTTGATGCCATGGGGGCAGAAGTGAGTTACCGGACTGCCGGGCCGCAGTTCAGCCGGGCCGACATGATGATCCAGGCTGCCATCGCCGGTCAGGGTATCATTCTGAGCCGGGCGATGTTGCTGGAACAGGATTTGATTGAAAGAGGCCTTCTGGTTCAGGTCGGCAAAGCCATTCCCTGCCCCTTTTCCTACTATTTCGTGACCTTGCCGGAAAAGGCAGACTGGCCGAAAATTATTTTTCTGCGCGACTGGCTGAAAAGGGAGATGGGGAAGACGTACCGCAAAATCACCTCTTTGCTCGACAAGCTGGATACACAGACTATCTGAACCAGCCCCGGGTCCGGGTTTTATTTTGCCGCTTCCCCTGCCTCCAGCACGGTCAGGTTTTCCGGTTGCAACCAGTCCAGCAGGCCGATGACCTGCAGCAGGTCGCGCACCTCGCCTGTCTTGATCCGGACATGGATGCCGTTGCGTTTTTCCGGCAGGCCGCGCAGGATGTCCTCCATGCTGATGGCGAGGCTGATGTCCATAGTCTCCACATCGGCCAGGTCCAGGGTGATCCGGTCATAGCGGCTGAGAGCGTCATTGAGCAGTCGGGTCAGGTCCTTGCCGAGGCTGTAGCTTAGAGCGCCCGACAGATGCAGGGTGACCTTTTTCTGTCCGCCGCTGGTGGTTTCCACCCGAACAACATTTTCGTCGTCTTCGAGCGGGCCTTCCTCGCTCTCTTCGAATAGCCGGATCTGGCGCAGCTGGTTGCGGTTCAACCGGCTGGAATAGATCATATGCGACAGGATCAGGCCCAGGCCGATGGCCGTGACCAGGTCGGAAAAGACCGTGAGTACCAGCACCGCCAGCATCAGGAAGACTTTCTCGCCGCGCCAGACCTTGAGCCGGCGGATGAAATCCCAGTCGAGGATATCCAGGCCCACCTTCAGCAGGATTCCGGCCAGCACCGCCAGCGGGATGTGGGCGGCGAGGCCGGAAGCAAACAGGACGATGACCAGCAGGGTCAGGGCGTGGATCATACCGGACAGCCGGGTCTGCGCCCCGGCCTTGACATTGACCACGGTGCGCATGGTGGCGCCGGCGCCGGGCAGACCGCCCAGCAGACCGGCAATGGCGTTGCCCACCCCCTGGCCGACCAGTTCCTTGTTGGAATCATGGCTGCTGCGGGTCATCCGGTCGGCGACGGTGGAGGTCAGCAGGCTGTCGATGGAGCCCAGCAGGGCCAGCATGAAGGCACCGGTGACAATCCCGGGCAGGGCGCTGAAGGGGATCTCGATGTGGGTCAGGGACGGCAGCCCAGTGGCAATTTCACCGATGGTTTTCAGTTCCGGGAAAAAGATCACCGCAACCGTGGTGCCGACAATCAACGCCAGCAGGGAGGTCGGCACGTAGCGGCTGACTGCTTTCGGGGTAATCAATGTAATTGCGAGAGACAGGCCGCCGAGCCCGAGCGAGGCCACGTCCAGGTTGGCGAGGGCATGGGGAATGGACATGATGGCGTCAGGAATGCCCTGGTGTGCCGAATAATCGCCCAGTACCGGCAGGATTTCCATGGTGATGATGATACAGCCGATTCCCGACATGAAGCCGGAGACCACAGGCATCGGAACATAGTTCACATAGGCGCCCAGCTTCAAAATCCCGAACATTCCCTGGAACAGGCCGGCCAGAATAACAATGGTGAACAACACATGGGGGCTGCCGCCATAGGAAACCACCAGGCCGGCCATGACGACGGTCATCGGTCCGGTAGGGCCGGAAATCTGCAGCGGTGTGCCGCCCAGCAGGGCCGCGACGAAACCAAGCACCATGGCACCGTAGAGGCCGGCGGTGGGGCCGAGGCCGGAAGCAACACCGAAGGCGAGCGCCAGCGGCAGGGCGACAACGGCGGCGGTGATGCCGGCAAAGATATCCTGGCGCAGGGCCGTGGAGGAACGGGGAAATACTTTCCGGAAGAAATCTTTCATGGGTTTATCAGTCAATATCCAGAAAAAGGCTGTCGGAACAGGGCCGGATTAATGTCACAATATAACTGTTGTAGGCATCTAAATACAAATAAAATATGTATTATGATATTATTCCAGTTCTTTTGCTGTTATTCGCGAGAGCTCAGCGGTCCTTGGCGCCGGGATGGGCATTGTTGTAGACGTCCATCAGATAGGCGGTGTCCACGTCGGTGTAATGCTGGGTGGTGGCAAGGCTGGCGTGGCCGAGCAATTCCTGGATCGTGCGCAGGTCGCCGCCGGCGGTGAGCAGGTGGGTGGCGAAACTGTGCCGGAGCGCATGGGGGGTGGCGGACGGCGGCAGGCCCAGGGCCTCGCGCACCTTCTGGGTGGCCAGCTGCACGCTGCGGGCGCCGAGGCGTTTGCCGCGCACGCCGACAAACAGCGGCCCCTCGTCCAGCGGCCAGGGGCAGGCCTGGCGGTATTTTTCGACTGCTTCCTGCACGGCCGGGATCAGGGGCACCAGCCGTTCCTTGTTGCGCTTGCCCAGTACCTTCAGCATGTCGCCCTCGGGCCAGTCTTCCGCATCCAGGTTGAGGGCTTCGGAAATGCGGAGCCCGCAGCCATAAAGCAGGGTCAGCACCGCGGTGTCGCGGAGCGCTACCCAGTCGCCGGGGGAGATGTTGGCAAGGTCGCCCACTTCCGCGATGGTGCGCCGGGCGGCACCCTCGTCCAGCGGCCGCGGCAGACGTTTGGGCAGTTTGGGGGACCGCACCGAGTCGATATTATCGTTATGGAGGATGCCGTTGCGGCGGCAGTATTTGTAAAAAGCCCTGAGCGCGCTGAGGGAACGGGCCATACTGGCGGGGCTGACGTCCTGGCGCCGCCGGTCGGCGAGGAAGGCGCGAAAGTCCATGGCCTTGAGGTCGGCCAGGTCCCGTTCGGTGGGGAAGTTGCCGAGATGACGGGTGAGAAACGTGAGGAACTGCCCCAAGTCCCGCATATAGGCGTCCAGGGTATGGGGCGACACCCGCTTTTCCGATTTCAGATAATCGTGCCAGCTGCGCACCAGCGGGCGCAGCTTGGCAAAGATCAGGTCATCGAGGAGGTCCGTTTCATCCATCTTTGCAAGTATAGGCCAAATGCGGCCTCAAGGAAGCGCAAAAGTTCGGTGCCCTGGCCGGGGGTAAACATATCCGGATCCCGGCTGCCGAAGGCCAGCAGTCCCTCGGGATAAAACTCCGTCGCCGGAATGCGGATCAGGGCCTCGGCCTTGATCAGTTCGGTGGCCGGTCCGAAGATTTCTTCCAGCACCTCCACATCGCCGCGCAGCAGGCAGGCGTCTTCCCGGCCCAGCAGATCATCCACCTGACCCTTTTTCAGGGGGCGCACTTCGGGCAGGGGCGGCAGGGACTGTTTGTGGCCCTCCTCGAAACAGACGGCGATGACATCCACCGACAGCATCTGCGGCCAGTCGCTGACCAGGATATGGCTCAGCTGGTCCAGCCCGCCTGCCTGCATCAGGGCAAGGGCGGCTTCATGAACCTGCTGCTGGGTCGACATATTGTTGCGGCTGGCATCGATCAGCGAGGAATGGAAATTTTTCAGTTCGCCGATTTCCTGCTGCAGTTTTTCCAGCATCACCTGCTGGAAATCCACCACCCGGTCGCCGCTCGAGGGCCGGAACGGCGGGGTCAGGAGGGTCAGCAGGTCCGGATTGTCGACCAGGAAATCGGGGTGGCGTTTGAGCCAGTCCCGAATTTGCTCGACCGTCAGGTCATCATTGCTGCAGGTCTTTTTTTCCGGCATTGGTCCTTCCCGGTTGTTGTTCCGAGTCTGATTTAGAGGATGCTTTGGCCGGTTTTTTCCCAGTCCTTGAGGAAGGCGTCCAGGCCGTTGTCGGTCAGCGGGTGTTTGAACAGCTTGTGCATCACGGCCGGCGGAATGGTCGCCACATCGGCGCCGATGCGGGCGGCGTCTACCACGTGCAGCGGATGACGGATGCTGGCAACCAGGATCTGGGTGCTGAAATCATAGTTGTCGTAAATCACCCGGATATCCTCGATCAGGGCCATGCCGTCTTGGGAGATATCGTCGTGGCGGCCGATGAAGGGGGAAATGAAGGTGGCGCCGGCTTTGGCGGCGAGCAACGCCTGGGAGGCGGAGAAACACAGCGTCACATTGACCATCCTGCCCTGGGAGGTGAAATATTTGCAGGCCTTGAGGCCGTCCACGGTCAGCGGCACTTTCAGGGTGATCTGGTCGGAAATTTCATACAGCTTGTCGGCTTCGCGCAGGATGCCGTCATAATCAAGGGCGGTGGCTTCCGCACTCACCGGGCCGTCGACCACGTCACAGATTTCCCGGGTGACTTCGAAAATGTCCCGGCCGGATTTCATGATCAGCGACGGATTGGTGGTGACCCCGTCAACCAGGCCGCTGGCAGCCAGTTCGCGAATGTCATCAATCTCGGCGGTGTCCAGAAAAAACTTCATCGTAATATACCCTTTTAAAAATGCTGGTAAACCTTGTCAGTTCTGCCCTGTCGGTACCCTGAATTGTCCGGCAACGCAACCCTGTTGTTGCCCAAATCGTATAATATCATATAGTGACGGGACAAATTCCGAAAAGAAGAACACCCTGACAGGCAACCCCCGTGACCACATTATTTCCGTCCAGACGAATCCAGATCTTGCTGCCCCTGCCGCTACAGGGGGTGCTGGATTACCTTGCGCCGGACGACCTGGCGTTACAGGAGGGGGATTTCGTCGAAGTGCCGCTGGGGTCAAAGCGGCTGCAGGGGGTGGTCTGGTCCATGGAACCGCCGCCGTCCGATGTGCCGGACGAGCGGCTGAAACATATTTACGGCCGCTTTGACCTGCCCGCCCTGCCGGACAGCCTGATGAAATTCATCGACTGGGTGGCGGCCTATACCCTGTCGCCGCCGGGCGCAGTGCTGAAAATGGCGGTCTCGGTGCCGCGCGCGTTCGAGCAGGCCAAAAGCCGCACCGCCTATCGCCTGGCTGTCGAGGATCCGGAGGAGCTGACCGCTGCCCGGCGCAAGGTTTATGACGCCGCCGTCGGCGACATGCCGCTTAGTGTGCGTGACTGGCGCGACTGGGCCGGTGTCGGCGAAGGCGTGATCCGTGGCATGGTCAAGGCCGGGCAGATGACGGCGGTGGAGATCAGGGGCGAGGATAGCTTCCCCGCGCCGGATACGACACTGATCGCGCCCAGCCTGTCGACGGAGCAGGCGACTGCCGGGGAACATTTCCGCGACCTGGTGCGCAAGGATAAATTCCAGGCCAGCCTGCTGGAAGGGGTGACCGGGGCCGGCAAGACCGAGGTTTATTTCGAAGCGGTCCATGAAGCCCTGCTGCGCGAGGACAGTCAGGTGCTGGTGCTGGTGCCGGAAATCGCCCTCACCGCCCAGTGGCTCGACCGCTTCAAGGACAGATTCGGCGAAGAACCGGTGATCTGGCATTCGGAACTGACCCCTGTCCAGCGCCGCCGCGCCTGGTGGGGGGTGATTCACGGCAATGCCCGGGTTGTGGTCGGGGCCCGCTCGGCCCTGTTCCTGCCGTTCCGTGCCCTCAAGCTGATCGTGGTCGATGAGGAACACAGCCCCACCTACAAACAGGAGGACGGGGTGTTTTACCATGGCCGCGACATGGCGGTGGTGCGGGCTCATCAAGCCGATTGCCCGGTGATCCTGGCCTCGGCGACGCCGTCACTGGAAACCCTGGTCAATGCGGAAAGCGGCAAATATGACTGGCTTTACCTGGGCGAACGGCACGGCCCGGCGGAAATGCCGGACATGCATGCCATCGATATGCGCAAATTCCCGCCGGCGAGCGGGGAATGGCTGTCCGATCCCCTGCGAGAGGCGCTGCAGCAGAATTTGGAACGCGGCGAACAGTCGCTGCTCTATCTCAACCGCCGGGGCTATGCGCCGCTGACCCTGTGCCGCACCTGCGGCCACCGGATCCAGTGTCCCCATTGTTCAGCCTGGCTGGTGGAGCATAAAAAGACCGGCCGCTTGCAGTGCCATCACTGCGGCCACTGGATGAACAAACCCAGGCATTGTCCAGAATGTGACAGCGAGGACAGCCTGGTGGCCTGTGGTCCCGGGGTGGAGCGGGTGGCCGAGGAGGTGGAGCGGCTGTTCCCCGAGGCGCGCCTCGCGGTGATGGCCAGCGACGAACTCAACACGCCGGGAGAGATTCGCGAGACCGTGGCCGCGATCGTCCGCCACGAGGTAGATATCATTGTCGGCACCCAGATTGTCACCAAGGGCTATCACTTCCCCGACCTGACCCTGGTCGGGGTGGTGGATTCGGACCTGGGTCTCAGTGGCGGTGATATGCGGGCGGCGGAACGCACCTGGCAGCAGCTGGAACAGGTGGCGGGCCGCGCCGGCCGGGCCGAAAAGCCGGGCACGGTGTTGTTCCAGACCTTCATGCCCGAACATCCGGTAATCGACGCCCTGGTCAGCGGCGATCGGGACAATTTCCTCGAACAGGAAGCCAATGCCCGGGAACAGCGGGGCATGCCGCCGTTCGGCAAACTGGCGGCGGTGATTCTGTCCGGGGCCGATTATAATGCGGTGGTGACGGTGGCCCGGCAACTGGGCCGCGCCGCTCCGCGCCTGACCGGGGTGCAGGTCCTTGGCCCGGCGCCGGCGCCGCTGGCCTACCTCCGGGGCAGGCATCGCTATCGCCTGCTGGTGAAAACGGAAAAACAGGTTAATATCCAGAATGTGCTGCGGGCCTGGCTGGACAGCATAAAAATTTCTGGCGGCGTCAGGCTGCAGGTGGATATCGATCCGGTTAGTTTTTTCTAGGCCGGTCAGTTTCTTCTATGGGTGGGGAACGGGTGAATGCAGAATCTTGTTGATCAGGTGTGTGAAGAGTCGGGTCTGTCCGTGGGCGAGGTCGAAGCAGCGGTCGAGAAGCTGGCAACTATGCTTCGCTCCATTCCGGCGACCATGATGTATCACTACTTGGGGCCGGAGGTGGAGCAATTCTATAGCGAAACCGGCCTCCGGGACTCCGACGCGTTCCACCGGCTGGTGCTGAGTAAATTGATCGACAGCTTCGACACAGACCAGCTGCCGCTCCGCCTGCCCGACTCCATGGCGGCGTTGTATGCGGCGGAGTTTGCCCGCATCCGCCGCAACCTGGAAGGTGCCGACTTTGCCTTTAGCTGGGACAATGACCTGTTTGCCAAGGATATGGCCATTGCCAGCGGCCGCCTGATCCCGGCGGGGCCCGGGCTGCTGGAAATTTCCGGCGTGCCGCGCAGCCTGTTGTTCAAGAGGGGGATTGGCCAGTTTTTCCGGTTTCTGGCCATGCTGCTGTTCGGCCTTGGTGGGCGGGCCCCGCTGCTGACCATCCATATCCATCTCTCCAATGTGCAACTATTTAACCCGGAAGGATGGGAAAAATCCTACAAGGTGATCGGCGAAATTCTTGAACTCAATCCGGAAATGAAAGGCCTGATGCGCCACGCTTGGTTTTTCGACCCGGTGATTGCCGAAATCAGCCCTAAACTGGCCTATCTGCGGGAGATTCCCGAACAATTTGGCGCCGGTATTTATTATCACAGCGACGAGGATGCCGATTCTGGGGCGCTGCTGCGTTCGGCCCGCCGCCGGGCGCTCTTCGAGGCGGGAGAATATACGCCCAGGGTCTATTATCTGCTGTGGCCGCGCGAGCGGCTGATCCGTTACGCCCGGACTCTCTGAGCGCCAGGGAATGCAAGCCGTTCAGGCCCGTTCAGGGCAACAGTTTTGCGGGACAAGGGGCCTATTTAGGGCTCAATTTTGTATAAATTGGAAAAATCGTAACTTTGCGGCCAAAAGGTGGCTTGCACACACAGGATCACTGTGCTAGGTAAACCCGCGCGTTAGAAATTTTTAACTGCCGCACGGGGTTTTGCATCGGGGTGAATTAAGCCATCTGACTCAGATGTTGGAACCTGTGACGGGACAGAGTTTAATAACAAGTCAAGGAAGACCAGGTGTCATCTGAACTATCCTCAAACATTGCTTCTGAAAAGTTGACCATTTCCGGCCTTGCCGGTCGCTATGCGGTGGCTCTTTTCGATCTTGCCAAGGAAGCAAATGCGCTGGACGATGTGGCGAAGGATCTTGCCACCCTGGAAGCGCTCCTTAACGAAAGTGCCGAACTTTCCAATCTGACACAAAGCCCCATCTTTTCCCGCGAGCAGCAGGGCAAAGCCATGGCGGCAGTTGCAGAGAAGGCCGGTCTCGGCAAACTGGTGCAGAATTTTGTCGCGGTTGTCGCCAATAACCGCCGTCTGGACCAGCTGAAAAATATTATCAAAGAATTCTCCCGGCAGCTGGCCCACCATAAAGGTGAAGTCAATGCCTCCGTGGTGACAGCGCACAAACTGAGCGATGAACAGCTTGATGCTCTGAAAGCCAAACTCAAATCCATGGTTGGAAGTGACGTGAATGTGGAAACCGAAGTGGACGAAAGTCTGCTTGGCGGCATGGTTGTCAATATCGGTTCCCGTATGATCGACAGCTCACTGAAAACTAAACTTGCTAATCTTGAAGAATCTATGAAAGAGGTTGGATGATGGACATCCGTGCAGCTGAAATTTCCAAGATCTTGAAAGAGCAGATTGCCAATTTCGGTGAGGAAGCTGAAGTTTCTGAAGTTGGTAAAGTGCTGTCCGTTGGTGACGGTATTGCTCGTGTTTATGGTCTGGACAATGTACAGGCCGGTGAAATGGTTGAATTTCCCGGCAACATTCAGGGTATGGCGCTGAACCTGGAAGCCGACAATGTGGGTGTCGTTATCTTCGGTGACGACAGCACCATTAAAGAAGGCGACACTGTTAAGCGTACAGGTAACATCGTGGACGTGCCGGTCGGTAAAGGCCTGCTGGGCCGCGTTGTTGACGCCCTGGGTAACCCCATTGACGGCAAAGGCCCGCTGACCGATGTGAGCCGCGCCCGTATGGAAGTGAAAGCGCCGGGCATTATCCCTCGTAAATCCGTTCATGAGCCGGTGCAGACCGGCCTCAAAGCTGTTGACGCCCTGGTGCCGATCGGCCGTGGCCAGCGCGAGCTGATCATTGGCGACCGCCAGACCGGTAAAACAGCCGTTGCCATTGACGCCTTCCTGAACCAGAAGGAAATCAACGCCGGTGACGACGAAAGCAAGAAACTTTACTGCATCTACGTCGCGGTTGGCCAGAAGCGCTCCACCGTTGCCCAGATCGTGAAAGCCCTGGAAGAAAAAGGCGCCATGGAATATTCCATCGTGGTTGCCGCGACCGCTTCCGAGCCGGCTCCGCTGCAGTTCCTGGCTCCCTACACCGGTACAGCCATGGGTGAATTCTTCCGTGACAACGGCATGCACGCCCTGATCGTTCATGACGACCTGTCCAAACAGGCCGTGGCCTATCGTCAGATGTCCCTGCTGCTGCGTCGTCCTCCGGGACGTGAAGCTTATCCGGGTGACGTGTTCTATCTGCACAGCCGTCTTCTCGAGCGTGCTGCGAAAATGGGTGAGGACGCAGGTCTTGGCTCACTGACCGCCCTGCCGGTGATTGAAACCCAGGCCGGTGACGTGTCCGCCTATATTCCGACCAACGTGATTTCCATTACCGATGGTCAGATCTTCCTGGAAACCGAACTGTTCTACCAGGGTATCCGTCCTGCTATTAACGTGGGTCTGTCCGTGTCCCGTGTGGGATCCTCCGCCCAGGTGAAAGCCATGAAACAGGTGGCCGGTTCCATTAAACTGGAACTTGCCCAGTATCGTGAGATGGCCGCCTTCGCCCAGTTCGGTTCCGACCTGGACGCCGCAACCCAGAAACTGCTGAACCGTGGTGCCCGCCTGACCGAGCTGCTGAAACAGCCGCAGTATTCACCGCTGGCCGTTGAGGAACAGGTTGTTTCCATCTTCGCCGGTGTGAACGGTTACCTGGACGGTCTTGAGGTTTCTGCTGTCGGCCGCTTCGAAGAAGCGCTGCTGGCGGAAATGCACAACAAGCACAAAGACGTTCTGGATACCATCCGGACTGAGGCCAAGCTTTCCGACGAAACCACAGACAAGCTGAAATCCATCCTGGATGGATTTACAAAAAGCTTCGTCTAACGGCGGGAAACTGAAACAGAGAAAGATAAGGACAAGTCACTATGGCTAACCTTAAAGACCTCAGAAACCGTATCGCGAGTGTGCAGAGCACTCAGAAGATCACCAAGGCCATGCAGATGGTGGCGGCTTCCAAACTGCGCCGGGCGCAGGAAGCTGCCGAGGCCGCCCGCCCCTATGCGGAGCGGATGGAGCTGGTCCTGGGTTCTCTGGCCGCGAGCATGAAGGGCCAGCAAGGGGGTCCGGCCCTGCTCGCCGGTACCGGCAAGGACGATGTTCAGCTGGTGGTGGTCGCCACTTCCGAACGTGGTCTTTGCGGCGGTTTCAACGCCAACATCGTCAAAGGCGCCAAGGCGAAGATTGCCTCGCTGCTGGCTGACGGCAAAGACGTTAAAATCATCACCATCGGCAAAAAGGGCCGCAGCGCCCTGCGTCGTGAATTCGGATCCCGCATGATCGAGCATATCGACATGTCCCATGTGAAAAAACTGGGATTTGGCGATGTTTCCCCGATCGCGGATCGTCTTCTCGAACTGTTCGATGCCGGTGAATTTGATGTCTGCACCCTGTTTTATGCCAAGTTCCAGTCTGCCCTGGTGCAGATTGTGACCGGGCAGCAGCTGATCCCGGCTTCGTTCAACGAAGAGAAAACCGCGGATCTGGGCGGTGCCGCCTATGATTATGAGCCGGACGAGAAGGACATTCTTGAAGACCTGCTGCCCCGCAACGTGGGTGTGCAGATGTTCAGCGCGCTTCTCGAGAATGCCGCGAGTGAGGAAGGCGCCCGTATGACGGCGATGGACAGCTCGACCCGCAACGCCGGTGACATGATCGACAGGCTGAGAACTACATACAACCGCAGCCGTCAGGCTGTGATTACCAACGAATTGATTGAAATTATTTCGGGCGCGGAAGCGCTCTGATCTAGCTAAATTGGAGCGAGGGCACAAGCGCCCCGGGAGTTAAAGGAAATGACACAAAATACAGGTCGTATCAGCCAGGTGATCGGTGCCGTTGTCGACGTACAGTTCGACAATGAACTTCCCGCTATCCTGTCTGCACTTGAAGTTGACAACGCCGGTAACCGCCTGGTTCTGGAAGTGGCCCAGCACTTGGGTGAAAACACAGTCCGCACCATCGCCATGGACACTACCGACGGTCTGGTGCGCGGTCAGGAAGTGAAAGACACAGGCGCACCGATCAGTGTGCCGGTTGGTCCTGAGACCCTGGGTCGCATCATTAACGTGATCGGCGAGCCGATCGATGAGCGCGGCGACATTGGCGCCAAAGGCACTGCCCCGATCCACAACGAAGCACCTGCTTTTGTTGACCAGTCTACCGAAGCCGAGGTTCTGGTAACCGGTATTAAAGTGGTTGACCTGCTCGCCCCTTATTCCAAAGGTGGTAAAATTGGTTTGTTCGGTGGTGCCGGTGTGGGCAAGACCGTTCTGATCATGGAGCTCATCAACAACATCGCGAAAGGCCACGGTGGTTACTCCGTGTTTGCCGGTGTGGGTGAACGTACCCGTGAAGGGAACGACCTGTACCACGAAATGATCGAATCCGGCGTTATCGACCTGGAAGGCACCGAATCAAAAGCTGCCCTCGTGTACGGCCAGATGAACGAGCCTCCGGGAGCCCGTGCCCGTGTTGCTCTGACCGGTCTGACCCTGGCGGAATATTTCCGTGACCAGGAAGGCCAGGACGTGCTGTTCTTCGTGGACAACATCTTCCGCTTTACACAGGCCGGCGCCGAGGTGTCCGCGCTTCTGGGGCGTATTCCTTCTGCTGTGGGGTATCAGCCTACTCTGGCCACCGACATGGGTGGCCTGCAGGAGCGTATTACCTCAACCAACAAAGGGTCCATTACCTCTGTGCAGGCCATTTACGTGCCGGCCGATGACTTGACCGACCCGGCTCCTGCGGCTTCCTTCGCCCACCTGGATGCGACAACCGTGCTGTCCCGTCAGATCGCCGAGCTGGGTATTTACCCGGCTGTGGATCCGCTGGACTCCACATCACGTATCCTGTCTGCCGATGTTCTGGGCGAAGAGCACTACAAAGTTGCCCGTCAGGTACAGGAAACCCTGCAGAAATATAAATCCCTGCAGGACATCATCGCCATTCTGGGTATGGACGAGCTGTCCGAGGAAGACAAACTGGTTGTGGCCCGTGCCCGTAAACTGCAGCGCTTCCTGTCTCAGCCGTTCCACGTGGCCGAGGTCTTCACCGGTGCACCGGGTAAATTCGTTGCCCTGGAAGACACCATCAAAGGCTTCAAAGCCATCGTTAACGGCGAGCATGATGATCTTCCCGAAGCTGCCTTCTACATGGTCGGCACCATCGAGGAAGCCATCGAAAAAGCCAAGAAAATGGCTGCCGAGGCTGCGTAAGACTTACAAGTTTGAAAGGAGCCAGCAATGGCCGACAAAATACATTTCGAACTGGTTTCGCCGGAAAAACTGCTTCTGTCCGAAGATGCGGACATGGTGGTGGTGCCCGGGTCTGAAGGTGACTTTGGCGTGATGGCGCATCATGCTCCGGTTGTCTCTACCCTGAAAACCGGCATCATCGAAGTCCATGACGGCGGCAGCATGAAAAAACTGCTGGTGCACGGCGGCTTTGCCGAGGTCAACCCGAACGGTCTGACCATCCTGGCCGAAGAAGCCTATGCGCCGGGTGAACTGGACCGCGCCGAACTGGAGGCCGAGCTGAAGGATGCCCGCGAAGATGTGGCCGACGCCAAGGACGACCTGCACCGCGCTCGTGCGGAAAAGGTCCGCGATCGCCTGGTGAACATTCTGGCTGCCCTGGACGAGCTGGCCGCCTGAGGCGAACCCAAGGAATCATAGAAAACCCCGCAGTTTCGGCTGCGGGGTTTTTTGTTGCCGTTTCTCTTGCCCGCCCTCAGTCTATCCCAGGGTAATCATGAACTGGCTGGCGAAATGTTCGCGCAGTTGTTTCAGGGTGACCCGGTGGTTCTGGGGCCCTTGATGGGAAATGGTCCGCGTAGCCATCAAACTGGCGATCCGTCCTGTGGTTGGCCAGTCATGACCCATCATCAGGCCAAAGATGATACCCGCCCGATAGGCATCCCCGCAGCCGGTGGAATCCACAGGATCTTCTGTCGGGACGGCGGGAATATTGAACCGGTTATCGCGGGTATGGATGACCGATCCTTCGATCCCGTTGGTGATGATCAGGGCATCGAGCATTTCCGTGGCCACATCGATCCGCATGTTGGTTTTTCGGGCGAACATCTGCCAGTCGCCTTCGTTGAGCACCATCCAACGGCTATGTTCCATCAACCACATCAGGTCGGTGCCGTCGAGAACGGAAACCTGCTCGCCCGGGTCCAACAGCAACGGCACATTCTGATGCGACAGTTGTTTGGTGTGGTTTTGCATCGCTTCATAGCTGTCCGGCGCAACAACGCCAAGCGCGATATCGATGTCCTTCCGGATGGTTATTTCACGGCAATGTTCCATGGCGCCGGCGTGGAAGTCAGAGATCCGGTTATTGTCCATGTCGGTGATGACATGTTTCCTGCAGGTATAGCCGTCCTCGATTTCCAGGATATAGTCGGCGGGAATGTTATGTTCCGCCATCCAGCGCCGATAGTCGCCAAAGTCCCGGCCCACTGCGGCAACAGGGAATCCCCTGAGGCCGAGCAGGTTCAGGTTATAACAAATGTTTCCGGCACTGCCCCCGAAGTCCCGGCGCATGTCGGCTGCTTTAAAGTCCACGTTCAGCATCTTGAGGTCGGCGGGCAGAATATATTCCCGAAACAGACCGTCAAATACCATTGTGGTGTTGTAAGCGATGGAACCGCAGACAAGTATTTTACCATTCCTGTCGAGTTTCATAGCAAGTTCTTTCCTGTCCTCTTTTTTCCCGGACTCCGGATCGCCGGAAAAATCTTCAGACAAACTTTCTATGAAGGCAGGGTGACAGTTATATTACAAACTGTAATTTTTGGCCTGTTTGTGCTCCTTTTCGCCCCCTGTACCTGTTCCTGAAAGGGTGCTATGACTTTTTTTGGAAAAAAATAATTCAATGGGGATCAGATATGAAGCTGTGTCAAATTGACTGGAAAACCCTGCATCGGCACTTTCGGGGGGCGAGCTTCGGCCTTGCCCTGGCTGTGACGGCTGTCCCGGCGGCGGCAATTGAGTTGATGCCGGAAAGCCTGAAATCGCAGACGGCGGGATACAAGGCCGCCTTCACCTGCAGCGCCACCTTTAACGGCGGAAAAACGGTCGATATGATCCGGCATGATGAACTGAGCGGGATCCAGGTGGACTATCGGGACTATTTTGACAAGTTGCCCGATGCCGTTATCAGTCACCAGGAGAAATATGTTGCCGCCTGGTTCAGCAACGACCTGCCGCCACGCTATGCCGTCTGGCGGCCGGGACTGGGCTGTGCCCAGTTGCCGCCGGGGGCGGAGCTGTCCGTGCGCGGGCATGTCCCGACAGCGGACCTTGGGCAGCCGGACGAGGGCCGGAAACGACAGGCCTGGCCGCTGGGGGAGGCGGTGCCGGAAATTGACCTCGCTTCGCCGGCCCTGAAGGCGGTGATCAATGATGCCTTCACCACTGACAAATATGGGGATCCGAAGGTCATGAGCGCGGCGCTGGTGACGACGCCGGATCAATTGTTGATCGAGCGGTACAAGGACGGCTATACGCCCTATACCTCGCAGCGGACCTGGTCGGTGGCCAAGAGCATCGCCGCAACCGTGATCGGCATCGCCGTCAAGCAGGGGCGTCTGGAGCTGAAAGCCCCGGCAAATATCCCCGAGTGGTCGGCGCCCGGCGATCCCCGTCAGCAAATCACCCTGGAGAATCTGTTGCATATGGCCAGCGGCCTCGACAGCTTCCGGGCCGGCAACCGGACCAATTTTGTTTATTTCGGTGGCGGTGTGGTCACCGACAATGCCACCGAAAAACTGCTGGAGGCCGCCCCGGGCAAACGCTGGAAGTACGCCAACAATGACACTTTGCTGGCGGTGCGGTCCCTCAAGGCGACGCTGGGCGATACGGAAACCATGTTGCGCTATCCCACCGAACAGCTGTTCCGCAAGATCGGCATGAACAGCACCGTGGCTGAAACCGACTGGCAGGGTAATTTCATCCTGTCCAGCCAGGTCTGGAGCACGTCGCGGGACCTGGCCCGGCTCGGCATTCTCTACCTGAACAACGGCGTCTGGCAGGGGGAAAGAATATTGCCGGACTGGTGGCGGGACTTTGTCAGTACCCCGGCCCCGGCTCAGCCGCCGCTCACAGGGGCGGACGGCCGGCCGCGTCCCGGGTATGGGGCGCAGTTCTGGCTGTATGACAGCCGGTTCCCGGGATTGCCGGATGACGTGTTTGCCATGGCCGGCAACAGGGGACAATATGTGATGATCATTCCGTCCCGCAACCTGGTGATTGTCCGGCGCGGCTATGACAGTGCCGGCGGGATCCGTTTCGACATTGCCAAATTCACCGCCGATATCCTGAAAGCCATTGACCGGAAATAAGCCCGGCAGGGACAGGCGTCAGCTCTTTTCCCGGCGCAACATATAGGTCTGCAGGGTACAGTAGGCGGCTTTGAGGAAGGGGGTGGACAGCCCGGCGTCCTCGGCCCGGATCAGCATGTCACCGACCAGCTGGTCCGCCTCCACCGACTTGCCCAGCTCCATATCCCGGAACATGGAAGACGTATAGTCCGACCCCTCGCGGGTCATGGAGCTCTGCAGATAGTCAAGGGAGGCCTCGGACAGGGGATAACCGGCTGCTTTCGCTGTGCCGGCGCATTCGTCAATGATGGCAAGGGCGATATCGCGTCCGTTGCGGGTGGCCATGATATCGCCGATGCTGCCGCGCAAAAGGCAGTTGATGGCGCCCAGCACCGTGATCAGGCAGAATTTGTCCCACAGGGCCGAGGTGATGTGACTGGAATGAGTCACGCTGATCGGCGCCCGGAGCAGCAGTTCTTCCAGCTGGCGGCAGAAGTCTAATTGTTCTTCCGAGCGTGGACCGAACGTGACATTGCCGGGCCGGGACCAGGACCGGATGCTGCCGTCCTTCTGCATGGTGCAGATATTTTTGGCAAGCCCGCCGAGGATTTTCTCCGCGCCGAAGGTCTCATCCAGCACGTCATAATGCCGGAGGCCGTTGAGCAACGGCAGGACATGGGTGTCCGGCCCGACGGCCGGGGTGATGGCCTTGATCGCCTCCTCCAGGTCATAGGCCTTGCAGCTCAGGATCACCAGATCGTAAGGCTCATCCACCTGTTCCACCAGATGGTCGGCCACGGCAATGTCATAGTCCTGGTCCGGGGTGTGAATGACAAGCCCGTTCTTTTTCAGCAGGTTGCGTCGCCGGCGGCGCACCAGAAAGGTCACGTCTGCGCCGCTGTGCAGCAACAGGCCTCCGAAATATCCTCCGATTGCCCCCGCGCCCAGAACAAGAATTCTCATCATCTACTCCCGAAGTATCTTTCGGGCATATATAACGGGTCGGCGGACGGAATTCCAGACCAGGCTGAGAAAAAGCCTTCAGGACGGTTCGCGGAAGTCCCAGGCCCCGCAGTTGCGGTAAAACACCGACGTCTGCGAACAGAGATAAGCGAGCGGCAGCGACATGAGCGGGGACAGGGCAAAGATCAGGATAAAAATCTGTTTTGGCGCCATGGCCAGGCCGGACAGGATATCCAGTCCGAACAGGGACAGGACCAGCAGTCGCAGCAGCAGCACCAGCCCAACAGGCAGGATCAGGCCGGCCAGCACACTGAGCAGCATATGCCCGGTCAGACTGCGGGTCAGGTCCCAGGAGGACCGGAACCCCAGCCTTTTGCCAATGGACTGGGCAGAGAAAGCCAGCGACAGGCGCAGGCCGATGGCCAGGGTCAGCAGGAACAGGACCACGGCAGCCGCCAGATAGACGGCCAGTTCAATGTTTCCGATGGCTTCCACCGATCCCTGCCGGTCAAGGGTAATCTGGTTAAGAACGAACAGGACCGCGCCGCCGATCAAAAACAGCAGCACCAGCAGCACGCCGAGGAAAACCAGGATCTTGAGGCTGAAATGAAAGCTGCGGGTGATCAGCGGCCAGAATTTCCGACGCAGCAAATGTTCCGGCCCGAGCAGGAACAGCCTGTGCCAGAGAATCACCGACGGGACAAGCCAGGCAAATGTGGTCAGCATCAGGATGATAAAGGACAGGTAAAACCCTTCCGGCACCTCGGTCTGGCTGTTGGTTGAAACCAGGAAGGCATCCAGATAGCCGAGAAAGCCGGCCAGGCAAAAGGGCAGGAAGGCGAACAGGGAAATCAGGATATGCTGGAACCTGAAGTGCCACAGGCAGCCGTAGGCATCCCGAATGCAGGTCAAGATGGAGCTGTCCCGTTTTCCTGTTTCCCTCGCCATGTGCCGTCCCTATCAGACAATTAGGTCAGCAATATGACCCGTATCCTTGCGTGGTCCGACCAGATAGGCATAGGCCTGCGTCAGCCCGGCGCAGAACAGAGAGCCCGGCGCGAAGATAATCGGACACAGCACATATTGGGCGACAATGAAGGTCGGATCTATGGTCGCGGTTCCGTTCCCGGTCGTTGCGAGAAGGGCGGCCAGCAGGTTGAAACATGCCATATAGACCAGCCAGGCGGGAAGGAACGTCAGCAGGAAGCACAGGAACAGGGCGACCCCGTTGTTGCGGGTATAGTACCAGGCTTCCTTGAACGGGATGAATTTCCTGTTTTCGGCGATACTGATGAAGGTCATCATCATCCTGAAGGAAATACCCACCGTGAGAAGGCTGATGGCCGTGGCAATGGTCATCGCCAGGGCCCGGTTATGCTGCGGGGCCAGGTCAAGACCGCTGATGCCGGCTACAATGGACAGAACAAGGCCAAGCACCGTGGTCACCATGATGACAAAGATCATCAGCAGGATGATCATGGCGGCGAGATAAAGCAGGTATTTCACCAGTATCCGGCCCAAGTCCGGCAGGGAAAATTTCAGAAAATTGTCCCGTCCCAGCAGATGAAGCCGGAAGAACAGCATGGTGAGGGCGACAAAGATCAGAAAGCTTGCCGCCAGATAGGATAATTGCAGTTTGCTGAGGTGGTAGGCGATCTGCCCGTCCGCCAGGGTCATATATTTAATGACCAGAAGCTCGGGGGCAAACAGAAACAGGGTGAGCGGCAGGTAAAAAATATACGACAAAAAGATATGTTGTTTCAGGTTGGCCCGAAAGGTCAGATAGGCCTCCTTGACCACGCGAAGGACAGGTAATGTTTTTTGTTCCGGTTGTGTCATGAACTTCTGCCTGTATGTTCTTGTATAATGCTGCCAAAGCGGTCGACCAGCGTTTGATAGAGATCCCGTTTGAACGGGACGATCATATCCGGCAGCTCGGATAGTTCAATCCATTTCCATTCACTGAATTCCTGATGGTCGGTTTCCAGGTTGATATCCCGGTCCTGTCCCTGGAACAGATAGACGAACCATTTCATCTTCTGGCCCCGGTAGCGCCCTTTCCAGACCTTGCCAATCAGATGGTCGGGCAGGTCATAGGTCAGCCAGTCGCCGGTTTCGGCAATCAGTTCCACCTTGTCGGTGCCGATTTCTTCTTCCAGCTCCCTGAGGGCAGCGTCTCGGGGCTCTTCGCCCTTGTCGATCCCGCCCTGGGGCATCTGCCAGGCTTCGGCGGTCTGGTCAATGCGCTGGGCCACAAAAACCCGGCCGTCCCGGTTCAGGAGCATCATGCCGGCACAGGGGCGATAGGGGAGATTTTCTTTGTCTGTCATAGGACCTCTTGGAACGGTGTGCTTACGGCTTCTATTTTCACCAATCGGGCGTGACTTGCAAGGGGCAGCTGAACACTGTTTGTTGATGTTGACGCAATTACCGGATTGGCTGGCGGTTGGCGATGGCCGTGACCGGCACCAGCTGAATACCCTTGGCCGGCAGGGTCCTGGCCCAAGCGTCGAGCTGTTCGATGGTCAGCGGGAAGGCGCGGGCAATGCCCAGGGCGGCGCCATAGGTTTTTGCGGTACTTTCCAGTTCCTTGAGGCGGGTCTGGATTTCTTCTTCACTGACCACATTGTCGATATAGCGGTTGTTGAGGGCGCGGGGCATGCCGATCCTGCGGGCATATTTGGCGGCAACGCTGTAGCGGCTGGAGCGGGAGTCCACGAACATCAGGCCGCGCCGGTGCAGTTCCTCGAGAACGGGATGAACGGCATTCTCCGAGGCGGTAAATTTTGACCCCATTTCGTTCAGCACACCCACATAGCCGGTTATCCGGGACAATACCCACATCAGGCGGTTCATATTGTCGCGCGCGGAATATCCGGCCATCAGGGTATGCGGTCCGGGGTCATTTTCCGGATAATTCAGCGGTTCCATGGGCACCAGAAGCAGGGCCTCGTGACCATATTCCCGGCCCATATCCACCCAGTCCTGCAGATTGCGGCCATAGGGGGTGATGGCAATATCCATTTCACCGGGCAGTTCCTTGATCGCCCGTTCGCTATATTCGGCGTTCATGCCGACAGCCTTGACCACGATGGCAATGCGCGGTGCGATGCTCAGGTCTTCATGGGGACGGGCGTATTCCTGCCAGGCCACCAGCCCGTCCGGTCCCAGCACCGGCAGCGGGCCGTCCTTGCCCTCGACCACAAGGCCCGGGTTTGGCACCTCTTTCAGGCGTATGAACTTGGTATAGGGAATTTGCTCTTCGGCCCGGTCAGGTTCCGGTTCCGGCTCAGCCCCCGCGTCTGCCGCCTGTTCCTGCGGCTCTTCTTCGGATGTTGTTTCCTGGTCGGCAAAGGAAAGACTGTCCTCAGGGTCGGACAAAACGATAATGCTTTCCGAGGCAGCCTTCTTGTCCGGTGCGGCCTCGTCGCGCTGTTCCGCAACCTTCTGTTTGTCGGGCTCGTCAGCCGTCAGGGACAGCCAGAGAAACAGGCCGCCGAAGCAAACAAGCACAAGGACCCAGGCCGCCACCAGCGGACTGATGGTGCGTCTGCGCGTCATGGTTGGTAATTCCGGCTCGCCTGCCATTTTTTCCCGGCCGTTTCCGGCCTTCCCCTTTACATTTACCTTATTCCGGTTCCCGCCGCTATCGGGCATGATCGGGAGGCCGGGCTCAAGAGCCCGACGTCCGCCTTTTCCTGTTTACTCGTAATTTCTGGCGATGGCCATACCCCGGATCAGGTTGAAGGCATAGTTGAGCTGATAATCGCGCTGGGCGGTGGTCAGGTCTTCTTCCTCTTCCTCGTCTCCGGCGTCGCCGCTGGTCTGATCCTGGTCGTCACCGCTGTCCTGTTCGACATCGGCTTCTTCGTCGTCGGCTTCTTCGTCGTCGGCATTCGGGTTATCCAGGTGACCCCGCAGGCTCGCTTCACTGCGCCGGCGGGTGTTGATCGCCTCGGCATCTTCCAGGCGCAGCTGCTCGACAACCACGTCCGGGGTAATGCCGTCGCCCTGGATGCTGGTGCCGGACGGGGTGAAATAATAGGCGGTGGTCAGGCGCATGGCGCCGTTCGCGCCCAGCGGAATAACGGTCTGCACGGACCCTTTGCCGAAGGACTGGGTGCCGACAACCACGCCGCGCTGGTGGTCCTGCAGGGCGCCGGCGACAATCTCTGAGGCAGAGGCGGAGCCGCCATTGATCAGCACGACAAGGGACTTGCCGCCGATCAGGTCACCCTTGCGGGCGTTATAGCGCTGCACTGACCGGTCGTTGCGGGTCCGGGTCGATACCACTTCGCCGCGGTCCAGGAAGGCGTCGGAGACGGCAATGGCCTGGTCCAGCAGCCCGCCGGGATTGTTGCGCAGGTCAAGCACCACACCCTGCATATTGTCGCCCAGCTCCTCCTTGATGGCGGACAGGGCTTCTTTCAGGTTTTCCTCAGTGTTTTCGGTAAAGGAGGTAATGCGGACATAACCGATCTCATCCTCGACCCGGTAACGCACCGATTTGATTTTGATCACGTCACGGGTAATGGAGATTTCCAGCGGCGCCTTTTCCCCTTTGCGGACCACCGTCAGGACAATGGGTTCGCCCACTTCGCCGCGCATTTTTTCCACGGCTTCGTTCAGGGTCAGGCCCATGACCTGTTCGCCGTCAAGGTGAGTGATATAGTCACCGGCTTTTATGCCGGCCCGTTCGGCCGGGGTGTCGTCAATGGGGGAAACCACCTTGACCACGCCGCTTTCCTGGGTCACTTCCAGGCCGAGTCCGCCGTATTCACCGCGGGTCTGGACCTGCATATCCTCGAAATTCTTCGGGTTGAGATAGCTGGAATGGGGGTCGAGGGACGCCAGCATGCCGTTGATGGCCGCTTCGATCAGTTCCTCGTCCTTCACTTCCTTCACATATTGCGACCGGATGCGCTCGAACACATCGCCAAACAGGTTGAGCTGTTTGTAGGTATCTGAGTTGGCGCTGTAGCTCACATCATTGACGGCCATGCCGGCGCCAAAAATACTGAGAGCGATCACAGCAGTTGCAGCAAACTTTTTCATTTAGCCAAGTACCTTTCTGTCACGAGCAATGATCCAGGGCAGCGGATTGATAGGCATGCCTTTACGTCGGATCTCCAAATAGAGTTTCTGCCCCAGGGTTCCGGTGACCGTGCCGTCAGACGCCAGCTGAGTGGACGCCATCTGGCCGACTGGTTCACCTTTTAATACCCATTGACCGACAACCGCGTCAAGCCGGCTCATGCCGGCCAGCAGAGTATGATAACCGTCTCCGTGGGAAATGATAAGAAGTTGCCCGTAGGAGCGGAATTTTCCTGAAAAGACAACGCGCCCGTCATGGGGAGCGATCACCGTGGCCTGGGACCGTGTATTGATGGTGATTCCTTTTGATTTACGGCCTTCCGGCGTGGTATCGCCAAAGCGGACGGCGATCGTGCCGCGGGCCGGCAGCGGAATGTTGCCTTTCGCCTGGGTAAAAGTGGAACTGCCCGAGGGCAGGGAGGCAACCTGGGCCGGGGCTGTTTCCTTGCCGGTTTCAACCTGCGGCCTGTCCTCCAGTCGTTTGGCGGCTTCGCGGGCGGCGTTCTCCCGCAGACGGTTTTCTTCTTCAATCCGCTCAATCAGTTCTTGCAGGTTTTGAGCCGTGGCGGCGAATTTTTTCAGCTTCTGGCGTTCTTGCCGGGTGGCCTGTTCCAGCTGGCGATGACGCATCTCGCGCGCACTCAACAGCTTGTTCAGTTCTTCCTGCGAGTCGCTCAGCTCGGCAAGCTCTTCCCTGAGGCCTTCCTGTTCCTGGCGGATGTCCTGGCGCAGGTCCTGCAGGTCGCCAATGTCCTGGCGGATCGCCCGGGCCTTGCCTTCCAGTTCGGGCAGGATCACCTTCAGCAGGCTGGCGCTGCGCAGGCTGTTGACGGCCTCGTCGGGGCGGAAGGCCACCAGTTCGGGCGGTTGCTGGCTCAGGCGCTGCATGGCGCCGAGGGTTTCCGTCATCTGCCCGGTCCGGGCCTGCAGCCGCGCTTCCAGTTCCGTTTCCTGTTGTCCC